>NZ_LT635772.1:0-346702 GCF_900128415.1 Anaerococcus mediterraneensis
GGTTAGCTCACAGGCTTCGGGTATTGCCAACTTCCATGGTGTGACGGGCGGTGTGTACAAGACCCGGGAACGCATTCACCGCGGCATTCTGATCCACGATTACTAGCAACTCCAACTTCATGCACTCGAGTTGCAGAGTGCAATCCGAACTGGGACAGGCTTTTTGAGATTCGCATGACATCGCTGTCTAGCTGCTCTGTGTACCTGCCATTGTAGCACGTGTGTAGCCCAAATCATAAAGGGCATGATGATTTGACGTCATCCCCACCTTCCTCCGGTTTATCACCGGCAGTATCGTTAGAGTCCCCAACTTAATGATGGTAACTAACAATAGGGGTTGCGCTCGTTATGGGACTTAACCCAACATCTCACGACACGAGCTGACGACAACCATGCACCACCTGTATTACAGTCTTCCGAAGAAGTAAGGATCTATCTCTAGATCCCGCCGTAATATGTCAAGACTTGGTAAGGTTCTTCGCGTTGCTTCGAATTAAACCACATGCTCCGCTGCTTGTGCGGGTCCCCGTCAATTCCTTTGAGTTTCACGCTTGCGCGCGTACTCCCCAGGCGGAGTGTTTAATGCGTTAGCTGCGGCACCCAGATTTACTCCAGACACCTAACACTCATCGTTTACGGCGTGGACTACCAGGGTATCTAATCCTGTTTGCTACCCACGCTTTCGTACCTCAGCGTCAGGTTATGGCCAGAAAGTCGCCTTCGCCACCGGTATTCCTCCTAATATCTGCGCATTTCACCGCTACACTAGGAATTCCACTTTCCCTTCCATACCTCAAGATGAGCAGTTTTAAAAGCTTACTATAGTTGAGCTATAGGATTTCACTTCTAACTTGCTTACCCGCCTACGTACCCTTTACGCCCAATGATTCCGGACAACGCTCGGACCTTACGTATTACCGCGGCTGCTGGCACGTAATTAGCCGGTCCTTATTCCTATGGTACTGTCATTTTCTTCCCATAGAAAAGATTTTTACAACCCGAAGGCCTTCTAAATCACGCGGCGTCGCTGCATCAGGGTTTCCCCCATTGTGCAAAATTCCCCACTGCTGCCTCCCGTAGGAGTCTGGGCCGTGTCTCAGTCCCAATGTGGCCGTACACTCTCTCAAGCCGGCTACTGATCGTTGCCTTGGTGAGCTATTATCTCACCAACTAGCTAATCAGACGCAAGTCCATCTTAGAGCGATAAATCTTTGACCAATTCCTCATGCGAGGTGTTGGTTTCATAGGGTATTATTCTTCGTTTCCAAAGGCTATCCCCTTCTCTAAGGCAGGTTACTCACGCGTTACTCACCCGTCCGCCACTAATCCACTTAAATTCACTCCGAAGAGATCAGTTAAGTTTCATCGTTCGACTTGCATGTGTTATGCACGCCGCCAGCGTTAATCCTGAGCCAGGATCAAACTCTCATAAAAAATTTGTATGAGAGTCTTTGATCAAGACTTCATTTCATTTACATCTGACTAAAATCAAATGCGTGATTTAAAATTCTTTGTTCAAGAATCATTACATAAAGAAATTTAACTAGGTTATAGTTGTTATTCTTAATGATTTTTTTATTTCTATTTAATAGAAATGTAAAATTCATTGATATTTATTTTTATTGGTTCACTGTCGTGCACTTTTAACGTGCTGACTATTATATAGTACCACAGATGTTTTTCTTTGTCAAGTATTTTTATCATTTTTTTATGATTTTTTTACTTTTCAAAGGTCAATCTCTCGTACCGACATTTAATACTATAACATCTGTTTTTCTTTTTGTCAAATTTTTTCATAAAAAAAAGCTCTCTACGAGCTTTTAGTTGATTTCATATTGTTTTTGAAGGATCAATAAGTTTTCTTTTATCTCTTCTGACAGGTCATCATAGGTCAGCAGCTCTTCTATGTCAGATTTTGCTTGACTTGTGTTACCTATGACTAAATTTATTTGTATTTTATTATAGGTCATCCTTGGATCTTGGGGATATTTCTTTAGCCCCTTATTTAAAATACTAATAGCTTCTAGCTCACTTTTGTCTAGATATAGGCTTATAGCATAATCGTTGTATATTTCCCTAAAGTCTGCACCCAAGTCCAGTGAGTTTTCAAAAGCCATTATAGAATTTTGATATTGAGCTAGATTTTGATAAGCTACACCCAAATAATAGTAGGCATCAGCCCTTTTTACTTGTCCAAGGAGCTTAGTAAGGATTGTAACTGCTTCTTGATAATTACTTTTTCCTATAAAATATAAAGCCTCTTCTATTTCAGCATTATCATTTATTACAGAAATATTATTTCTGATTTCTTCTTTAGCATAGTCATCATCGGTTTTTGCTAATGCATTTTTATAATATGACCTTGCTTTTATATATTCACCTAAGTTTGCGTAGATATTTCCTAGCTCATAGTAGGATATTGCAAAATTCTCATCATAAGATAGGGTTTTTTGCAAAATCTCTAGGGCACTTCTTACAAAGCTATCCCTAAAATCACTGTCCTCGTCATAGGCCATAGGCCATAGGAGCCTAGCGTAAATATATGAGTTATAATTATTTTTTTCATCTATTATATAGCCAGCCCTTGCTAAAAGTGTAGCCTTGATTTTATCTTCCGACTCAATTTTCATAGCCTTAGCACCCGTATAGTCTCCTATATTTTTGATGTAAGACTCTATTATCTTTATATAGTTATCTTTAAATTTAAAATCAGGATCTATAGCAATATTTATTAGCATCCCCTCAAGTAGGATCTCTATATTTATTTCATTGCCAAAATCCCCTGATTTTATCCCATCTTTCATATCATCAAGATATATTGGAAGGGGTAGACCCTTAAGTTTCGAATAATTTTTATCATCCTTTAGATCAATATAGGCGAGTTTGTCTGTATATCTTATAAAATAAGAATCTAATTTTGTCATTAATATCCTCTCATGAACTTTCTTTGTCTAAATGAATGTTGGTTGAGATATTTAAACAAGTGACCTCTAAACAACATAAACAAGGTATGGACTAAGGCATAAATCACATGGTATATGATAGTATTCTTGCTAATGCCCAAACCTATACCCAATTTTACCTGCATAAAAATTTCCAAAAGTATAAAAATTGCTGCATAAAGTCCATAGTGAAGACAATTATTTTTGACAAAGATTGCAGATTGTCTTATAGCATCAATACCAGACCTGCCATTTAGGTATATCTCTTCATAAATAGCTGATAAGATCAGCTGGATTATAAAATAAAATACTAATTTAAATTTAAATGGAAAATTGACCAACAAAAGATCAGAAAACATATCTATCAAATACACATAAAACATTGTTTCTAGGAGCGATGGCAGGAAATTGCCAATTGAGTTTTCTAATGATTTTTTGCCGGTATTGCCATATTTTACAACTGAGGATAGACTTTGTAGGACAAAGGAAGTAATCACTATGCCTATGAAATAATTGATTATTCCACCGAGTACGCCACCCACAAGGCCTAGGTTGAAATGGTTGTTTTCAAATATGGTATTTATAAAAATAAATATAAATACCATATAAGATTTGCTTATCTTGGACAAAGTCTCTGTAAAAGCAGTCTTTGACACATGCAAAAAGTCTTTGACCCTGTACATTACATTTTCTCCACAGTTTTAATTCCCAAAAGTCCTAGGCCTGTTTTTATAACTATGGATGTGGCATAGGCTAGGGCAAGTCTTTCTTCTTGTAGTTTCTCATCTTCTCCCATTATTTTTGAGGAATTGTAAAACTTGTTAAAATTCTTGCAGATTTCAGTTAACTGCCTGCTTATAATTGATGGTTCGTATTTTTCTTTGGCCTTGACTACAGCATCTTCGAAACCTTGTAGGCTTTTAACTAAGGCAAACTCATCATCGCTAGTTATTTTTTCTATATTTATTTGATCAATTGTGTCAAATTCTGCCTTTCTGAGGACAGATTTTGCCCTAGCATAGGTGTATTGGACATATGGCCCAGTTTCTCCGTCGAAGTTTAGGACCTCATCCCAATCAAAAACATAGTCTTTTATCCTGTTATTATAAAGTTCTTGGAATTTAACAGCACCAATTCCTACTATTTTTGATACTTCTTCGATATTTTCTACTGTAGTATCACGATTTTCCATGATTTCACGAGTCTTATCTATTGCTTTGTTTAGAACATCTTCAAGAAAAACAACTTGGCCTTTTCTTGTCGATAGGGTCTGATCTTTAAGACTTACCATGCCGAATGGTATATGCTTACATCCCTTGTATAGGTCGTAACCCATTAATTCTAGGATTTTCCACAATTGTTTAAAGTGTAGGTTTTGTTGAGTGGCTACCACATATAAGTTTTCGTCAAAGTCGTATTCTTTTTTCCTATTGATGGCTGTTGCTATATCACGGGTAATATAAGCTGATGAACCATTTGATTTTATAATTATTGATGGTGGCATGTCATAGGCTGATAGGTCTATAATTTGTGCCCCATCTGATTCTACTAGGAGATTTTTTTCCTTTAATTCCTTGATTACTTCTGGAATAAATTCTGAATGGTAGGATTCTCCATTGTAATTATCAAAGTCTATATCAAGGAGTTTATACACCCTATCAAATTCTTTGAATGAGATTTCCTTAAACCAAGACCAAAGTCTGGTCGCTTCTTCTTCACCCTCTTCAAGTTTTTTAAATTCTTTTCTAGCAGCATCCATCATTTCTTCGTTTTCGCTAGCTTCTGTATTATACCTTACATATAGATTTAGTAGTTCTTGGATAGGGTTTTGGTTGATCTTATCATCATCTCCCCAAAGCTTATAGGCTGCAATCATTGTTCCAAATTGTGTACCATAGTCGCCAATATAATTTGAAGCAATAGTGTTATAGCCTAGAAATTTGTGGATATTTCTAAGAGCATCACCTATTACAGTTGATCTAATATGGCCTATATGAAATGGCTTGGCAATATTTACTGAAGAAAAATCTATGACTACTGTCTTGCCTTTGCCCATGTCAGACCTGGCAAAGTTTTCTTTTTTTTCTATAATTGAATTTATAACTTCATTTTCGAATTTTTTCCTATCCAAATAAAAGTTTATATAAGGACCCATATTTTTTATCTGGTCAAAATCATCAAGATTTAAATTTTCAGAAATTTCTGTTGCAATAAGTGCAGGATTTTTTTTGAGAGTTTTTGCTAGTTGAAAGCAAGGAAAGGAATAATCACCCATGTTTGCTTGTGGTGGGATTTCTATTAATTGGTAGATTGTATCATAATCCAGGCCAATATCTTGTTCTTGTATTTTTTTTGCTATAATTTCTTTATAATCTTTCATTAATCCTCCTTAGACGAACATAACAATTGTGACTCCGTAGCCACCTTCCTTGTCATCGCCAAACCTATAAGATTTGATTCTCTTGTCTGTTTTCAAATTTTCACTAACGCCCTTTATCAGTGCCCCTGTCCCCTTACCGTGGATAATTTTAGCTTGGGAAAGGCCTGCAAGCATTGCATCATCCAAATACTTGTCTAGATTTCTCATGGCCTGATCATATCTTTGACCCCTCAGGTCTAAGGTTGCTGATATATTCATGGCTTTTTTTACACTATACACTTTATTGATGTTTTTCTCAGTTTGCTTGTCAGATTGGATCTTTCTAACATTTTTTATATTAGAATCCATCTTCAAAATTCCCATCTGGAGTTTTATATCACCTTTTTCATCAGGCTCTTCTATGACTTCTGCTTTTTCATTTAGGCCTTCTATTATAACCATGTCCCCAACTTTGAGTTTGTCAGGTATATTTTTTGATTTTTTAGTTTGGAGAAAATCCCCTTGTCTTTCTATATAGGAGTCCTTGTACCTATTTCTAATCTTGTTTAAGGACCTATCTATATCAGAAGTATTGGCGTTTTTACTTTTTTTGGCTTCTTTGAGCATCTTTTGACTTTGGTCATTGGCCCTATCCAAAATCTCATTGGCCTTTTCCTCAGCTTTTTTGATAATCTCTTCTTTTTTCTTGTCAATCTCTTTGGATTTTTCTTCTAGCTCTTTTTTTATAGCTTGAATCTGTCTCTTGTAGGACTCTATCTCTTTGTTTTTAGCCTCCATCTCAGACTTATCATCCTCGATTTGAGATAATATTTTATTTATATTCTTTGTATCATCTCCAATTAGGCTCTGAGCCTTGGCTAATATTTTTTCATCTAGTCCCAGCCTCCTTGATATCTCAAAGGCGTTTGATTTACCAGGCCTACCTATTTCTAATTTGTAGGTTGGTGATAGGGTTTCTACATCAAACTCTACAGAGGCATTCATAACCTTGTCATTTTCCATAGCAAAATATTTAAGTTCACTATAGTGAGTTGTAGAAAAAGTCATGACTTCATTTTCTGTCAAATATGACAAAATAGAAATGGCAAGGGCAGCTCCCTCTATAGGGTCAGTACCAGATCCGATTTCATCTAGTAAAACCAAGGAGTTTTTATTCACATTTTCTAAAATATAAACAATATTTGTAAGTGATGCAGAAAATGTTGATAAACTCATTTCTATGGACTGCTTATCGCCAATATCTAAGAATATATCATCAAACACATTGATTTGTGATCCTTCTTCGGCTGGTATAAATAAAGCCGTTTGGGCCATCATTGTAATAAGCCCTACAGTTTTTAAACTAACAGTCTTGCCGCCGGTATTTGGTCCGGTGATTATCAAGGTCGTATAGTCACCACCGATTGCCACATCGATAGGAACAACATTTCCTGGCAAAAGTGGATGTATAGCACCTTTTATATTTATTATTTTATCTGTATTTAATTTTGGTAGACTATAATCATTTTCAAGACCAAACTTGGCCTTGGCTTGGAGAAAATCAATCCTGGCAATGAGTTTTTGGTTTTCTAAAATCTCAAGGTCAAATTTGCCGACAAATCTAGAAAGCCTATCAAGGATCCTCCTGATCTCAGCATCTTCTTTTAGCTCCAAGTCTTTGTACTGGTTATTAAGCTCCACTATAGCCTGAGGTTCTATAAAAAGAGTATTGCCCGATGCACTTTTATCATGGACAATACCGTTTAAGATCGATCTTTTATTTGTTTTTATAGGCACAACATATCGACCATCCCTGACAGAAACCACTTTTTCTTGGAGGGCATCATCATACCTGGAACTTGTTATATAGGAGTTTAATTTGTTTTTGATCTCTTCTTCCTTGCGTGATAATTGTCTTCTTATATATAAAAGCTCCCTAGATGCATTATCTGCGATCTCATCTTCATTTATTATAGACCTATCAATCTCATCTTTTAGGAAATCATCAGTAGAAATCCTATCAAACAAATCTCCTATATAAGGATCTTCTACATTTTTGCCATAATCTTTTAGGTAAGTACAAACCCTGAGAAGACTTAAAACCTTTAATAAATCAGCAGGGTCTAAAATCCCATTTTTCCTAACATAGGCAATCATATCTGTAAAATCATAAAGTCCAAAAATATCTATATTACCATTTCTACCTATGACCTGGGCCATGGCAGCAGTTTTTTCTAACTCATCTTTTAGGTAGTCATAGTCATTTGTAGGCCTAAGTTCTAATATTTGATTTTTAACAAGTTGTGAACGAGCATTTTTTGCAAGTTTGACTAAGATTTTTTCATATTCTAAAACTTCTAAGCTTTTATTTTGCATTAAATAACTCCTCTTTTATAATTAAATTCTAGATTTGTATACTTAGATAAATATTTTTTAATATCTTCATCAGAAAAAACTGAAACCAAGCTAGATACTCCATCTCCTAGGATATTTTCATCAAAAATTGATGGATCTTGTGGATAAATCCTGCTTATATTATTTTTTCTAATAATTTTCATTTGTGACCCATCTTTTGCCACCAAGTTTCCTTGGGCAAATTTACAAGATGGACATCCCTTTAGGTCACATTTTTTTATAGTAGAAAATGGGCAATGGACCATATTCATAAGTTCAATCCTGCCAAAAACCATAGTTTCTACTGGATAAGAGTCAGCATTTGCTTTTATAGTTCCAAGGTCAATTTCTACTGAGGCTGAGATTTTTTCAGCAAAAGAAGAATAAAAATCAAAGGCATAAGAATTTATGACATTTAGGTGTCTGCCAATCCTGATTTTTATGTCATTGTTTTTAAAATCCTCTATAAAATCTAAATCTCTGTAGTTATTGAAAACTACACCCTCGATCTTATTTTCCTTTAAATATTTTATAAGGTCATCTATCTCATAATCAATATGGCCATCAAGGTTTAAGTATAAGGACAAGCCCCTATATTTTTCATCAAAAGATTTTATATAAACTTTGTCAAAACCACCAAGTAGGGCTGGATCTATATCATTTGTCATTAGCTCTATATTTTTTTCAGCCTTATAATTTTTATCCTTGGCTAGGTCTTTTTTTATGATTTTTATAGGATCTCTCTTATATTTTTCAGCTATTTTCTTTTCTAAAAGATTTATAGCATCTCTTCTCAGCTTGTTTATATCTTTTTTTCTCATAAAGATATTTTGATCTATTTCTATATTTATCTTGTTGGCCTTAAAAATCTCATCCTTGAACCTATCTAGGTTTTCTCTAATAGACTCTTCATCAAGGCTAACTTTCTGAGATTTTTCTACAAGATTTATTGTTTCGGCTTCTACACTTACATCCTTATAGCTCATAATTAGCCTTGCCTTTTGTCCAATTCTCGCCACAAAATCAAGGTCGACCCCTAAATTTTTATAAGTATCAAGACCCTTTTCTAAATCATCTCTGATAGTTTTTGAATTTAGGATTAGTATATCAGATCCAATCTTGGCATCCCTATATTTGTCTAGAAATAATCTCTGGCCTTTTTTGAGATCCCTAGTCAAAGTTAGCGGGAGTTTTTTGCCCCTATCAGTTGTGACTTCGAGATTGTCCCCGGTTTTTAGGTCGGTTTTTGCTATAAATGATTTCTTATTATTATATAAATCAACCTGGCCAACAGATCTATGCTTAGGATCAGATTCTTTTAGGATATAGTCAGACTTTTGTCCAAAGATAAAACCCTTTGTGTATCCCCTGTTGGAAATATCTCTAAGTTTTTCCTTATCATAATAATTTTTTTCTATTTTATCTTTGTAGGCTCTTACACTTGTGTAGACGTATTCAGGCGATTTCATCCTGCCTTCAATTTTTAGGCAATCTATACCCAGATCAAGTAGCTGGTCAATATCATCTATGACATTTAGGTCCTTCATATTTAGAAAATAATCATTGGCCAAAACCCTACCGTCACTTACTAGGTCGTATTTTTGCCTACAAGGCCCAGCACACCTGCCCCTATTTGCAGATCTTTCGCCAAAATAAGAGCTCATGAGACATTCTCCAGAGAAGCTCACGCAAAGAGACCCGTGAACAAAAACTTCCTTTTCACAAGGAAGTTTGGAAATTTTTCTAATTTCTTCTATAGGTGTTTCACGAGCTATGACTATTCTTTTAAAACCCAAGTCCATAAGGGCCTTGGCTCCGTGATAATCTCTAACAGCCATTTGGGTCGATGCATGGAAATCAAGTCCTGGCATTTGGTCCTTTATGATATTATAAAAACCTATATCCTGGATCAAAAGCCCATCAAGTCCATATTGGTAAAGTTTTTCTGCATAAAGAAGGGCCTTATCCATCTCAGAATCTTTTATAAGGGTATTCATTGTGACAAAAACTTTTTTGCCAAAGTAGTGAATATAATCGATTACAGGTTCTATATTTTCTAGGGTGAAATTTTCTGCATAAGCCCTTGCCCCAAAATCATCAAGGCCTAGATAAAAACTGTCCGCACCAACTGCAAGACCAGCATCAAGCATATCCATATTTCCAACTGGTGCTAGTATTTCAGTTTTGACCATCAAAGTTTTCCTTTCAATGTTTCATTTTCTTTTGCTAAGTCCATGGCTTGTTTCTGAAGTTTTTTTATTGTTTCCCTTAGTTGGCTTGCATCATTTTCAGCCTTTTGAAGCTGTATTAGCTCTTGGTCCTTGTCTTGTAAAATTGACCTTAGCTTCTTATTTTCTTCGTCTAAGGAGGTGAATTTCTCCTTATAAGGCTGGTATTCTTCTTTGAAATCCTCAAAGTCTTTTGCTATAGTAGGATATTTTTCTATAGCCTCTTTGTTTTCTTCTTTAAAATTTTCCGCTTCATTTTTATATTTCTGATATTCATCCGCTATATTTAGACAGGCCAGGATAAGCTGCCTATCAAAAGTGAGCTTATCAGATTTTACTTCTTTGATTTTCCTATCTACATATTTTGCAATTTCTTCAAGGCTTTCTTTTGGTTCCTTGCTAACAAGTGGATATGTTATCCCATCAATTTTGACTTCTAATCTAATTTCGCTCACATTTCTCTCCTATGCACGTAAAATAATATCTTTAGCTTTCAAATCATTTAAAATATTTTCTTCTATGCCTTTGATGTCTTTTTCTTCTAGAGTTTTTTCATATGACCTGTACCAAACCCTATAGGATATAGATTTTTTAGAATCTTCTATACCTTGGCCAGTATAAATATCAAAAAGCTCAATTTTATCAACCAAATCCATAGAATTTTCTTTGATAATATCTTCAATGATCTTTGATTCTACATCTTTATCAGCTACAAAAGAATAGTCTCTTTCTATAGCAGGGAACCTTCCTATAGCTTTATACTTCTTGTCAACTATCCTCTTTTCTTCTATTTCTGATAGGTTGAGCTCTAGGATTAGGGCTGGCTTTCTTATATTATACTCATCCCTAACTTCATAAGAAATCTCGCCTATAACCCCGATTCTTTGACCATCAAAAAGTATATCTGCACACCTACCTGGATGGAAGGTTTTAAGATTTTCATTTGCCACATATTCAAATCCAGCAAAGCCTGTTTTTCTCATAGCTTCTGTGAAGAAATCTTTTAGGTCATAGAAGGTATAGTCTCCATAAAGACCCATAGTCAAGGTCAAGTTTTCATTTGGAAGTTTTTGGCCTGACTTCACAAAGGTCCTATCTAGCTCAAAAAATCTCAAATCTTTTTGCCCATATTTTATATTTTTTGAGATTACATCTAGCATAGAACCTATTTGAGTTGTCCTCATAACTGAGAAGTCCTCACCAAGAGGATTTATAAGACTAATATAGTCCCTAAGTTTTGAATCTTCGCTTATTTCTAGCCTATCATAATCTCTTGGAGATATAAATGAATAGGTAGCTATTTCAGAAAACTTTTGACCAACAAGGTTAAGTTTTAGGTCATCTTTTAAAAGTCTACTAGCAGATCTCTCCCCTTTTTTAAGAGAAGATACAAGTGGCTTTGACTCGATATTTCCCATACCGTATAGCCTAACAACTTCTTCTATGAGGTCTGCTTCTATATCTATATCAAGTCTAAAGAAAGGTACTTTTGCAAGGATTGTATCCTCATCTAGTTTTTCAACTTCAAACTCTAGAAGCTCTAGGTTATGGATAGCTTCTTTCATTGTAAAATCAACACCTGTGAGAGCTTTTAATCTTGAGAGGCGAAGTTTGACAGATTTTTCATCACTTTCTGCTCTTCCTACTTGGTATAAGTCATCATAAATTTCACCGTAGCCTAACTTATCAACCAAATGTAAGGCACGTCTTGAAGCGAAATCTGCCATTTCTATTGGGACTCCCTTTTCAAACCTGGTTGACGCTTCTGAACGAAGACCAAGTTTTTTAGAAGTTTCACGAACAGAATCAGCACTAAAATGGGCTGTTTCTAGAATAATATTTTTTGTCTCAGCTGATACTTCTGTATCATAACCACCCATTACACCAGCAATACCAATTGCTCCGCTCTTATCAGCTATGACAAGCATAGAATCATCTAGCTTTCTATCTGTGCCGTCAATTGTTTTTACAATCTCCCCATCTTTTGCCTCTCTAATTGTAATCCCGCCATTTAATTTATCTAAGTCATAGGCGTGGAGAGGTTGGCCAGTTTCAAGCATGACAAAGTTTGTGATATCTACAATATTATTTATCGGTCTCATACCTGCAAGCATCAAATAGTTTTGTAGCCATTGTGGTGATGGTTCGATTTTTACATTTGTTATTGCACGAGTGATAAATTGATCGCAATTTTCTGTATCTAAAACTAGGCCATCAAAGACTTCTCTGATGTCTTTGTTATTTGTTTTATAGTCAATTTCTGGTAATTTTATTTTCTCACCAAAGCTTGCCGCACTTTCCCTTGCCATACCGATAATTGATAGGCAGTCTGGCCTATTTGGTGTGATTTCATATTCTATAACTGGAGTGTTTGAAGATAAAACCTCAGCTGCAGGAGTTCCTGGCTCATATTCTCCTTCTAAAACTATAACCCCTTCTCTTAAATCTTTTGGAATTACAGAATCATCATAGCCAAGCTCAGAGTAGGCTGTAAGCATACCTTGGGATACAATTCCAAAAAAGTCGTGGTCTTCGATAAGAGTTCCATTATCCATCTTTGTCCCAGATGTGATTACAGGGAGATAGTCTCCTTCTTTTGTGTTTTTTGCATTTGTAATTATAGTAATAGGTTCATCTCTTCCTACATCAATTGTCAAAACCTGTAGCCTATCAGCATCTGGGTGTTTTTCTTGCTTTAAAACATGGCCTAAAACTATGCCATCAAGGTCAGAAGTGTGAATTGTAACTTCTTCTACATGGGATCCAGTTTCAGAAAGTCTGTCTGTAATTGTCTTTAAATCTTTTTCTATTTTTATATAATCTTTTTGCCAAATTAAAGGTACTAACATAAATCCTCCTAAAACTGTTCTATAAATCTCTTGTCATTGTCATAAAGAAGTCTGATATCATCAAGGCCGTATTTGACCATAGCAATCCTGTCTACTCCAAGACCAAAGGCAAAACCTGTATATTTTTCGCTATCAATCCCACAAGCTTCAAGGACATTTGGGTGAACCATGCCCCCACCTAAAAGCTCCATTGACCAACCAGTATTTCCGCAAGCAGGGCAACCTTCTCCCATACAAGCTGGACAAGTCACGTCTACTTCTAGGGATGGTTCTGTAAATGGAAAATGGTGAGGTCTGTACCTTAGGTTCATCTTATCGCCAAACATTTCTTTTATAAATGTCTCAAGAGTTGCCTTGAGGTTGGCCATAGATACATTTTCATCTACAACTAGGCACTCTAATTGATGAAACATTGGTGAGTGGGTTGCATCAACTTCGTCATTTCTAAAAACCCTACCAGCAGAAACCATTTTTATAGGGAGCTTGCCTTCATTCATTACCCTGATTTGCATAGAAGAGGTATGAGGTCTAAGCAAAACTTCATCATTGATATAAAATGTGTCTGATGTAGACCTAGCTGGATGGTTTTTTGGACTGTTTAAATCATCAAAAACGTACTTGACAGTATCAAGTTCTGGGCCTGATACAACATCAAAACCCATATTTTGAAAAATGCTTTCAAGCTCTTCCATAGTTTGGTTGATGACAGCAAGGTGTCCTGACTCATATTTGTCAAAGTGAGCTGTCACATCTATTTTTTCTTCTTTTATTTTCTCTTTTAAAAGCTCAGCCTTTATCTCCTCATTTTTATAAGCTAGGATTTCTTCTATCTCCTTACTTGTTTGGTTGATGAGTTTGCCTGCTTGTGGTTTTTCCTCATTAGGAAGCTTTGCTATAGATTTTTTAAGATCAGTAATCGATCCTTTCTTGCCCAAATATTTTACTCTGATGTCTTCAAGGTCTTTTAAGTCTCCGGCTTTTTCTATTTCAGCCTTGGCCCTTGCTAAAACTTGTTTTAAATTTTCTTCCATTTTTCCTCCAAATAAAAAAATCTGCCCATAAAAAGGACAGATGTATTCTGCGGTACCACCTTAATTGATTTAAAATTAAATCCGCTCATAAATTTAACGCATATATTACGTATCGACTACTTTAGTTCATCTCAAAGTTCATCGGTGAATACCCCTACCGTGACTTAAAAAGGCTCTCAACATCCCTTTTTTGCTGGATAAGAATAGTAAAGGTCTTTCCGAATCATTACATAAGTATATTCATTATTATACTGCTTGCAATGGCTGCATTCAAAGATTCAATGGAACCTAGCATTGAGATTTTTACAAAATCGTCAGTCAGATCCCTTATAGGAGCGCTTAATCCGTTTGCTTCATTGCCTATAGCAAGTATTATTGGTCCTTGGACCTGGTATGTTTTGATGTCTATCCCATCCATGTCTGCCGATAAAAACCTGTAAGTTTTTTTAAGCTTTTTTATTTCTTCTAAACTCATAGATAGAATATTTAGCCTAAAAGCAGACCCCATAGATGCCCTAAGGCTTTTTTCGTTATAGAGGTCTACACAATTATCAGCTAGGATTATATCATCAAAGCCAAAGGCCTCTGCTGACCTTACCATAGTGCCTAGATTACCCGGATCATTTATCCCATCTAACAAGAGGACTTTCCTACTTGTGATAGGTTTTGGATCTGGCTTTTTTATAACCGCACCTATACCATCCGGACTTTTCAGTAAAGAAATCTTGTCAAAAAGTGGTTCATCAAAAATAAGAGTCTCATAAGAAGACTCAAATTCCACACCTTTTTTTATAAAAATAAAATCTATATTAGCAGATGAATTTATAGCTTCACCTACTAATTTTCTAGATTCTATTACAAAAGATTTTTCTTTATCTCGATATTTTTTTAATCTAAGCTTATTTATAAACTTATAATTTTTATTAGATACCGATTCTATTAGCATTAAGCTTCTTTGTTAGCAAGCTCAACAATTTTTGTAAACTCTTCTGGAGCGTTTACTGCCATTTCAGCTAGCATTTTTCTGTTGATGTTGATGTTGGCTTTCTTTAGGCCACCCATAAGTTTTGAATAGCTTGTACCGTTAAGTCTTGCTGCTGCATTGATTCTTGCGATCCAAAGTTTTCTGAAGTCTCTTTTTCTATGTTTTCTACCAATATAAGCATATGATAGAGATTTCATTACAGCTTGGTTGGCTGTCCTATATAGGAGGCTTTTAGAACCGTAATAACCCTTAGCTTGTTTTAATACTTTTTTATGTCTTTTTTTTGCGTTGATTGCTCTTTTTACTCTTGCCATCTATACCCTCCTATGCGCCTATAATTTCTCTGATGTTTCTAGCTTCTGATTTTGAAACTAATGTGCCTTTTCTTAGTCTTCTTTTTCTGTTTGGAGATTTTTTAGCTGTCAAGTGTCCCTTGTAAGCTTTTCTTCTCATAATCTTACCGCTGCCTGTAACTTTAAATCTTTTAACAGCTGCTCTTCTTGTTTTGTTTTTATTTGCCATTTTATTCTCCTTTTTCATTATTTGGTTCTAGGAACATTACAAGTGATCTACCTTCCATTTTAGGCTTTTTGTCGATCTTGCCATATCCATCTAGCATACCATTGAATTTTTCCATCAAATCATAGCCTGGTTCTTTCCTGCCAAGCTCTCTACCACGAAATCTAATAGAAACTTTTACTTTATCCCCGTTGTTTAAGAACTTTTTGGTTTGATTTGCTTTGGTTTGTAAATCATTATCCTCGATATTTAAAGAAAATCTTGTCTCTTTTAATTGAGCATTTTTTTGTTTCTTTCTATTTTCTTTATCTTTTTTCTCTTGATCGTATTTGAACTTGCCGTAGTCCATGATCCTAGTTACTGGTGGTTTTGCCTTTGGGCTCATAAGTACCAAGTCAAGTCTTTTCTCATCTGCCATGTCTTGGGCATCTTTTAGAGATGTTATACCTATTTGGTTACCATTTTCATCGATCAGTCTTACCTGGCTTGCTCTAATTTCATCATTTATTCTTAAATCTTTTATAGTTATACCTCCAATTAATGTATAAAAATAGCGGGCACAAAGTACCCGCTCTAATAATTTAATCTTATTAACCTACAAACTTGTGTCAGCAGGTGAGTTTGGGTACTTCTTTATTGTTTACGTAGTATATAATACTATAGGTTTTCTAATTTGTCAAATTAATCTGCTTTTAAATAAAATACAGCAAATGATCTTTTGCCTGCGTGAGTCCTTACAACGCATCCAAAAGGATTTCCATTATAAAAAACAGAATTTTCTATAAGATCACTCGCTTTATCCTGAACTCTCTCAAACAAATCAAAATCACCACCATGACCTATACCAAGATAATATTTTTTGCTATCTCCTATATCTTTTCTGACTTTGTTTAGGAGTTGGTCTATAGCTTTCTCTTCTTTAACTTTTAGTTTTACAATTTCTAGTTTTCCTTCACTGCTTACTTTTATGATTGGCTTGATATTTAAAAATGAAACTGCCTTGCCAACTGGTGCAGGTAGCCTACCACCATTTACTAGGTTATCTAAAGTGTCAACCCAGGCATAGAACATCTTTTTGCCTTCTAAGCTTTCAAGCTTGTCACATATTGTTCCAAAGTCTAGGCCTTCTTTTATTAGATCATCCGCATATGCCACATAGAGACTGCCCATTAGAGCTACACTCTTCGTATCGACCACATGGATATTAGGATCATCTTCTGTCAAATTTTTGAAAGTGTTGTAGGTTGCAGACATTTTTGAACTTATTGTTATAACAATAATCTTTTCATATCCATCATTTCTGATTTGACCTATAATCTCCTTCATATCTCCAGGAGATGGAGCAGATGTTTTTGCATAGTCACCTGGATGATTATCATTATAGACCAAAACTTCTTCTGGACTTATATCTATTTGATCTTTTAGGTATTTGCCATCAATATTTACATATAAAGGGATGATGTAGACATTATCCCTATTTCTTAAATTATCATTTACATCCGACGTAGAGTCAGCTAATATTGCAATTTTTTCCATTTTAACCTTCCAATTTTTGTGGGTAAGAGTACTGGCAATCTAATGACTGCATTTCTTCTTTTATTAGAGCTAAAAATTTATACATATCCTTTATCTGTTCATCATCTAATTTTTTTTCTAGATTTTTCAAAACTTGACTTACAAAGCTAAATGACATTTTTTTATAGTCTAAAAATTTATTTGTTAGCTTTAATATAAACTCCCTACCGTCTTCCTTTGATTGAACTTTTTTTACATATCCCTTGCTTACCAGTGTGTTTATCTTATAGGATATGTTTGGCTGGGAAACATTTAGTATCCTAACAAGTTCATTGACAGTTGGTTTTTCTAGTGAATCAATTATATTTACTATCATGGATTCTGTATAGGTTAATTTTTCTTGATTTTTAGATTCGTTTGAAAAAATCCTAGTATAAAAATTTATATTTGATAAGGTTATTATGTCTTCTAATGTGATGTTTTTCATATCGGCCTCTTACTTATGTTTTATAACAATTACTTTATCTTTCATATTTAATAATATAACAAAAACATAAAAAAGGCAAATAAATATAAAATTTCTCAATCTTGATTTGAAGCTTTCTAGTCTAAAATAAAAAATCCAAAACCAAATAAACCTGGGCCTGTATTAGCACCTAGGGTTGGGCTTATTTGTTCTTCTATATATATGTTGGCTTTGTCGATAAAATCTGACAATGTATCCTTTAGCTTATCAATAACCTCATAGCAGCCTCCATGACCTATATAGAAATAATAATCTTTTACACCATCCAGATAATTGTTGGCTAATTTTAAAAAATGCCTAAAGACTTTTTTTTCTCCTCTGACAATTTTTTCTATTTTAAAACCACCATTTGGTTGGACTGTCTTAACTATTGGCTTTACAGACAAAGCATCTCCAATTTTACCAAAGGATCTTGGCACCCTGCCGCCTTCTACTATATACTCAAAAGATTCTATAGTAAAAAACACCTTGGAATCATATATTTTTTCTGTGAGTTTTTCTTTTATCTGGTCAAAGCTATAGCCTTCATTTACAAGCTTTTTAGCATAGATTGCAAAAAAACCTTGGGCCATAGTTAGGTTGCCCGTATCAAAAGCAAATACTTCTAGCCCCTCAACTTCTGCAAGATTGCAGGCATTATATGTACCAGAAAATTTGCTACCAATATTTATACTTATGAGCTTATCATAACCATCATCTCTGATTTTTTCCATCAAACTTATAATATCACCTGGTGATGGCATCGATGTTTTCGGAAGAGCATGATTATCCTCAACCCATTTATAAAACTCATCTGGCCCTATATCCACCCTATCTTTTAGAAACTGTCCATCAAGATTTACATACAAGGGTAGGAAATAAAATCCTTCTTTTTTTACATACTCTAAATTTAGGTCGCTAGCTGAGTCGACCATTATTGCAATTTTTTCCATCTAAACTCCTTAAGGTTGTAGATACATATTCAAAATAAGATCAATAAAAATTTCGATTTATTTTAAAGATAAATTTGTATCTTTTACCTAGATTTCTTAAAATTATACCAGATCTAGTAGCGATTACTAGCTAGTAGTCCAGGTCTAATTCTATCCTCTCATTTGCTTTTATAATTTTTCTTATATCTATATCATATACCGAATATTTCTTGGAAAAGTCAATAGATTCTTTTTCTACCCCCCCGATCCTGCATGGAAAGAATATTTGGCTATCAATCTCTCCAAAAATCCTATCATAGTACCTGCTAGATTTTTTAGACTCCTGATCTATAGGTAGAAATATAATATCAGCCTCCTCCTCCCTTAGTTCATAGATGAGATTTTCAAAGGCATATCCTTCTACTTTGTCAAAATCCAAGGCCCCTCCGTAAAATATACGAAGTGGACCTATGTCGATAAGGTATCCCAAGGATTTTTTGTCAAACCCAATTGTCCTAATACCTAAATGATCTTCATTGATTTCTACATTTATATCTTCTCCAGGACCAAGAATGGTAACTTGATTTGACCTATAAATTTTTTTAAGGTCTCTCATACTCAGTTGGTCTTTGTTCAAATATATTATATTATTATCTTTTTTAAGGCTCATTAAGTCTGAGTTTATGATGTATTTGACAGATTTCAGCTCTGGAATATTAAAAATTTCTGATGTAAAATGATCTGAATTTTTGCTAGATACAAAAAATATTATATTCTTAGACTCAGATAAATCTAAGATACCTTTTGCATAGTCAAAAACTAAAAGATAATCTCCAAATTCTATAGAATAAGAAGAATCATATATATAGTTTACAAAAACTTTTCTATCCATAGTAGCTCCTTTACTTATATTTTTATACCCATTATGAAAGCAAATCATTTATCGTATAATTATTTGGAGGTGATAATAATGAAAAAAGAAATTAAGACAAATGCTATGAGGATATTAGATAATTTGGATATAGAATATGACCATGTAGACTACGGTTTGGACCATGAATTTGTATCTGCTGCTGACCTGGCCGAGGAAAACGGCGATGATCTTGCCATAATTTATAAAACCCTAGCCTGCAAATCTAAAGAAGGTGACATTTATATTTTTGTCATAGATTCTGCTAGTGAAATTGACTTTAAAAAAGCAGCTAAGGCTGTAGGTGTCAAATCATTGTCCATGCTAGAGCTTAAAAAACTAAAAAACACCGTCGGCTATGAGAGAGGTGCAACTACATCTTTGGCTATGAAAAAGGATTTTCCTGTAATAGTTGATATAAGAGCAAAAGATAAGGGCTACATAAAGGTTTCTGCAGGCAAAATCGGACACGGCCTAAAGCTTAGGGCAGATGATTTGATAAAGGCCACAAAGGGCAAGTACGAAGATGTGGTAAGATGCGAGTAGAAAAATTTGTAGCTAATAAGGTATATAGTTTCGATATAGGAGAAAACTATGAATTGGTGGAAGTTTTCATAAGAGAAGATAAAAAAGAAAATGATTCTTTTTATAAAATAATATTTGAAAATGACAAGGAAAATGAAATAGCCTATATCCTTGCCATCCTTTCTCCTATCTTTATAGCTTGTTTTGACAATGGATATGAAGAGCTTAGCTTTTTAAAAGATTCTATTAAAAAATCTAGATTTCCTTATGGATTAAATCCATTTTTTTCAAAAATATATAAGCAAGCTTTTGATTTTGAAAAAAAATCTATAGACCAAAGCCCTAATGATAACATTTGCCTAGATCCTAATAATATAGTGAATCTCACTATAAATCCTATGGAGGATATCTATTTGAAATCTCTACTTTGCCTGATTGACAAGCTGGTTTTAGATGATAGCAACAGAAAAAAACTCTTGGAATATTTTGATGGTGTGGACTATAATATTTTAATAAATGGTAGGAGATCTATACTTTCCAACGGAATCCAGGCCTTTTATCTGAGAAAATATGTGGCAGTATGGATGATAGACCTTATTAATCTCGTCCTAGAAAATAATCCCGAATATAAAATTATCCTAAAACCTATATATGATTTAACTAGCAATCTAAAAACTCCAAGAATTGCCAAAAAAATCTATAAGAAAAAATAAATTAAAAAGCGGATTACAGTCGATAATCCGCTTTTTTCTATTCTTTTTATTAGATTCTCTTGTTAGTATTTCTCCAAATTCCTAAGTCTTCTGCTGCTTTGATCAGATCTTCCCTACATTCTGGGTGAGCTAGGCTTACAAGAGCTTCTGCTGCTTGCCAAGTTGTTAGGCCCTTGAAATTGACTATACCTTGTTCTGTTGCAAGATAGTGTGTGTTAGACCTAACGGCAGTTGCTTGGGTACCGGCTTTGAAAGTTGGTACTATGTTTGATACCCTCTTGCCATCTTTGCCAACCCTAGATGAATTAAGTGCAATTATTGATCTACCACCCTTTGATCTATAAGCTCCAAGTACAAAGTCTAATGCTCCACCTGCTCCAGATATATGTCTAGTACCTGCAGACTCTGCTGAAACTTGTCCCCAAAGGTCAACCTCTAGAACTGTATTTATAGATACGAAATTATCCAAGGAAGCCACTACATCAATATCATTTATATAAGAAACTGGAGCTGCCATAAGCTCCTCATTGTCATCTATATAATCATATAATTCTTGACTACCTGCCGCAAAGGCATATGCTTGACGCCCCTTGTCTATGGTCTTTTTCATACCTGTAATCTTACCAGCAAGGGCCATTTCCCTAAAGGCATCAACATACATCTCTGAGTGAACACCTAGATCTTTTAGGTCAGATTTTGCAATCTCTGAACCTATAGCACCTGGCAAGGCGCCTATACCGATTTGGATAGTATCGCCATCACGCAATTTATCTACAACAAAGGCTGCAGCTTTTAATTCTTCCTCACCATATTTTGCTTGTGGTAGGGTTAACATATCATAATTACTTGATTCATAAACATAGTCAACATCTTTGATATTTATGTGAGTCAAAAATCCACCCAAAGCTCTTGGTACATTTTTATTTACTTCTAGTATAACTTTATCAGAATTTCTAAATGAATCTATAGTATGTGAACAAGATAGTCCAAAGTTGAAATTTCCATGCTTATCCATTGGTGTAACTTGGATAACACTTACAGCTGCTTTTGGCATATTTTCAGATATATACCTTCCTATTTCACTATATTTTATAGGTATAAAGAAGGCTCCGTTTTTATTATTATTTATTAGTTTTCTTTCTGGTCCAGATGTGTGCCAAGAATGATAAATAAAATGTTCACCAGTCGAATCAGCTGCACCTACATGTGGCATATAAGGAACAACGCCAGCTCTAATTTTAACATCTTTAAGCTCGTCAACTCTAGCAGCTAAAGCCTTGTCAAAATCAACTGGAGTTAGAGCTGCCCAGCCCATTTCAACCCAATCACCATCTTTGACCATCGCAGCAGCTTTTTCTGCGGTTATCAATTTTTCTTCATACATTTTTTTATAATCCATAAATACCTCTCATAATATCGTTTTCTTAGATCTATTATACCCTAATTCATAGAAAAAAATCACAATTAAAAATTAATCTTTTATAGAAAAAGAAAAAGTACGCAAGTTATAACTTGCGTACTTTATTAAAAATCCTATCTTTCAACAACTAGTGCTGTACCCATACCGCCACCTATACATAGGGTTGCGATACCTTTTTTAGAATCTCTTTTTTGCATTTCATATAGAAGTGTTACAAGGATTCTTGCACCACTTGCTCCTATTGGGTGACCAATAGCTATAGCTCCACCATTAACGTTAACTATATCAGTATCAAGTCCTAATTCTTTGATAACTGATAGAGCTTGAGCTGCAAATGCTTCGTTAGCTTCTATTAAGTCAATATCATCTAGGCTTAGGTTGCCTTTTTCTAAAGCTTTTCTAACTGTAGGAATTGGACCTGTACCCATTATAGATGGGTCAACACCTTCAGATGCATAGGATACTATTGTAGCAAGAGGTTTTACGCCAAGTTCTTTGGCTTTTTCTTCGCTCATTACTATAATAGCTGCAGCACCATCGTTGATACCTGATGCGTTAGCTGCTGTAACTGTACCATCTTTTATAAATGCTGGTTTTAGTTTACTAATTCCTTCAGCTGTTACACCTTCTTTGATATATTCATCTTCTTCTACGAGTGTAACTTGTCCTTTTCTGCCCTTGACTTCAACTGGAACGATTTCGTCTTTGAATCTTCCTTCAGCTCTTGCTTTTTCAGCTCTTTGTTGGCTTGTTGCAGCAAGTTCATCTTGCATTTGTCTTGTAAGACCATATTTTTCAGCTACGTTTTCAGCTGTAACTCCCATGTGGTAGTTATTAAATGCATCCCAAAGTCCGTCTTTAATCATTTCATCGACAACTTTTGCATCGCCCATCCTTGCTCCCCATCTTTCTTTTGGAAGAAGGTAAGGTGCATTTGACATTGATTCTGTACCACCTGCAAGAACAACATCAGCATCGCCTGCTAGAATCATTTGTGCAGCTAATGATACTGTTCTAAGACCAGAACCACAAACCATATTTAATGTCATTGCTGGTTTTTCTTTTGGAATACCAGCTCCTAATGAAACTTGTCTAGCAACGTTTTGTCCAAGACCTGCTTGTAAAACATTACCTAAAACTGTTTCGTCTATATCGCTTGCTTCTATTCCTGCTCTTTTGATTGCTTCTTTTGCTGCTATTACACCTAACTCAACAGCTGACACTGACTTAAATGAGCCGCCATAAGCTCCTACTGGTGTTCTTGCTGCACTTGCTATAACTACTTTTCTAACCATTCAATCTCCTTAATTTTTTTCTTATTTACTATAATCGTAGAAGCCCTTACCGGTCTTTCTACCTAGGTCTCCAGCTCTTACCATTTGTCTTAGTAGTGGTGCTGGTCTATACTTGCTATCACCGAACTCGGTATATAAAACTTCCATGATTGCTAGACATGTATCTAGTCCAATTAAATCACCTAAAGCAAGAGGTCCCATTGGGTGGTTTGCACCAAGTTGCATACCTTTGTCTATATCTTCAACAGTAGCTATACCATCAGCAAGTGTACCGATTGCTTCATTTATCATTGGGATAAGAAGTCTATTTACAACAAATCCTGGACCTTCATTAACTTTTATTGGTTGTTTGCCTAATTCTTCAGCTAATTTGAAAATTGTATCATTAGTCTCATCAGATGTGTGAAGTCCTCTGATAACTTCTACAAGTTTCATAACTGGAACTGGGTTAAAGAAGTGCATACCTATAATTTTGTCAGCTCTATTAGTAGCTGCAGCTATATCTGTTATAGATAGAGAAGATGTGTTTGATGCTAGGATAGCTTCTTTTTTAACAACTTCGTCTAGTTCTTTGAAGATTTCTTTTTTAAGTTTTGGATTTTCAGTAGCTGCTTCTATAACTATATCGCAGTCTGCTAAATTTTTAACTTCTATTGTATAGCTGATATTTGCAATAGCTTTATTTTTATCATCTTCTGTCATTCTCTCTTTAGATACTTGTTTAGAATATGATTTTTCGATTCTAGCTTTTGCATTATCCAAGAATTCTTCTTTTATATCTCTAACTATAACTTCGTGGTATTTTGCAGCAACTTCTACAATACCGCTGCCCATTATACCAGAACCAATTACTCCAATTTTCATTATTTGCTCCTTAACTATTACTTGTTTTCGAATACAGCTTTTTCTTTATTTATAAAAGCTTGCATACCTGTTTTTTGGTCTTCTGTTGAGAATGTTAAACCAAATAGATTTTCCTCGATCTTGATAGCACTGTCTATGTCTACTTGACCACCTGTGTTTATAGCTTCTTTACCAAGTCTAACTGCTATAGGTGCGTTAGAAGCTATTTTCTCAGCAATTTCTTTAACTCTAGCATCTAGGTTTTCTGGCTCAACTACTTCTTGAACAAGGCCAATTTCTAAAGCTTTTTCAGCTTTGATATTATTAGCTGTATAAATTAAATATTTTGCATAACCAGGACCTACTAGTCTTTGAAGTCTTTGTGTACCAGCAAAACCTGGTATAATACCTAGACCAACTTCTGGTTGACCGAATAAAGCTTTTGAGCTTGCAATTCTAATGTCACAGCTCATAGCAATTTCACATCCGCCACCAAGAGCAAATCCGTTTACTGCAGCTATTACTGGAATTGGAAGTTTTTCTAGTTTTCTGAAAACTGAAAGACCTTTGTTACCAAATTCCTTGCCTTCTATAGCTGATAGTGTAGACATTTCTTTTATGTCAGCACCTGCTACAAAAGATCTGCCTTCACCAGTAAGAATAGCTACTCTAAGATCTTTATTAGATGCAACTTCATCTAATAATAGATTTAATTCGTCTAATACTTCTGAATTAAGTGCATTTAGTGCATCTGGTCTGTTGATTGTAATCTTTGCTATTGTACCTTCAACTTCATATTTTAGTGTCTTGTAAGTCATAAAATCCCCCTTTTATAAATCGTTTTCTTTTGCTTATAAAGATATAGTATTAAGCATTAATTATATACCCACTATTTACTAAATCTAACATTATTATAACACTTGATATATTTTTGTCAATGTTTATTTGTAGTTTTTTTAACATTGTATTTCAAAATTCTTTTGAAATACAAATATACCAACAATTAGAGCCTGATTGAACTGTAAAAAAAGTTATTGTCCTTATAGTTTAGCTTTGTTTATATAAAAATCATAGATTATTTTAAGACTAATTTCTTTATTAATTGTGAATATTTATTCCTAGTTTTTACAGTTCTATAATTTTTATTTTAAAAAAACCACTATTTGATCAAATAGTGGTTTTTTATAGTGTTAAGCTTTTCTAGAGTTAACTTTCTCGATTATTTGTGGAACTACCACGAAAAGGTCTCCAACTATACCATAGTCAGCAATATCAAATATTGGTGCATCTGGATCTTTGTTTATTGCGATGATTGTATCACTAGCGCCTATACCAGCCAAGTGTTGGATGGCTCCAGAAATACCAACTGCTATATAAACTTTTGGTCCAACTGTTTTACCAGATTGTCCAACTTGGTGAGAGTGAG
This sequence comes from Anaerococcus mediterraneensis, assembly GCF_900128415.1. NCBI lineage: Bacteria > Bacillati > Bacillota > Tissierellia > Tissierellales > Peptoniphilaceae > Anaerococcus > Anaerococcus mediterraneensis. Next base: position 25,392 of record NZ_LT635772.1, read on the forward strand.
AAATCCATCCAGCATCTACTGCTGCACGTGAAGATCCTACTGTACCATCGAAAGCTGCTGCTAGATCTTCAATAAGTTTGAAGTTTTCAGCATCACCTAGTCCACGGCCACCAGATACTATAAATTCTGCACCTTGTAGGTCTACTACATCACCTTCATCTCTTGGGATAAAGTCAAGAACTTTTGTTCTGATTGGTCCTGTGTATTCGATATTTTCAGAAATTTCTTCGATTTCGTCTTTTCTACCTATAGCTTCTTTAGAGAATACGCCTGGTCTAACAGTACCCATTTGTGGTCTTGAATCTGGGCAAAGGATTTGAGCCATTAGGTTTCCACCAAATGCTGGTCTAGTCCATTTTACGTTTCCTGATTCTTCATCTACGTCAAGTTCTGTACAGTCTGCTGTAAGACCTGTGTGTAGTCTAGATGATACTCTTGGACCTAGGTCTCTACCTCTGTTGGTAGCACCTATCAATATTGTGTCTGGATGATATTTTTCTACTAATGTACATAGAGCATGAGCGTAAACATCTGTGCTGTATTGTTCGTAGATATCACCTTCAACTGTGATTATTTTATCAACACCGTGATCTTTTACTTCTTCTTTTGCTTTAGATACATCTTTACCTATAATAACTGCAACAAGTTTTTCTTTTAATGTGTCAGCCATTTTTCTACCAGGATTTAATAATTCCAATCCTACATTAACAGCTGATCCGTCTTCTTTAGTTTCTACTAAAACCCATAGATTTTTTACTTCTGACATATTACCCCCTAAATAAGCTTCTTATCATAAAGCTCTTCAAGTAGCTGTTGAGCAGCTTCGGAAGCTTCAAGATTTTCAAATATTTTACCTTCTTTTTTAACTTCTGGAGTATAAGATTTTTTAACTCTAGTAGGTGATCCATTTAGACCAATCTTACTTTCGTCTATACTTCCAGCAAGTTCTTCAAGAGTGATTTGCTTAATCTCAGCTTTTTTAGCTTTTAGTTTATCTTTGATTTTTGGATATCTAAGCTCTTCATCTCCATATTTTGTAAAGGTAACTAGGGCTGGTAATGTACATTGAATATTTTGTGCTCCACCTTCTACCTCTTGTAGAACCTTGATTCCTTCGTCGTTTAGTTCTGTTGTGTAAGCATATGTTACTTGTGGTAGGTCAAGGTGCTCAGCTATTTCTGGTCCTACTTGTGCAGTATCACCATCTATAGCTTGAAGTCCACAGAATACCAAGTCAGGTTGACCTTCTGTTTCTGCAACTTTTTTAATAGCTTCAGATATAATGTAGCTTGTTGCTAGTGTGTCTGATCCACCAAATTTTCTATCAGTTACTAAATATGCATTGTTTGCACCAACTGCTAAACAATCTCTAAGCATAGACTCTGCTTGAGGAGGTCCCATTGAAATAACTGTTATTTTAATTTCAGGATTTTTATCTTTTAATTTTAAGGCTTGCTCTAGAGCAAAAGCATCATAAGTATTTAAGATACTTGGAACACCTTTTCTTATAAGAGTGTTAGTAACTGGATCTATCTTGATCTCATTAGTGTCTGGAACTTGTTTAGCACATACGAAAATATTCATATATCCTCTCTCCTTATCTTAAAAGTGCGCCAGATACAACCATTAACATAACCTCTGAAGTACCTTCATAGATTTCTGTAATTTTTGCATCTCTCATCATTCTTTCTACTTCATATTCTTTAATATAGCCGTATCCACCAAATAATTGAACTGCTTTTGTTGTAACATCCATAGCAACTCTTGCTGCTTTTAGTTTAGCTTCTGCTGCTGCAATTGAGTAGCTTTCACCAGCATCTTTTAAGCAAGCTGCTTTATATACTAAGTGACGAGCACTTTCTATATCTATAGCCATTTCAGCAAGTTTAAATTGTGTATTTTGGAATTTAGCTATTGGTCTACCAAATTGTTGACGTTCTTTAACATATTTGATTGCTTTGTTTAGTGCGCCTTCAGCTATACCAAGAGCTTGAGCTGCTATACCAATTCTACCACCATCAAGTGTTTGCATAGCATATTTAAAGCCTTTTCCTTCTTCGCCAAGTAAGTTTGCAGCTGGGATTCTACAATCTCTGAATACTAATTCCATTGTTGAAGAACCTTTGATACCCATTTTGTCTTCGATTGCACCAAAGTCAAATCCTGGTGTACCTTTTTCTACTATAAATGCTGAGATACCTTTTGTACCTTGAGATTTATCTGTCATAGCAAATACTACATAAATATCAGCATAACCAGCATTTGTAATAAAGACTTTTGAACCGTTAAGAACGTATTCATCACCATCTTTAACAGCTACAGTTTTTTGACCTGAGGCATCTGTACCAGCATCTGGTTCTGTAAGTGCAAATGCACCTAGTTTTTCACCTGAAGCAAGTGGAACTAAGTATTTTTCTTTTTGTTCTTCATTACCGAATTTGTTAATACAATCTGTACCTAGTGATGTGTGAGCTGAAACGATAACACCTGTTGTAGCACAAGCTTTTGATAATTCTTCAACGCAAAGTACGTATGTAAGAGTATCTAGACCAATACCACCTACTTCTTCTGGGAAAGGTATTCCAAAGAAGCCAAGTTCTTGCATTTTTTTAACGTTTTCTTCTGGGAATCTGTGATTCTCGTCAACGTCTATAGCTTTTGGAGCTACTTCTTTTTCTGCGAAGTCTCTAAACATTTTCTGCATTTCTAATTGTTCTTCTGATAATTTATACATTGATTCCTCCTTAGATTTTCAAATCCATTTCTAATTATCCTGATATTATCCTAACAATTATTTCGGGATTTGTCAAATAAAAATCAAAGTTTATTTTTAATCATCAGATAGAATAATGTTCTATAGAAGCATTTATAGAAATCAGCCTATATCTGACGTATAAAAATAAAATTCTTCAACATCCCTTTATTAATTATACTACATATAGGAATTCTATTCAAACGTTTTCTCTACTATATTTTATTTCTATATATGAATATGATTTACTAGCTAATTTATATTCCAATAAATTTATATTTCTGTATTATAATTCTTATCTTGTAAATTTTTATATATTTTTTAATTTTTTATTTTTTAAAAAAACAATTTCATATTTTTTTATTTTTGTATTTAGTGTCTTGTCATTTGATTATTTTTTTGATATACTTAAAAAGACAGACAAAAAAGATAGTTATGTCAAGGAGGTATTTATGACTAATTACAACAAAGTAAATGAAGAAATCGTATCCAAACTAAAAGATTCTGTTTCTGGAAAAGTTTTTTTTGGAGATGAAATCAACGAGGATTATTTCCATGATGAGATGCCTATTTATGGTTCTTATAAACCAGAAGTTTTAATCGAGGCTGAATCAACACAAGATGTTTCAAATATTCTAAAAATTTGTAACGAAAACAAGATCCCTGTTTTAGCTCGTGGTGCTGGTTCTGGTCTAGTTGGTTCTGGTGTTGCTGTATCTGGTGGTGTTATGATTGACATGCAAGGCATGAATGAGATTATCGAATACGACCTAGATAACATGGTAGTTAGAGTTCAACCAGGTGTTTTATTAAATGACTTAGCTGAAGACTGCTTATCTCAAGGATATCTATACCCACCTGATCCAGGTGAAAAATTTGCTACACTTGGTGGTAACGTATCAACAAATGCTGGTGGTATGAGAGCTGTTAAATATGGTACAACCAGAGACTATGTTAGAGCTATGGAAGTTGTTTTGCCAACTGGTGAAATTACACACTTTGGTGCAGTTGTATCTAAAACATCAACTGGTTATTCACTAAAAGACCTTATGATTGGTTCTGAAGGTACTCTAGGTATAATCACAGAGCTTACACTAAAGATAGTTCCAAAAGCTGATTACACAGTAAGTCTTATCGTTCCTTTCGAATCTCTAGAAGCTTGTATATCTACAGTTCCAGTTCTATTTAGATCTCACTTAAAACCACAAGCTATCGAGTTTATGGAAAGAAAGATCATTCTTGCATCAGAAAAATATATAGGTAAAGAAACATTTGCTAAAAATATAGATGGTACAGATGTCAATGCTTACCTACTTATCACTTTCGACGGAGATAACGAAGACGAAATCGATACTCTAATGGAAAAAGCTGCAGAAGTTCTAGTAGAAAATGGTGCTATAGACGTATTTGTAGCCGACACACCTGCTGCAATCAAAGACGCTTGGGCAGCAAGAAGCTCTTTCCTAGAAGCTATCGAGTCACAATACAAATTAGTTGACGAATGTGACGTTGTTGTTCCAATCAATAGAATTGCAGACTATATGACATACGTTAATGAAGTTGGTGAAAACTACGACTTTGATGTTCAATCATTTGGTCACGCAGGAGACGGCAACCTTCATATCTACACTGTATCAAACGATGAGGAAAATATCGAAGAATTTAGAAACCAAGTCGATAGTTTCTTAACCGAAATTTATGAAAAAGCTTACGAATTTGGCGGACAATTATCTGGTGAACACGGAATTGGTCACGGTAAACTTTCTTATCTAAAACAATTCGAAGGAGATCTCAATACAGACCTAATGAGAGGTATCAAGAAAGTATTTGATCCAAATATGATCTTAAACCCAGGCAAAGTAGTTTCTGCCGAATAATAAAAAATGAAATATCTAAAAGAATTTGTCATCTTGTGTTTATGCCTATTTTTAGGCGTAATCACAAGAAGGATAATTAACTTCCCTGTGCCAGAAGCAGTTTATGGAATGCTTTATTTATTCCTAGCACTTAAATTTAACATTTTAAAAACAGAAGATGTTAAAACTACAAGTGATGGAATTTTATCTAACCTAGCATTTCTCTTTGTACCTGTTGGTGTAGGCATCCTTGGTAACTACGATGTTATAAAAGGAAAAGTTCTTATTATAGTTCTACTTGTTGTTATAGGTACAGCTATTACTATGGGACTTACAGGCACTATAGTACAACTATTACAAAGGAGGAAATAAATGTTTGAAGCTATTTTAGACAACCAATACTTTGGTATAATTCTATCCTTCGCTGCTTATGAAATTGGAAAATGGATCAATTCTAAAGTAAAAAGTCCTATAGCTAACCCTCTCCTACTTGCTATACTTATCATAATTGGATTTTTAGCCGCAACAGGTATCCCTTATGAGTATTATAAAAAAGGTGGAGACTTTATAGCTTTCTTTATAGGACCAGCTACAGTAGCCATGGTTATAGACTTATATCTAAACCTAGATACTTTAAAGAAAAATCTCCTTCCAGTTTTAGTCGGAGTAATTTGTGGATCAATCATTTCAATGATTCTTGCTGCTATACTTGCAAAAGTATTTGGCATTGGCGCAGATTTAGTTCCATCTCTAGTTCCTCAATCAATAACAACAGCTATAGCTATTTCCTTATCAGGTGAATACAATGGTCTTGTTGGACTAACTGCCATAGCAGTAGTTATTAGAGGAGTAACAGGCGCAGTAATCGCTCCATTTATTGTAAAATTATTTAGAATCAAAGACCCAGTTGCCCAAGGTGTTGCCATAGGTACAGCAAGCCACGCTGTTGGTACATCAGAAGCTAGAAAAATGGGTGAGGTTCAAGGTGCACTTTCTGGACTTTCTATAGCTATAGCAGGTCTTGTTACAGTACTCCTAATGCCTCTTGCCATCATGTTTGTAAATATGATATTCTAATAATAAAAACCACCAAAAGAGATTCTCCTCTTTGGTGGTTTTATTTTATTAGATTAAGAAACTTTTTATCGAATATTTCTTATATGATTGCAAAGCCAATAAACCTGCTTATAAATCGTTTTATTTTTTCTTTATATCTTTTCTTTTGTAATTAGTTTTCACAAAAAGCCCCTCATAATAGGGACTCAGGCTGTTGACAAAGTTACAAAATCCAAAAGTAAGCGTTCCGTTCGTAAGAAATTGTAAGAAATTCAAATTGAAATAATCCGCCCGTAAATCGCACTGTTCGAGTGATAACGAGTTTGCGATTTACAGGATTATGAAATTTAGAATTTCACAATTTCTGTAGTCGGATAAGCGTTTTTGGATTTTGTCTACGTTCTGAACCCCTCATAATAGGGACTTATTTTTTAATTCTTTTGAAATAATAATATTATCAATTAATCAAACTATCTAGGATCTCTTTATATTTTCCATAGTTATTATTATCAAAATGTATAAAAGAATTTTTAACCTTCAAATCTTTTATATGGGCACACTTACTTTCGCAGCCTGAGATAACTATGATATAGTCATAAACTTTACCTTTTTCTACATATTCAAACTTTATATGTGGGTAGGTCTTTACTATATTTTTATATAAACTTGACCTATCGTATTTGCTCATACACCCGCCACAGTATTTGATACCTACGATTTTATCAGTCATCTTTTCTTAAGATTTTCTTTGCAAAATCCCACATATCCTCATCTACATCATTATAAATCCTGACATCTTTTATTTTTTCTGGGAATTTTTCTATCAAAGTATTTTTTATAAGATCTTCTGATGTAAACTGGGCTGATAGGCAGTTTTTACAGGCACCCAGTAGGCTTATTGTCAATATACCATCCTCAAAAGATTTTATTGACAAGTCTCCCCCATGTGAATTTAGCACAGGTTTTATATATTGACCTATTGACTTAATTATTTCATGGTCTATATTTAGATTTTCCTTATTTATTTTCATCATCATTGATATGGGCAATCTTTTTAGCCATTTCTTTCTTAAGTGGTAGGTTGCCTTGTCTAGCTATCATTATTCTCTGAGCTTGTGGAGAGCCTGCTCCGTGCATTGACTCTGTCCTGTAACCTACAGCCGCTGTTCCAAGAGTTATATTTTCTATAAGCCTCATCAGTCTCATCCTATTTTCTGTTGACACTCCTGAAGCTCCTTTGAGGAATTTTTCTACCCATGGACCGGTGATCTCTCCCCTAAAATCAGCTTCTGATGGCATGGTTACCATTAAGCCTCCAGCTATATCTTCTGCAAGTCTAGAGATCTCATAAGGGAACCTTGTTACGTTTTGCTTACAAACATTGGCTAAAAGTAGGTCTATCAGATAAGCTCCTGATTCTGTCTTACTACCCTCGTATGAACAAGCTAATGAACAAGCCCACATTGTTTCATTTAGGTGTTGCATTTCGATTAGTTTATCTTTTATGTGACTTGCTTTAGGTACTCCATTATAATCAGCAGCTAGTGCAGCCGCACCGATTAAAACATCACCCACACCTGTTTTACAAGCATAGGATTGTCTATGGAATCCTGCAAATCTTTCTACAAGCATGCCAGAGTATTTCCACTCTTTACACATGAAGACTCTCTCATTTGGTACAAAAACATCATCAAAGATTACAAGAGCTTCTTGACCTCCAAAGGTATTGTTGCCTAGGTCCATATCTGCCCCATCTTCTAGTTTTCTAGTATCACAAGATTGTCTACCATAGATCATAAATACTCCTTCTGCATCGGATGGAACGGCAAAAGAAACTGCGTAGTCTTTGTCCTCTTCTCTCATTGCGATTGTAGGCATAACTAAGTGCTCGTGTGAGTTTATAGATCCAGTTTGGTGGGCTTTTGCTCCCCTAACTATGATCCCATCTTCCCTAACTTCTTTTATCCTTAGATACATATCAGGGTCTTCTTGCTGGGATGGACTAAGTCCCCTGTCACCTTTTGGATCTGTCATTGCCCCGTCTATAGTTAGGTCTTCTTTTTGGACTTTTATCATATATTTTTTAAATCTTTCATGATAATCAGTTCCATATTCCTTGTCCATCTCATATGTAGTAGAATAAATTGCATTGAAGGCATCCATTCCAACACATCTTTGAAAACAGCTAGCAGTCTTTTGACCCAATAATCTCTGCATCTTTATTTTTTTGACAAGGTCATCTGTACTATGGTGGATATGGGTAAATCTATTTATTTTTTCTCCAGTCAAATGACTTGTAGTTGTAAGCAGGTCTTCAAACTCTGGATCGAAAGCTAAATCATAGGTCATAGCCACAGAATTCATCGAAGGTCTTATGATCGGATGGTCTACCGGATTTTCTACAAGCTCACCAAACATATAAACCTTTAAATCTAATTTTCTCAAACTTTCTAAATACTGTTCACCTGTCATTAATGTCATTTTATTTCTCCTTTATTCTTTACACAATACCAAAAACAATATAAATAACCGCTGCCAATATCGAAACTAAAATCGGTATCAAACCAGAAGTTATAAACATATCAAAAAAACCGCTCTTGTGGTTTATGCCACAATAGTCTAGATAGGTAACAACTGCACCATCATGTGGCATAGTGTTTAAACCTCCACATGATAAAGTTGCTACCCTGTGGAAAACTGCAATATTTAGCCCCTGAGCCTGGGCAATCTGTACATAATGAGCACCCAAAGCATCTAAGGCAATAGCAAGACCACCTGAAGCAGATCCTGTGGCTGCAGCAAGGATATTAACAGCAATCATCAAACCAAATATTGGATGACCACCTATATTTATAACTATATCTACTAAGTGCTGAAAACCTGGTGAAGTCTTGACAACGGTACCAAAGCCAACAGCTGCAGAAGTGTTTATAATAGCTGATATAGCACTTCTAGAACCTATGTTAAATACATTAAATACTGTATCATTTTGTTTTATTATGTAAGTATAATTAAAAATCATAGCTACAACGACACCAACCAACAAAGCGATTTCTATCGGCTTTTTCAATACATTGAGTGTTATAAGTATCAAAATAAATGGCAACAAAGTAGATGTGATTGGGTTTGGTAGGTCAGCTTCTGGTATTTCAGAAACCTTTCTTTCTGGTTCTGTAAAATGCTCACCGTTAGCCCTTAATTTTTTTACCCTATACTCTAACCATATATATGCTAAAACAAACATCAAAGCAACAGAAATAAATCCTAAAATTGGTGCTGCCATTGCTGTTGTCCCAAAATACTCCATTGGGATTAAGTTTTGAATAGTTGGTGCTCCCGGTGCGGACATAGCAAATTGAAATGCTCCTACCATTATTGTCGCTGGTATAAGTCTATTTGGTATATTTCCTGACTTAAATAAATTTATAACCACTGGATACATAGTAAAAATTATTACAAATCCTGATATACCACCATAAGCCAAAATTCCACCTGATACCATAGATATTAAAATAGCCTTATCAGCTCCCAATTTTTTTACAATCCATTGGGTTAAAGACTGGGCACCACCTGATACCTCCAGAATCCTACCAAAAATTGCACTGATCATAAATGTTGGAAACCAAGATTTTGTAAATCCAATAAAGCCCTGCATATATGTATCTGTATATGCCTGATATAGGTCCAGCCCGCCTGATAATGCTACTATTAATGCACAAATTGGTGCTGCCCATACCAGACTTGCACCTCTGAATGCAAAAAACACCAGTAGTACTAGACCTACAAATATTCCAAGTACGCTTAACATCTTTCCTCCTATATATTATATTATGACAATACATACTACAAACAATTTTCTATGTTTAGCAAAATAAAGTCACTTACGATATATTATAAATAATAAATAGTTTTTTGTCAATATATAAACTATTTATATCTTTCAAAAAATTCTATTGGAAATTTATTTAACAAATTTATATTATAATCAATTTTTTAAAAATTTTACAAGATTTAGATTAAGAATATAAAAAATAGGCCCATAGGGCCTATTTCTACTTGAAAATTTTTATTTTTTTGGAGGCATTAATAAAGCTTCACCTGTTATAACTTCTTTGCCATCTTGGTTTGTAACTATTGTTTCAAACTTTAAGAATCTATCTTTGAAATATTCTTTAACTTCGATTCTTGCTGTTACAGTATCACCAAAGAATACTGGTGCTGTGAAGTTAAGTTGTTGGCTAACATAAATTGATCCTGGGATCATTGATGCTAGAGCATTTGAGATCAGACCTGATGTCAAAATACCATGTACAACTCTTTGTCCAAACACACCCTCTTCAGCTTTTACTTTATTTACGTGAGCTGGGTTTAAATCTCCAGTTATACCTGCAAATAAATATACATCTGATTCAGATATTGTTTTAGAAACTTCATATGAATCACCTATTTTATAATCTTGTAAACTCATTTTTTCTCCTTTTATTTACTTTAACTATTCAAAAAAACTTTTTTGAATTTCTAGAATATTACGTCTCCTAAAAGACCTAATACTAGGGAAACTACTACTGGGATTATAGCGGTTGTTACAGCTATATCCTTGTATGATTCTTTGTGTGTACAGTTAGAAACTGCTAGTAATGTAAGAACTGCACCGTTTTGTGGAAGTGTATCTAGACCACCACAAGAGATAGATGCGATCCTGTGCATTGCTGCAACTGGTATATTATTAGCTGCTGCTAGTTCTATATATTTTGGTGCAAGAGCTTCTAGAGATATAGATAGACCACCTGATGCAGAACCTGTAGCACCTGCTAGTAAGTTAACTGCTAGGGCTAGTGAGAATAATGGTGATCCAGGAAGTTTTAATATTGCATCTGTCAATGTAGCAAATCCTGGCACTACTTTAACTACAGAACCAAATCCTACTGCACAAGCAGTATTCATTATAGCTAGTATTGAACCATTAGCTCCATCGTTGATAGCTTGCATAACTGTTTTTAGTTGGTTAGCATTCATCAAGGTACAAATTAAAATACCGCTGATAAGAGCTACAACTATTGGTTGGTTACCTTCCCATGCTATACCAAAGCTTGATTTAAGTATTTTTGGGAATATGTTTAGCATAAATATAACAACTAAGATTGGAATCAATCCAGATAGCCAGTGCCATGATGGGATTTTTGACTCATCAAATTCAACTTGAACAAACTTAGGGTCTTCTACAAAGCCCTCTCCACTAGCTTTAACTTTCTTTATCCTACGGCTTAGGTAGATATATCCAGGTACTGCCATCAACAATGCTGCCACTATAGAGAACAATGGTGCAGCTGCTGCTGTTGTACCAAAGAATTTAGTTGGGATTAAGTTTTGGATTTGTGGTGTACCTGGTAGAGCTGTCATTGAGATACCAAATGCACCAAATGCTATTGCACCTGGCAATAATGTTCTAGGTATATTTGCTTCTCTGTAGATAGCGTATCCCATTGGGTAAACAACGAATACTACTACAAATAGTGATATACCACCATATGTCATTAGTAAGCATGGAATGACTACAGATGCTAGGGCCCATTCTTGACCTAAAAATGAGATTATTTTGTTAGCAAGTGATCTTGCTGCACCTGTTGCATCCATTATCTTACCATAAACAGCACCTAAGAAGAAGGCTGGGAACCAGGTAATTACATAATTACCAGCACCTGTCATGTAATCTGTTAGGTAGGCATCAAATAGGTTATAACCACTCATTAGGGCTACAACCATGGCAGCTACTGGAGCTACCCAGATTATTGAATGACCCCTAAAGGCTAGAAACATTAGTAGGAAAAGACCTACCAAGATTCCGATTAACGATAAATTCATAATTCACCTCTAAACGTTAAATTTTATCTTTTAGTCCCATTAATCCATCATTAAAGATATCTTTATCCATTTCTTTTACATCTTTTACGATTGGTTTAAAGTCCATATGTGCTAGTATATCTTTTTCTACATCGATGCCAGGAGCTACTTCTGTAAGCTCAACGCCTTCTGATGTTAGTTTGAATACTGCTCTTTCTGTGATGTAGGTTACATCTTGTCCTGTAGATAGAGCGTAGTCGCCTGAGAATGTTACTTGTTCTACTTCATCAAGAAGTTTTACAACTTTACCTTCATTGTCTATAACAAGCTTTCCATCTTCTACGTGAGATTTAAATCCACCTGCTGTGAATGTACCACAGTAAACAACTTTCTTAGTGTTTTGTGAGATATTGATAAATCCACCACAACCAGCTATTTTTGGACCAAATTTAGAAACATTGATATTACCTTTTTTATCCATTTGAGCAAGGCCTAGGAATGTAACATCAAGTCCACCACCATCATAGAAGTCAAATTGGTTTGGTTGGTCTAGGATACAATCTGGGTTTGTTGTTGCACCAAAGTCGTTACCACCAGCTGGTACTCCACCAATTGTTCCTGCTTCTGTTGTAAGGATTAGTCCTTCAACTCCTTCTTCTGCTGCTACTAGGGCAACACCTTCTGGCATACCTATACCAAGGTTTGTAACAGAGTTTGGAACTAATTCAAGAGCTGCTCTTCTAGCGATGATCTTTCTAGCGTCAAGATCTAAGAATTCTAGACTATCAACTGGAACTTTGATCTCACCACTGTATGCTGGGTTATATTGAGAACCCCATGTTTGTCTGTGATCTTCAGGATCAGCAACAACTATAGCATCTACATTGATTCCAGGAATCTTAACTTTTCTAGAATCAAGAGAACCATATTCAACAACTTTTTCAACTTGAAGAATAACTTTACCACCTGAGTTTTTAGCAGCTTGGGCTAAAACTAGTACATCTGAGTAACCTGATTCTTTTTCTACAGTTGCGTTACCTTCTGTATCACAATATGTAGCTCTGATAAGTGCCACATCTATTTTTCTAGATGGGTAAAATAGTCTTTCTTGTCCATCGATTTCTATAAGTTTAACTACATCTTCGTCTTGGCGAGCTAGGTCGTTTAGTTTACCACCCTCTAGTCTTGGGTCAACAAATGTGTTTAGACCAACAGTTGTAACTAGACCTAGAGAACCAGATCCTATTTCTCTAAATAGTTTAGATATAGAACCTTGTGGTAGGTTGTATGCTGCAACCTTGTTATCCATAGCTAGTTTTTGAATTCTTGGTGCTAAGTTCCAGTGACCACCGATGATTTTAGAAAGTATGCCTTCTTCACCTAGGTGGTTAAGACCACGTTCTTTTCCATCACCTTGTCCTGCTGCATACATTAGTGTTAGATCTTTAGGTGCTTGTTTTTCCAAAAATTCTTCTTTGATTGCCTTAACCAAAGCTTCTGGATGGTTAGCTCCTACGAATCCACTTGTTGCAATGGTAGCACCATTTTTAACATACTTAGCAATAGCTTCTCTAGCTGTAAGTACTTCTTTTCTCAAAATGTCCTCCTTTTATTATAATAAATATTAATACCCCATAAGAAATCATTTGATAAATATGTCTAGACAAAGATGAATATTTAATAATTCACATACTTTTTATTAAATTAGTCTAGAATATTCATATATACTCACTTATCAAGTCCTGAAATGGAGTGGTATCAGAAAACAATTTCCTATATAATAAGTTTAACATATATTTAAAATCTAATCAATACTTTATTTGTAAATTTTAATTTATTTATATACTCCAAATTTTAAAAAATTCCTTTAATCCTGATATTTGAACAATCAATCCCATCTTTATCAAATAAAACAAAAAATAAATGTGCATATTTATTAGTTATTTTTTAATATTTTATATATTTTGAAATTTTTCATAATATTAATTGCTTATATATTAATAGTGTTTTCATATTTTTACTTTTTATAAATTATTATGCAAAATTACAATAATTTACTTCAATATTTGAAAAAACATTCATATTTTTTAATTATAAAAACACCCCTTATCAAAGTTGACAAGAGGTGTTTTATTTATTAGATAAATGAGAATATTGCGGTTATACCGAACATCATCACTGTACCAGCTAACATGACTGTCATAGAATAACCCATCATGTCTTTAGCTTTTAACTCTGTTATACCTAGTACTGATAGGGCCCAGAACGGTTGAGCAAGGTTTGTTAGAGAGTTACCAAAGGCAACTGTAATTGATGTCATGAGTTTGTCAGCATTCATAAGTCCTGCTGCAGTCATTGAAATTGGACCTTGAACAGCCCATTGTCCACCACCAGATGGGACGAACATATTGATAATACTAGCTACAAGTAGGTTCATTATATAGAATGTTCCTGGAGTACTTACTGATACAAGACCATTGGCCAAAACATCTACCATGCCTGAGTATTGGATTATACCCATGATACCAGCATAGAATGGGAATTGGAATATAATTCCTGATGCGTTAGATGTTGAGTTTGCAAAGGCCTTTACATAGTTGGCAATTGTACCTTGTAGGATTAGACCTAGGAATAAGAATATACCGTTTAGTGAGTTTAGGTTGAATGCACCAAATCCATCTCTAACTAATAGGTAGATAACATATACAAGTCCTACTATACCAAGGCCGGTACCTATAACTCTAGAATTATTTAGTTTTTCACCAACAGAATTAGATTCTTTAACATCTTCTTTATTATCAGATTGAGAAAGAATTTTTGATTCTCTTTCAAACATGTCTATTGCGTATTGTGGGATGCTTATTTGTTTACCTTCAGCTGGATGGATTAGGTAAACAAATAAAGGTGTTAATACCAACATTACTATAGCCATAGTCACATTTAGTGGGTGGAAGATAAATTGTGTAAATGGAATAACTCCCATTGATTCTTCCAAGAAGTGGCCAGGTGTTGCTATTGATAGACCTACTGATGTAGATAGACCACAGCACCAAGTCATCATACCTGTATAGGCAGCTGCACCAAATAAACCATATGAGAATTGTTTTTTCTCTCTATAGAATTTTAGACCAATTCTTTTAGCAAGTATAGCACCGATTGTAGTACTTAGTCCGTAGTGAACATAAGATAATAAAATAGCCACAAATGAAATTAGGGCTGCTGCTTGTTTAGCATTTTTTGGTTTTTCTGATATTTTTTCTATTATTCTACTAACAGCCTTTGTTTGAGCTACAGCACCACCTGTTATAACTACAAGGGCCATTTGCATTGCAAAGGTTAGTAGGGTCCAGAATCCTTGCCACCAGTTGTCTAATAGACTTATAGGTGTAGAGTCTGTAAATATTAATGAGATTATATAGGCTAATACAGTAAGTAGGACCGCAAAAATAGTTGGGTCTGGCATGTATTTTTGTGACCATCTTGTTAGGCTATTACCTATGCCTACAATTCCTCTTTCTTTCTTGTTTTCCATAAATTTCTCCTTGAAATCAAGTTATATTATTTATTTTTGTTTTTTTCTATTTCGTCTTTATAAACTGTTTTTATTAGATAATCATTGAGGGCTTGGACAGATTCTTCTGTTTGTTCTTTTGTCCATTTTTGATAGCCTTCTAATGTTTTAAATCCAAGTTTATTTTCTTCTTTAAGTTTGCTTAGAGAATCATTTGGTTCAGGTCTGTTGTACAAGTATTCAACAACGTTCTTTTGAATATTGTATTCTAGATCTACACCTATAAGGTCGATATTTTCCATTGGTCCTATTTGTGGATAACGAAGACCAAAACCATTTCTTACAGCTATATCAACCATCTCTGGGCTAGCTATACCTTGTTCTACTATGTAAACTGCTTCTCTCCATACAGCTGTCTGTAGTCTGTTGCCTATAAAGCCAGGAGCATCTTTTTCACAGATAACTGGTTTTTTGCCAAGTTCTGTAAGGATATCAAATACTTGTTTTGCAACTTCATCATCAGTATATTCTGATTTTACAATCTCTACTAATGGAAGTAAGTGTGATGGGTTCCAGAAGTGGATATTAACAAAACGATTTTTATTTTTTAGGTCCCTACTTAAAATTGTTGGTCCTATAACAGATGAGTTTGATCCAAGAATTGTATCTTCAGCAACTCTAGCCTCAAGATCTGCAAAAACTTTTCTCTTGATATCTGGATCTTCATAAACTGATTCAATAATCAAATCAGCATTTTTGATCATATCGCTATCGATATCAAGGGTGAATTCGATCCTGTTGATTCTGTCTTCTTGTTCTTCTTCACTTATAACGCCATTTTCAACAAGTTTTCTTGTGTTGGTTTTTAGGATAGATTTAATGTCTTTTTCACTTTTACTACAGATTCCTACATTGTATTTAGGATCCTTGGTAAAAACAAAAGCCATATTAATACCCATGAGTCCGGCACCATAGATTACTACGTTTTTAATATCTTTCATAATTCCTCCTAATAATAAATTGAAAACGTTGTTCCTTAATTAATTCTATCATTATGCGAAAATTTTGTCAATAATATATCTAGTTTTGACAAAAATAGATAATTAAAATGCAAGTTTATAAAATTGATTGTAATATTATTAAATGATTTATTTATTACAATAATTTTCTTTCTCCTATAGTACTTATATTCTGCAATCCAGACTATTTTAATAAAATATTATGATGAATAAAAAAGTATAATTTTTTTTAATGATTTTAATAATAAAAATATATATTTATCCTAAAATACAATTTATTGACAAAATCCTATATCTATGCTATTCTAAAACCGAAATATATTTTGTATACCAAGAAAACGTTTTTACATTTATTAAATTAGAAAGGCTAGGAAGATGAAAAAGACAATTATAACTGTTGCTACAACTGGTGGTTTTACAAAAAGATCTAACAACCCAAATGTACCAATAACTCCAGAGGAAATAGCTAGAGATGTCTATGACTGCTGGCAAGCAGGGGCTGCTATTGCCCATTTACATATGAGGGATGAAAATGAAGAAGGAACTATGTCAAAAGAAAAGTTTGAAGAGACTTTAAATATCCTAAAAAACGACTATCCAGACTGTGACATAGTACTAAACCTCACTACTTCTGGTGATCTTCATGCAACTGACATTACTAGACAGGAGCACCTAGAACTACTAAGACCAGAAATGTGTTCTTATGATGCTGGTACAATGAACTGGCAGCATTCGAGTCTCTTTGTGAATCACCCTGATTTTCTCAGAGAACTTGGAAAAAATACAATAAAATGGGATATAAAACCTGAGATAGAAGCTTTTGATCCTGGCATGATTGGCAATGCTGCTTATTACCTAAAAAATGGATTTTTGAAGGGTCCTCTTTACTTCCAATT
Organism: Anaerococcus mediterraneensis; assembly: GCF_900128415.1. Lineage (NCBI taxonomy): Bacteria > Bacillati > Bacillota > Tissierellia > Tissierellales > Peptoniphilaceae > Anaerococcus > Anaerococcus mediterraneensis. The sequence continues at coordinate 42,323 of NZ_LT635772.1, forward strand.
TGTAATGGGAGCTGCTGGCGGAATTGAAGGTACTACTAAAAACCTAGTTTTTATGAAAGAAACTATGGATAGGCTTTGCCCAGGATCAGAATGGTCATGTTTTGGTATAGGAAAGAGCTCTATGGAAATCCTTTATGCAGGTATAGCTCTTGGTGGCCATGTCCGTGTTGGCATGGAAGATAATGTTAGGTATTCAAAAGATGAGCTAGCAAAAAGTAACCGTCAACTTGTAGAAAGAGCTGTTAGGGTTGTAAAAGAATTTGGAAATAAAGTTGCTACTCCTGATGAAGCTAGAGAAATCTTGGGACTTAGGGGTAGGAAATAGTTAAATTTCATCCTAAAAATGACCAAAAAATAATATTATATAAAAAAGACTCCTGATTGGTAAAGTCCTAATCAGGAGTCTTTTGTTTTTAATAAAATACAAATTTTAACATTTTATACTAAGGGTTCTTCCCCATTGTCTATAGCTTCTTGGACAATTTCTTCTACCTTTTCTTCTATGTCGTCATTGTCTATGTGGGATCGATCGATTAGGGTTTCAAGCCTCTTTTCATCTTCTTTGGTAAACTCTATATCATCATCAAGTTTTTTTCTCATATAATGTCTGATACCAAGTCTTTTCATCGATTCTCTCCTGATGGCTTTTCTTTCTTTTAGATAGGCTGAAATCAATATTCCCATCATAAGGATACCAACATAGCCTATTATAGGATAGAAAATAGAAACTAACTCTTTAAATCCGAGGAAAGATAGACCAAAGCCTACTAGGGTTATTCCTACAAGGATTATCCTGAATTTTTTCTCATCACCAGCAGAAAATCTTCTTGCAAGTGCATAAAATAGTGAAATCCCAGTATTAAATATCATTCCAAATATTATCAAAGCCATGACTAGGCCCAAAATACTGTTTATATCTTGGATAACATAAAGCATAGGTATATCTAGATTGTAGATATCCTCTACCCTCAAAAACAAGGTTAATGATATCATCAAACCCATCAATCCTACAATAGCTCCACCAAAAAGTCCACCCTTGCCGGCATCTTCTGTATTAAGTTCGTCCCCGCCTAATACAAAACCCATAGATACTGCTGTCATGAGGTTCATTCCAAAATAATTAAGAATAGCAAATACAGGATTTTTAAAATTCGCTGGGAGTGTCTTAGCAAAATTATCAAGCTGGGCCCAATTAAAATCAGATTTTTCTAGTGTAAAAACAAAACCAATCAAGGCAAATACCAGTATAAATGGTGTAAATGATCCTATTATTTGGCTAACCTTAGAAAAATCCATCATACCAACTACTATTATCAAAAGAGCACAGACTACCCTACCTATATTTTGATTTATACCAAAAGCTTGGTTAAGGTTAGACCCAGCTCCTGCTATCATTACAAATCCAATTACAAAACAAGTAAAAATAAGTGAATAATCCATAAATTTAGAAATAAATTTATTAGTTATTTCATCAAATACTTCCGAATGATCAGTTGCCAGGTAATGACTTCCAAGTATAAGTAGGACACCACCTATAATTATATGGAGTATAGCAACAACTATCATACTTACCATGCCGGATATACCAAGGCTAACAAAGTATTGCAAGAGCTCCTGGCCAGATGCAAGGCCCGCCCCAGTCAGCACTCCTACATAGGCAAGCATAAGCGTAAAAACTTTTTTGTTCATAATTCCTCCAATAAGAGCTTATCTAAGATATTATTTTTCATTATTCTCCTCAATTCTATTTAGCTTTTTGTTCAATTCTTTTATCAAGTTAGGAAAGGCTTTTATTATCCTCTTCTCACCTGCTTTATCAAATCTAGATAAAATTTCCATCCTACTAGCTTCTAGCTCTTTTATCTTAGGACTATTTTCTAGGCTTTCTTTTTTAGTTTTAATTTTTATGGTTCTATCATAGACAACCTTTCCAATATCATCAGATACCGCTCTGATATCCTTGCCTGCTTCTTGGAGTTTTTTGAACTTTTTGTTTAGGCCTATCAATGTAAGGACAGTCACAATTAGGTCAACGATAAAAATTATTAAGAATAAGATATTAATATAGATCAAGACCTTAGGATTTATAAGTCCAAATGACTTTTTGATCAGAGGATGGATTGCTTCATACAAAATAAAACAAGCCATGCCCCATAGAACTGAAAATTCTATGCAGATATAACCACCAAGGTTAAAGAGTCTATCGGAATAATCCCACCATTTTTGATGGAAAATTTTTTCAAGCAAAAATCCACCCACAAGTTCTATGAGGCTTGCTATAAATATAGATCCTATAAAAAGGGTAAGTTTGCTTGTTTTTGCAATATCTGATAAGAAATAAAGAACAGCCAGGGCTCCAAAACCATAGATCGGACAGTAAGGGCCATTTAAAAATCCCCTATTGACAAATTTACCCATGCTTACGGCGTGGAAAGCCACTTCTATTATCCAGCCAATGATTGCATAAACGAAAAAATAAGAAAGATATCTTTCTATAAAAATCATCTCCTTTATTATATTTTATATATTTTATTATTATACTTCTTTTAAAAAATATGAAAAATATAATACTTAGAAGAATATAGGATCAGTCTTTCTTTTCCTTTTTAATCTTCCTATCTAAAAACAACATTATAATCGCATACGCAAAAAATCCGAAAAAGAAGTACTTATTGTATATGTCAGGATTTGCTGCGTATTTTCTGATCAAGCCATATCCACCTATAAAAGCGAAAAATATTATTATTTGGATTTTTTTATAATTCATGTTAGCTCCTTTTGCTTAAAATCACTATAAATCTTACTTGACCATAAAAAAAAGACAAGCAAAATATATTTTTTAAAATATTTACTTATATAAATATGTAAGTATATATGGTTTTTGGGCCCAAAAAACTCCTTATTATCATGATAATAAGGAGTTTTTTCTGAACTTTTATGAAGTCATCTTTTTTAGGGCACTTATATTTTTTATTAAAATATTATCCCTGTCTATTATTTTTATCAGGTCCATACTTTCAAAACGTGATAATTTTCTAGAAATAGTTTCCCTAACCATTCCTGAATAGGATCCCAATTCTTCTCTTGTTAGATGACTTTTTATCAAGATCCCGTCTTCTTGTTCTATACCAATATCATTGGCCAAATCTAATAAAAGCTTGGCAACCTTGAAGTCCGCATTAATCCCAACAAGTCTATCTATAAGGTCCTCACTCCTCCTTATCCTTCTAAATGATTGGTCCAATATCTTTAATAAGATCTGATTATTATCTTTTAGTATATTGTCAAAATCTATTTTGGATATGAGTAGGACTTTTGTTTTTGTTAGGGATCTTGCCTCGTAGATATACTTCTCATTTGTCAATATATTATGAGCTCCAACAAAGTCGTCTTGCTTATAGATATATAGGATTTGCTCCCTGCCATCTGTTAAAAACCTAGATATCTTTATAAAGCCTTCTATAATTATATACATAAAATCAGGCTCATCCCCATAAGAAAATACCAGGTCTGATTTATCATAATGGACAATCTGTGGACTTATACGGAATTTTCGTAACTGGTCATCTGATATATATGCTAATAAACTAAACTCATCTTTGAAAAAGTCATTCATATCTTACTCCTATAAAGATTTTAACATAAAATTAGCATATTTTTCAAAATCTTTAGCTTTTTTTATATCCATAGCCTCCATATTTTTAATTTTATAATCTTTGCCCAATTCTTTATATTTATCTATTCCCATTTTATGGTAGGGTAAAATTTCTATCTTTTCTATATTTTTCTTTATAGGTTTAATAAATTCTACGAGTTTGTCCATATCTTCTTTTCTATCTGTTACAAAGGGCATCATAACATGTCTAATCCATACTTTAGTATCAGATTTTTCTATTTGATCCATAAATTTTTTTAATTTATCAATCTTTGCTTTTGTTATTGCCTCAAAGAAAAAAGGATCATAATGTTTTATATCTAAGAGGATAAGGTCAACTTCATTTATTATATCTTTATAATAGTTTTCATTGCCTATGCCTGATGTATCTATAGCCACATGGATATTTTCTTTTTTTAGAGCCTTAATTGTTTCTAGGACAAAAGGAGCCGACCCTAGTGGCTCCCCTCCTGAGATTGTAACACCTCCACCATTTTTAAAGTAGGGTTTCATTCTCTTTGCTCTGCTTACAATTTCATCAGTAGTGATGTCTCTACCAAACTCCCCTTTCTGGGTGTCAGGATTATGACAAAATACACATCTAAGAGGACATCCAGATAAGAAAAATACAGTTCTTATCCCCGGCCCATCTAAAAGACCCATCGTTTCTATCGAATGTAGTTTTGTCATAAGCGCTCCTTTTTTATCTCAAATTATTGTCTACTATGGAAAGTCCTTTCCAGAACTTCTCTTTTTTGTTCATCGCTTAGCCTATTAAAGTGAACTGCATATCCTGATACTCTTATAGTAAGGTTTGGATATTTATCAGGATTCTTGTAGGCATCTAGCAATTTTTCTCTTTGCAAAACATTGACATTTAGGTGGAAGGCATCTTGTCCAAAATAACCATCCATTATATTTACCAAATTATCTATCCTCACATTCTCTTCCTTGCCAAGGGCCCCTGGAACTATAGAAAAAGTATTTGATATACCATCCTCACAAACACAATCATATGGGAGTTTTGCAACAGAGTTTAAGCTAGCAAGGGCTCCTGATTCGTCCCTACCATGCATTGGATTTGCTCCTGGAGCAAAGGCTTCGCCAGCCTTACGGCCATCTGGAGTTGTACCTGTTTTTTTACCATACATAACATTTGATGTTATTGTTAATACAGATAGGGTTAATTTTGCATTTTTATAGGTTGCGTGCTTCTTTAGTTCATTGGAGAAATAGGTCAAAACTTCTACTGCTATATCATCAACCCTATCGTCATCATTTCCAAATTTTGGAAAATCCCCGATAGTTTCAAAGTCAATAGCTATACCATTTTCATCTCTGATAGGTCTTACTTTTGCATATTTTATAGCTGCCAAACTATCAGCAACTATTGAAATACCCGCAACACCTGTTGCCAAATTTCTTTTGACATAGGTATCATGCAAGGCCATTTGCCCTGCCTCATAGGCATATTTATCATGCATATAATGGATTACATTTAGGGTATTGACATATAGGCCTGAAAGTTTTGAAATCACCTTTTTATAATTAGCCATAACCTTATCATAATCTAGATACTCATCTTCTATTTTATCTATCCCATCAAATACTTTTATGAGTGAGCCGTCTTTAGCACGTTTTTTCTCATCTATTCCACCATTGATAGCATATAGTAGTGTCTTGGCCATATTTGCTCTTGCACCAAAAAACTGCATCTCCTTGCCTACTTCCATAGCAGACACGCAACAAGCTATAGCATAGTCATCACCATATGTTTTTCTCATGAGATCATCATTCTCATACTGGATAGAGTCTGTTAGAATCGAAACTTTAGAACAGAATTTTTTCCAATTTTCAGGCAATTTTTCTGCCCACAGTACAGTCATATTTGGCTCTGGTGCAGATCCTAAATTGATAAGTGTATGGAGGAATCTAAATGCAGTTTTTGTAACAAGCGTCCTGCCATCAAGACCCATCCCACCTATTGATTCAGTAACCCAGGTTGGATCTCCTCCAAATACCTCATCATATTCTGGAGTTCTTAGATGTCTTACAAGCCTTAGTTTGATTACTAGTTGGTCAATTAATTCTTGGGCTCCCATTTCATCAAGTTTGCCTTCGTCCATATCCCTTTTTATATATATGTCCAAAAAGCTTGTATTTCTACCAAAGGACATAGCTGCTCCATTATTTTCTTTTACAGCTGCTAAATAGCCTAAATATAAAAATTGTACTGCTTCTTTGGCATCCTTGGCTGGCTTTGAAATATCTATACCATACTTACCAGCCATGGATTTTATCTTAGCCAAAGCTCTGATCTGCTCACTTATTTCTTCTCTAAGTCTAATGGTAGATTCTAAGTGATTTTCATCTATTTCAACCCTGGATAGGTCTTTTTTCTTTTCTTCTACAAGTCTATCGATACCATATAGGGCTACTCTCCTATAATCACCAATGATCCTACCACGACCATAAGCATCTGGTAATCCTGTCAGCAAGCCAACTGTCCTAGCTGTTTTCATTTCATCAGTATAGGCGTCAAAAACTCCTTCATTGTGAGTTTTCCTAAATTCTTTGAAATTTTTAGCCAAAATAGGATCCATCTCTTGGCCATAGGCATCCAAAGACTGCTCGACCATCCTATATCCACCATATGGGTTTACAATTCTTTTGAGAACTTCATCAGTTTGTAGACCGACTATAACTTCATTATCTCTGTCAATATAGCCAGCATCAAACCCATCTATAGAAGAAAACCTGCTGGTATCTGCATTCCTATAATTTTGACTAATCTCATTATTAATGAGGTCTTCAACTTGCGAAAACAATTTCTCTGTTTTCTCACTAATTCCAACTAGAAAATCATCACTACCTTCATAAGGACTATAATTTTCTTGGATAAAATCACGAACATTGATCTCATCTTTCCACTTTTGACCCTTAAATCCTCTGTATTCCATAAATCCTCCTCTGAAAATTCAATTTTGTCTTATTATTTATCTACATATAGTTTAACCTAGAACAAACTCCGTGTCTGTGACTTGTATCACATAGGTGTATTTTTACAATAATTTATATAAATCACAAAATTATAAGGAAATCAACTTATGAAAAATCCAAAACTATATATCATATTTATTATAAAAATTAATCCGATCAAAGGATGTAAAGATAGGGTCCTACAAATTTGTTAAAATTGTACAAAAAAAGACAAGCTCTTTAGCTTGTCTTTTAAAATTTTATAATTTAACCTGACCATCTTTTAAATATCAGAGTTTAAAAATCATAAAACTATTTTACTATTTTTGTAACAACTCCTGATGCAACTGTTCTACCACCTTCACGTACAGCGAATCTTAGTCCTTCTTCTAGGGCGATTGGCTTTTGAAGTGTGATTTTGAATGTTGCGTTGTCTCCTGGCATTACCATTTCAACTCCGTCTTCTAGTTGGATGTCACCTGTAACGTCTGTTGTTCTGAAGAAGAATTGTGGTCTGTAGCCTGAGAAGAATGGGGTGTGTCTTCCACCTTCTTCTTTGGTTAGTACGTATACTTGACCTTCGAATTCTGTGTGTGGGTGTACGCTACCTGGTTTTGCTAGTACTTGTCCTCTTGAGATTTCGTTTCTTTGTACTCCTCTTAGTAGTACTCCTACGTTGTCGCCTGATTCTGCTTGGTCTAGTGATTTGTGGAACATTTCTACACCTGTTACTACGGCTTGAGATGTTTTTTCTGTTAGACCTACGATTTCTACTGTTTCGCCAACTTTTAGGGTTCCTCTTTCTACTCTACCTGTTGCTACTGTACCACGTCCTGAGATTGTCATTACGTCTTCTACTGGCATTAGGAATGGTTGGTCGTTGTCTCTTTCTGGGATGTCGAAGTATTCATCTACTTCGTCCATTAGTTGTAGAATTTTATCTGACCATGGACCTTCTCCGCCTTCTTCTAGTGATTTTAGAGCTGATCCTACTACTACTGGGCAGTTGTCGCCATCGAATTCGTATTCGTTTAGTAGATCTCTTACTTCCATTTCTACTAGTTCGATTAGTTCGGCATCGTCTACTTGGTCTTCTTTGTTTAGGAATACTGCTATTTTTGGTACTCCTACCTGTCTAGCTAGTAGGATGTGTTCTCTTGTTTGTGGCATTGGACCGTCTGCTGCAGATACTACGATGATTGCACCGTCCATTTGTGCTGCACCTGTGATCATGTTTTTAACGTAGTCAGCGTGGCCTGGAGCATCTATGTGGGCATAGTGTCTTTTTTGTGTTTCGTATTCTACTACAGATGTGTTGATTGTGATTCCACGTTCTCTTTCTTCTGGAGCTTTATCGATGTGTTCGTAGTCGATGTATTCACCTGTACCGTATTTTTTGTTTAGGGCTTGGGTGATTGCTGCTGTTGTTGTTGTTTTACCGTGGTCTACGTGGCCGATGGTACCAATATTAATATGTGGTTTGCTTCTTTCAAATGTTTGTTTGCTCATTTTTTCTCTCCTATATTAATTATTTGTTAATTACTTCATCTCTTATAGATGTTGGAACTTCTGCGTAGTGGTCAAAGCTCATTGAATATGTTGCTCTACCTTGGGTCTTACTTCTTAGGTCAGTTGCATATCCGAACATTTCTGATAGCGGAATGAAAGCATCAAGTACGTGGATACCGTCTTTTGGATTCATACCATCTATCTTTCCTCTTCTAGATGAAACGTCTCCCATTACATCTCCAAGATACTCGTCTGGAGTTGTGATTTCAACTTTTTCTATTGGTTCTAGTAGGACTGGGCCTGCTTTTTCAACAGCGTTTTTAAATCCTATAGATCCTGCTACGTGGAAGGCAACTTCTGATGAGTCGACTTCGTGGTAAGAACCATCAAATAGTGTTACATGAAGGTCCACCATTGGGTAACCACCAAGAACACCTGCTGATGCAGCTTCTCTAACACCTTCTTCAACTGGTCTGATGTATTCTTTTGGAATTGCACCACCAACTATTTTAGATTCAAATGTAATACCTGAACCTTCTTCACCTGGCTCAACCTTAAGCATAACATCACCATATTGTCCAGAACCACCTGATTGTCTAACGAACTTACCTTGTGCTTCTGCTTCTTTAGTGATTGATTCTCTGTAAGCTACTTGTGGGTTACCTATATTTGCCTCAACTTTGAACTCTCTTAGAAGTCTATCTACGATTACCTCTAGGTGAAGCTCACCCATTCCAGAGATAATTGTTTGACCAGTTTCTTCGTCTGACTTGGTTTGGAAGGTTGGATCTTCTTCTGCAAGTTTTTGAAGTCCGATGATCATCTTATCTTGAGAAGCTCTTGTTTTTGGCTCTATAGCAACTGAGATAACTGGATCTGGGAATTCCATTTGTTCAAGGATAATTTGATTATCTTGGTCACATAGGGAGTCCCCTGTTGTTGTATCTTTTAGACCTAAAAGTGCGACTATATCACCTGAATAAGCTGCTTTAATTTCTTCTTGCTTATTAGAGTGCATTTGCATGATACGTCCGACTCTTTCTCTCTTACCTTTTGAGGCATTGTAGATATAAGAACCAGATTCTATTGTGCCTGAGTATAGTCTAACATAGATCAATTTACCTACATATGGGTCTGTTACTACTTTAAATGCTAGTGCTGCTGTTGGTTCATCATCTCCCGGATGTCTTTCTAGCTTAACTTCTGGGTCTTTTGGATCAACACCGTCAATAGCTGGAACATCTACTGGAGATGGCATGTAATCAACTATAGCATCTAGTAATGGTTGTACACCCTTGTTCTTGTAGGCAGAGCCTAATAAACATGGGAATATTTTTTGAGAGATTGTAGCTTTTCTGATAGCATTTTTCATCTCTTCTTCTGTAACGTCTTCACCTTCTAGATATTTCATCATAATAGTATCATCTACTTCAGATAATTCTTCTAGAAGATTGTTTCTATATTCTTCTGCTTGAGCTTTTAATTCATCTGGGATCTCAGAGTATTTTGGATGAGCTCCAAGGTCTTCTGATGAGTATGTTACTGCTTGCATAGTTATTAGGTCTACAGCACCCTCAAATGTTTGCTCGCTTCCTATAGGAATCTCAAGTGGTACTGCATTAGCTTTTAATTTATCTTTAATTGTATCAACTGCCATGAAGAAGTCTGCACCTGTAGCATCCATTTTGTTTATGAAACAAATTCTTGGGATGTTATATTTGTCAGCTTGTCTCCAAACAGTTTCAGATTGTGGTTCTACACCACTTTTAGCATCGAATAGGGCTACAGCTGAGTCTAATACTCTTAGAGATCTTTCAACCTCTACTGTAAAGTCAACGTGGCCTGGAGTATCGATGATATTTATTCTATGGTTTTTCCAAAATGCTGTTGTTGCAGCAGATCCTATTGTGATACCACGCTCTTTTTCTTGCTCCATGGAGTCCATTACAGCAGTTCCATCGTGAGTATCTCCGATTTTATAAATTTTACCAGTATAGTATAGGATTCTTTCTGTACAGGTAGTCTTACCTGCGTCTATGTGGGCCATAATTCCTATATTTCTGGTATCTTTAAGTGCAACCTGTCTAGGCATCTATCCCCCTAACTTAATATCTGAAGTGCGCGAAAGCCTTGTTGGCTTCTGCTGCCCTATGCATCTCTTCTTTTCTCTTAACTGCGGCACCCGCATTGTTTGATGCATCGATTATTTCTTTAGAAAGTCTTTCAACCATAGTTCTTTCGCCTCTAGCTCTAGCAAAGTTTACTAACCATCTTAGGGCTAAAGTTTGTCTTCTTTCTGGTCTAACTTCCATAGGTACTTGGTAGTTTGCACCACCGATTCTTCTTGCCTTTACCTCAAGGGTTGGCATAATATTTTCCATAGCTTGTTGGAAAACTTCTAAAGCATTATTTCCTGTAGTTTCTTCTACTTTATCGAAAGCATCATAAACTATTTTTGTAGCAAGGCCTTTTTTGCCATCTAGCATAACATTATTTATAAGTTTTGTTACAATTCTATCGTTATACTTGGCATCAGGCATTACCTCTCTTTTTGGTATATGTCCTTTTCTTGACACTTCGCTTCCCTCCTTTACCAATAATGTGTAATATCTTGAGTACTCGATTTTAATCGTGAGTGTGCACATATACCTTTATATAAATAGGTACATTATGCACTTATCCTAACTAATTACTAGCCTCTTTTTGCTCCGTATTTAGATCTACCTTGTTTTCTACCTTCAACACCAGCTGTATCTAGTGTACCTCTGATGATATGGTATCTAACACCTGGAAGGTCCTTTACCCTACCACCTCTAATTAGTACAACACTGTGCTCTTGAAGGTTGTGTCCAATTCCTGGAATGTAAGAAAGTACCTCAGCTCCATTTGTAAGACGTACTCTGGCAATCTTTCTAAGCGCTGAGTTTGGCTTTTTAGGTGTTACAGTTCTTACTGATGTACAAACCCCACGTTTTTGTGGTGATTGGTTTTTAGTAATTCTACTTTTTAGTGTGTTGTAGTTGTAACCTAGAGCTGGAGTATCTGTTTTAGATTTTTCACTCTTTCTTCCTTTTCTAACAAGTTGATTAATTGTTGGCATAATGCACCTCCTATTCTTTTAAAATTTAATAAATTGGCAATCCATGCCAATCCTAAACTATTATATGGTCTAAATTCCATATTGTCAAGTTAAATACATAATAAGACGGCAAAATAAGCTTTTTAAAAAAATCTCAAAAAAACTATAAATTTTTATAAATTCTACTAATTTTTATTTTATCTTAAATAATTTTGGGTATATACTAATGGTAGAGTAAATTTAAATTATAAAATAAAAGGAGAATAAAATGAAAATAACATTCGGTGGAAACCCAGTAAATTTAATTGGCCAAGAGGTAAAAGTAGGAGATAAAGCACCAGAATTTGTTGCTGTGAAAGAAGATTTGTCAGAATTTAACCTAAAAGATTGTCTTGGCAAAGTTATTGTGATTTCAGCTGCACCATCACTAGATACATCAGTTTGTGCCTTCCAAGCTAAAAGATTTAACGAAGAAGCTAGCAAACTTTCTGCAGATGTTCAAATCATAAACATCACAGTAGACTTGCCATTTGCACAAAAAAGATTCTGCGAAGCAAACAATATAGGCAATACCCTAACAGTATCTGACTATAAGGATAGGGATTTTGGTGAAAAATACGGATTTATGATCGACGAATTCAAACTTCTAGCTAGGGGTATCGTTGTAATAGACAAAGAAGGAATCATCCAACACGTAGAGTACGTCCCAGAAGTAACAAACGAAGTAAACTTCGATGCTGCTTTAGAAAAAGTCAAAGAATTAATCTAAATATAAGAAAAGCTGCTAGCAAGAGTTTCTGTTCTAAGCTAGCAGCTTTTTAATTTAGGTATTTTTTTAATTAATTTTTTTCTATAAATCTATAATTTGTAAGCTCTATTTTTCACTAGGAAATAGTATCCAGCAGATATAATAAGGTTAGCTAGCCAACCTAGGGGTACTGAATACCAAACTATACCTATACCGATTTTATGGGCAAGAGCCATAGAAAGGCTCACTCTGATAAATAAATTTACAATATTGGCAGTGGTAAATACTCTCACATCTCCAAGACCTCTTAAAATCCCATCTACACAGTGCTTTGATCCTACAAGTACAAAGAAAAATCCAATGAAATTAAGATAGGCCATGCCAGTTTCTATGGCGAGGCTTGAAGAATTCTCGTTCATAAAAAAGGCAATTATCGATGCTGAATTTACTTTTAATAAGGCCAAAACAAACACGGCATAAAGGCCAACCATAAAAATGCAAGACCTAAGACCCTGACCAATCCTGTCAAGTTTCTTTGCTCCCACGTTTTGGCCAGTATAGGAAGAAAGGGCATTGCCAAGACTTATAATTGGAACAATAATTAAGTTTTCTACTCTAAAGGCTGCTGAAAAACCTGCTAGAATTTCTACCCCAAAGGAATTTACAACCGACTGGACTAGAAGCTGGCCAATGGTAACGGTTGATTGCTGGATAATTGATGGGATAGCAAGCTTTGAAACAAGACCTAATTCTTTTTTATCAAAAATTTTGCTATCTTCTGTTTTAATGGTCTTTAGTTTTCTAATAAAAACAAAAAATGAAAGGACAGCCGAAAGTCCTTGGGCAAGGAGGGTAGCGTAGGCTGCTCCTTTAAGGCCAAAGCCTAATTCTCTTACAAAGTAAAGGTCCAAAATGACATTCAAAACTGAAGAAAATATCAAAAAGTAAAGGGGAATCTTTGATTCTCCAAGGGACTGGTAGAGGGCCGATATGATGTTGTACATAAATAAAAATGGTAGACCGTAAAAATAAATATTAAGGTACAAAACAGCCATATCAAGAATTTCTTCTGGAGTTTGAAGAAGACTCATTAAATTTTTTGAAAAAAACAAACCAAAGGCCGAAAGAGCCAAGGCTAAGGCCAAAAACCCTATAATCGATGTAAAAATCGCCGTTTTCATCCTCTTGTAGTCACGAGACCCAAAGTATCTTGCAATTAAAACTGAAGCCCCAGCCCCTCCTCCAACTCCAATACAAATAAAAATCGTAGTCAAGGCAAAACTTGCCCCAATAGAGGCAAGGGCGGCTTCGCCCACGTATTTACCAACCACAGCCGAATCGACCAGGGTATAAACTTGTTGAAATAAAGACCCCACCACCATAGGTAAGGCGAACCTAGAAATAGCCTTGGATGGCGACTCGTTCGTTAAATAATGATCCATAATCCTTCCTTATACTTTAAATTCTAAACCAATATATGATAAGATTAATAAAATTCAATTAATTTAGTCAAAAAAATCTTCCTGAATTTTAGGAAGATTTTTTCATCTTTTTAATTTCTTATTCTAATATACAAAATACTCTATATATCCTCTTTTTTGCACCAATAACTGATTTTTTTGTTTTTCAAAATCATTTTTCTTTGCATACTTATCTTTTTTCTCAATAGCCACTATGGCAAACCTATCATTGATATCTGAACAGGTAGATAGGGTTATGATCTTATCATCTAGTTTTGGTAGGGGTTTGTCCTCTAGGATATTATTTTCTCTTATAAGGTCAAGATATTTTTCATATTCCAAGCCCTCATAGGAATAGGCCCTATAGTTTGCATCGACATTTACATCCATGGCACAGACTACATCAAAAACTCTTCTTTCTATAGGTGTATCTATAATTATCTCTGAATATTTTTTGATAAAGTCCTTGTCCCTAAACTTGTTTAGGTCATTGAAAATAAAACCACTTCTCACATTGTGGCCATAAATGACTGTATTATCATCAGAAAAATCCCCATTATGGACATAGTCTATAAAGACTCCACCATTGATATAATATGAATTATCAAAATCATGGTCAAGATAAAAGTCATTGTTATCTGTCTGGACTACGGGAAAATCTATCTTTGTACCCTCAATTATAATCCTGCCCTTGACTTGCGGGTAGGTTTTTCTAAGCTCATTTACATGGTCAACACCAGCCTTAGCTTCTTGGTCAAATTTTTCTTTTATTTCTCTTTCAAGGATAGAAACTCGTCTCTTTTCTTCTAACTTTTTTGCTATACCTTGTATTTCTTTTTCTCTTTTCTTGGATATCCTAGTCTTAGAAAACTCTTCTCTTAAAAGCTCAGCCCTCAATAATTCAATCCTAGCTTTAGTGAATTGGTCAGTTTTGTACATGGCAAAGAAGGATATAAAAAAGATAAAAATCCATAAAATATAAGTGTAATTCTTTTTCATAAAGTCTCCTGGCTTATATTCTACACTTTTTATATGATTTGACTAGGAAATCACTAAATATTCACAAAGTATTTATAAAAGATACAAAAACTGATAAATTATAAAAACCATGATTAAAAAAAATCATAAAATAACCATAAAAAATCTTCCTAAAAACTAGGAAGATTTTTCTGTACTTACAAGCCTTTCATAAAGGTCTTCATAAAATGGTTTCGATTTTAAAATTTCTGCGACTATGTATGCCACAAAGGAAACTAAGCCTAAGGCTAGGATGTTTGAGAAAGCTCCTCCTGTCATTTCCAAAATCAGGATCATAGCTGTGATAGGTGTCCTAACTATAGCTGAGAAATGCCCTGCCATAGCTATTAGGGATATTGCAAAAATCATCTCAACTGGGATTAGACCAAGGTCAGCTAAAATTGTCCCGTAGAGATTTCCTAATATAGCCCCAATTGCCAAAAGTGGTACCAAAGATCCACCGGATAAGCCCATACCAAAAGCTAGGGATAAGAGCAATATCTTTGCTATATAGAAATAAAAAAGTGTTGATATTTCTGTCAAGCCCTCGGCAGGTAGGTATATCAATTCCTCTCCTGAGGCGAAAAGTCTAGGATCTAAAATAAGGGCAAGGCCTGTTAAGATAAAGGGTCCTAGGTATTTTATTATTTCTGGCAAGGCTATTTTTTTATAAACAGATTTTGAACCTATAACCACCTTGTTAAATAAAACCCCAGATAAGCCTGTAATTATTCCTAAAATCAATATTAACCATAGGGAGCTTTGACTGATATTTGCAAAACTAGGTATGTCTTCAAGGCTAGGAAAATCTCCGAAAACAAGGCCTGATGTTATTGTTGCAGAAATTATTGTAGGGGCAGATGCTAGGAATGTTGAAAAATTGTGGGTCCTAAAAATTTCCTCTACTGCAAAAACTAGCGATGCGACAGGTGCATTGAAGGCAACAGCAAAGGCTGATGATGCAGCCGATCCTATAAATAGGTTCCTATCAGTATTTGGAAAAAATCCAGAAACTATATCTCCAGCAAGTCCTCCTAGTTGGACTGATGGCCCCTCCCTACCTACTGTCAGACCAAATCCGATTGTAAGAACTGATGCAATAAATTTACCAACTATTGTTTTTTTACTATCAACATCTATAGTTTTCTCCATCATCCCAGTCATAACTGGGATACCTGATCCCTTGGTATTTTTGTCATTTTTTAAAATAAAATAAGTTATAAATCCAATAATCACCATTAAAAGTAAAAACAAAAACTTGTCCCTGCTAGTACCAGCAGATAGAAAGCCATCCATAAAGCCAGAAACAAAACCTATGAGTTTTTTAAAGATCCCTATCAAAAGGCCTGTGATTATTCCCAAAATGATAAATGCGGGTAATGATTTAAATGATATTTTTTCTTCCATAATTTCTCCTTTCCTATAACTATACCGAATTTTGCTTGTCATTGTTAAAAAAAGAAAAATTTTATGAAACAAGATATAAAAGCGGGGTAGTATAATAAAATATTTTGTTTTAAATAATAAAAAAATCTCTATAGCAAATAAGGTAGAATAGTACTTTTTTCATTTATACCCCCCATTTTTCTTTTTAAAAAAAGGGGCTTTCGCCCCTTTATTTTATACTTCTTCAGTTTCTTCTTCTGCTTCTATTGATTCGATATTAGCCCTTATTTGTTCATCTTCTGCTTCCTTGGTTTCGTAGTCTATTTCTACATCGCTATATAGTTTCAGACCTGTACCTGCTGGGATTAGCTTACCGATGATTATATTTTCTTTTAGGCCTTTCAAGTAGTCAACCTTACCCTTGATTGATGCATCTGTTAGGACTCTGGTTGTTTCTTGGAAGGATGCTGCTGATAGCCATGAGTCTGTTGCAAGTGAGGCCTTGGTTATACCAAGTAGCTCTTGTTCAAAGATTGCTGGCTTTTTGCCTGCTTTTTCCATCTCTTCATTTGCTACTAGGACATCACGTCTTTCTTGCAAGCTTTCTGGCAAGAATTCTGTATCGCCTGATTCTAGTATTTTGACTTTCTTTAGCATTTGACGAGCAATGACTTCAATATGTCTATCGTCTATTTCTACACCCTGTTGCCTATAAACTTTTTGGACTTCTTTGGTGATATAATCTTGTACACCGACCTTGCCCAAAACATCAAGGACATCATGTGGATCTAGGGAACCTTCTGTGAGTTGGTCACCGATTTTGACTTGGTCGCCATCTCTGACAAGGATTCTTGATCCAAATGGTATATTGTATTTTTTGGATTGTCCGTCTTCATCTGTTATCTCAACGTCAGTTTTCTTTTCATTTTGGATTAGAGAAACTGTACCAGAGTTTGCGGCTATGAAAGCAAGTCCCTTTGGTTTACGAGCTTCAAAAAGCTCCTCAACCCTTGGAAGACCTTGGGTGATTCCAACACCAGCGATACCACCTGAGTGGAAGGTCCTCATTGTTAGCTGAGTACCTGGCTCACCGATTGATTGGGCTGCAATTATTCCTACTGCCTCACCTATATTTACATGCTTGCCTGTAGCTAGGTTTCTACCGTAGCATTTAGCACAAACACCGTGTTTTGCCTTACATTCTAGGACTGAACGTAGCTTGACTTCGCTTATGCCTGCCATTACAATTTTATCGGCAGCATCTTCGTCTATTACATCATTTTTGTGAACAATAATTGCTCCTGATTCATCTTGGATGTCTTCATAAGATGTACGTCCTACTATCCTTGTTCTTAGGTCTTCTATAAGCTCATTGCCATCTTTAAATTCGTGAGCTATTACATATCCATCTGAATGGCAATCATCTTCTGTGACTATGACGTCTTGAGAAATATCAACCATTCTTCTAGTTAGATAACCTGAGTCTGCTGTCCTAAGAGCAGTATCTGTTAGACCCTTACGAGAACCGTGGGTTGAGATAAAGTACTCTTGTACAGAAAGTCCCTCTCTAAAGTTAGCCTTGATTGGGATCTCTATAATCTTACCATCAGCCTGACTCATAAGTCCACGCATACCGCCTAGCTGTCTGATCTGGTTTGTAGAACCACGGGCACCAGAGTCAGCAAAAATCTTGATATTGTTATCACTCTTTAGGTCTGTTAGTAGGGCATCTGTAACCTTATTTGTTGTTACCTGCCAGATTTCGATAACTTTTTCATATCTTTCCTGATCTGTTATTAGACCACGTCTATAGAGTTTTTCATATCTGTCGACAGCCTTGTCAGCTTCTTCTATAAGTCCCCATTTTTCTGCTGGGATTTTAACATCATCCATCGAAACAGTAAGTCCTGATAAGGTTGAATATTTATAACCTGTTTGTTTGATATAGTCTAGAACTTCTGCTGTCTTGATATTGCCATGTTTTCTAAAGCACCTATCGATGATATCTTTTAAGGTACCAGAATCAGCAATAGTATCAATCTCTAGAGAATATGGATCTTCTTTCCTATTTACATAGCCAAGATCTTGTGGGATTCCCTCGTTGTAGATAAACCTACCAACAGATGATCTTACGATCTTACCTGGATCCATAGGATCTTTTTTGATCCTAACACCAACTTTTGATTGGAATTCTACAATACCATTTGCTAAGGCCTTATTCATCTCATTTATAGACTCAAAAGTCATTCCCTCGCCCTTGGCATTTTCTTTTATAGTTGTCAAGTAATAAGCACCAAGAACCATATCCTGTGATGGTGTTGTTATTGGCTTACCATCTTTTAGACCAAGGATGTTATTAGTTGACATCATAAGTAGCCTTGCCTCTATTTGTGCCTCTGCTGATAGAGGAACATGGATAGGCATCTGGTCACCGTCAAAGTCGGCGTTAAAGGCGTTACATGATAATGGATGTAGTTTTATAGCCTTGCCCTCAACTAAGATTGGTTCAAAAGCTTGGATACCAAGTCTGTGCAATGTCGGAGCACGGTTTAGTAAAACTGGATGGTCTTTTATAACCTCCTCTAGGACCTCAAAAACTCTTGGGTCTTTCTTCTCAACCATTTTTTTAGCTGTTTTTAGGTTGTGAGCCATTTCTTTTTCCACAACCTTATTCATGATAAATGGTTTAAAAAGCTCTAGGGCCATCTCTTGTGGCAAACCACATTGATTAAATTTAAGTTCTGGACCAACTACTATTACAGAACGTCCTGAGTAGTCAACCCTCTTACCCAAAAGGTTTTGTCTAAACCTACCAGACTTACCCTTTAGGAGGTCTGATAGAGATTTCATATTTCTATTTGATGCGCCTGTCACAGCCCTACCTCTACGACCGTTGTCTATTAGGGCATCGACTGCTTCTTGGAGCATTCTTTTTTCGTTTCTAACGATGATTTCTGGAGCGCCTATATCAAGAAGTCTTTTTAGTCTGTTATTTCTATTTATAACTCTCCTGTATAGGTCGTTAAGGTCGCTTGTTGCAAATCTACCACCCTCAAGCTGAACCATTGGTCTAAGCTCTGGTGGCATAACTGGAAGTACATCTAGGATCATCCATTCAGGTTTGTTGCCGCTTGTTAGAAAAGCATCTACTACTTCAAGCCTTCTTGAAACCCTGACCTTTTTTTGGTTAGAAGATTCATCTAGCTCTTTTAATAGTGATTTGTATTCTTTTTCTAGGTCAATATTTGCCAAAAGTTCTTTTATAGCTTCTGCACCCATTGCTGCCTTAAACTCTGTATCATCTGGGTAGTTTTCTAGGATATCTTGGTATTCTGTTTCTGATATTTCATCTTTTGCAGCTAAGTCTGTAGAGCCAGGATTTATAACTACATAAGAAGCAAAATACAAGATTTTTTCTAGAACTCTTGGGCTCATGTCTAATAAGAGACCCATTTTTGAAGGTATGCCCTTGAAAAACCAGATATGAGAAACTGGGGCTGCAAGCTCTATGTGGCCCATTCTTTCACGTCTTACCTTAGACTTTGTGACTTCAACACCACATTTTTCGCAGACTACTCCCTTATATCTCATTCTCTTGTATTTTCCACAAGAACATTCATAATCCTTGGTTGGTCCAAAGATTTTTTCACAAAATAGACCGTCTTTTTCTGGTTTTAGGGTCCTATAGTTGATAGTTTCCGGTTTTTTAACTTCTCCGTGAGACCAGCTTCTTATTTTTTCTGGGGATGCTACACGCATCCTCATTCCATAAAATTGATTTAATTCGCTCATATATCTCCCTAACTTTTTTAAGCCAAATCTTTATCGTTAGCTTCTACCGTGTCGGACTCTTCTGCCTTTTGGTTGGCCTTGGATAAGATTTTGTCTTGATTTCTGATCTTTGACGCATCGATTTTTTCGACTTGTGAAAACCTATCTTGTTCATCGATATTTTCTTTTAGTTCCATTACCTGACCATCTTCATCTAAAAGTTCTACATCTAGTGCAAGTGACTGCAATTCTTTAACTAGAACTTTAAATGATTCTGGTGTACCAGGTTCTGGTATGTTTTCACCCTTGACTATGGCCTCATAAGTTTTTACCCTACCTGTAACATCGTCACTTTTTACAGTCAAGATTTCCTGGAGGGTATGGCTTGCACCATAGGCTTCTAGGGCCCAAACTTCCATCTCCCCAAATCTTTGTCCACCAAATTGTGCCTTACCACCTAGTGGTTGTTGGGTTACAAGTGAATATGGACCTATAGATCTAGCATGGATTTTTTCTTCTACCATATGGTGGAGTTTTAGCATATACATGACTCCGACAGTTACTGGATTTTCAAACTCTTCACCTGTTCTACCATCACGAAGTCTTATTTTTCCTGTTTTGTTTACATATGGAGCTTCTTTTTTTGCATACTCTAGTATTTCTTCTATTTCTGTATCCATAGCACCATCAAAAACAGGAGTTGCTATCTTCCAACCTAGAGTCCTAGCTGCAAGTCCCATATGAACTTCTAGTACCTGACCAAGGTTCATACGAGATGGGATACCAAGTGGGTTTAGACAGATCTGGATAGGTGTACCATCTGGCAAGAATGGCATGTCTTCACGAGGCAATATTCTTGAAATAACACCCTTGTTACCGTGACGACCGCACATCTTATCACCTACCATTATCTTTCTCTTGGTAGCTACATAGACTCTTATAACTTTATTTACACCTGGAGATAGTTCGTCTCCATCTTTTTTGTTGTATTCTTTAACATCAACTACAATTCCCTTTTCACCATGAGGTACTTTTAGTGATGTATCTCTAACTTCTCTAGCTTTTTCGCCGAAGATTGCACGTAATAGTCTTTCTTCTGGAGACAATTCTGTTTCTCCCTTTGGTGATACCTTACCAACAAGGATATCCCCGCTTGCGACTTCCGCACCGATCCTGATGACCCCATTTTCATCAAGGTCTTTTTTCATATCATCACCGACATTTGGTATATCTTTTGTGATCTCTTCTGCACCTAGCTTTGTTTCTCTGGCTTCACACTCATGCTCTTCTATATGAACTGATGTCAAAACATCATCTATTACAAGCTGTTCATTTAGAAGCATAGCATCCTCGAAGTTGTATCCTTCCCATGTTGTGAAGGCTATTAGGATATTTTTACCAAGGGCAAGCTCACCATTATCTGTTGATGGACCATCTGCTAAAATTTGATTTTTTTCTACCATCTCATCTTTTGTAACAATCGGTCTTTGGTTTATGGTTGTACCTTGGTTGGCTCTTTCAAATTTTAATAATTTATAGGTTATAATTTCGCCGTCAGAATCACTTTTGACTTTTATCTTATCTGATGATACATATACAACTTTTCCAGCTTCTTTGGCAAGTACACAAACACCAGAGTCTTTTGCTGCTCTGTGTTCTATACCAGTAGCAACAATTGGAGCTGATGATTTAAGTAGTGGCACTGCCTGACGCTGCATGTTGGCACCCATGAGGGCCCTTGTAGAGTCGTCGTTTTCTAGGAAAGGTATGAGGGATGCACCGACTGATACTATCTGTTGTGGAGAAACGTCCATGTATTGGATAGAGTCTCTTGGATAAATATCATTTTCGCCCCTATAACCACGGCCTGATACCCTCTCATTTATAAATCTATTATTCTCATCTAATGGTTCGTTAGCTTGGGCTATTATGAAATCATCTTCTATATCTGCTGTTAGGAAGTCAATCTCTTCTGTTACTATTCCGCCCTCTTTTACAACCCTGTATGGGGTTTCTATAAATCCATATTTATTAATCCTAGCATAGGTTGTAAGAGATGTGATAAGACCGATGTTTGGTCCTTCTGGAGTTTCTATTGGACAAATCCTACCGTAGTGAGAATCGTGTACGTCTCTAACCTCAACTCCTGCCCTATCTCTTGATAGACCGCCAGGTCCTAGGGCTGATAATCTTCTCTTGTGGGTCAACTCACTTAGTGGGTTTGTTTGGTCCATAAATTGTGATAGCTGAGATGAACCGAAGAACTCTTTTATGACAGCTGTAACTGGTTTTATATTTATTAAGCCTTGTGGTGTTGCTATATCTGGATCTTGGGTTGTCATTCTTTCTCTGACAACTCTTTCCATCCTGGCAAGTCCCACCCTAAATTGGTTTTGTAAAAGTTCACCAACACCTCTGACACGTCTATTGCCAAGGTGGTCTATATCATCAAGGTCACCAATTCCCTCAAAAAGGTTGAATTGATAGTTGACTATAGCCAAAATATCTGACTTGGTGATATTTTTTGGAGCTAATTCTTTCTTTCTCCTGTACATCATCTTTACAAGCTCTTCGTCATCTTGGGCTTCTTCAATGATTTCTGTCATAACTGGATAATAAACTTTTTCACTAAAGTCATCTACATTTATATCTAGACCCTCTAGCCTGTCAAAAGAATTTATATCTACAAAATTATTTCCTACTATTCTTAGGATTTGTTCTTCACCCTTTGCATCAATTCTTTTGATATCAACAGCTGTGATACCAGAATCTTCTATAGCCTTGGCTGTTTTTTTGTCTATGATTTCGCCAGCTTTTACAAATATTTCTCCACTTTCTGTATCTATTACATCAAAAGCGGCAATCTCATTTTCTATCCTTGGTAGCAAAGATAGTTTTAGATTGTATTTGTACCTACCAACCTTGGCCAAATCGTATCTTCTATCGTCAAACAAAAGATTGTTTATAAGGGTAGTAGCTGATTCTAGAGATGCTGGGTCTCCTGGTTTTAGTTTTTTGTATATTTCGATCAAGGCTTCTTCTGTTGTTTCAGAATTTTCTTTTTCTAGGGTTGTCCTTAGGTGTTTGGTATCTCCTATAGCCTCTATGATCTCCTCATCACTCTCAAATAATAGGGCACGAACTAGGGTTGTTGCTGGTAGCTTTCTAGTCCTATCAAGTCTAACATTGACTGTATGGCTTGCATCGGTATCAAATTCTATCCATGCACCACGATTTGGGATAACTGTTGATGAATAAAGCATATCACCACTCTTGTCTGTCTCTCCTGCGTAGTAAACTCCAGGTGACCTTACAAGCTGGCTAACTATAACTCTTTCTGCACCATTTATAACAAAAGTAGCAGAGTCAGTCATCATAGGAAAATCGCCCATGAAAACTTCTTGTCTTTTGATCTCGCCAGTTTCTTTATTAAATAAAATAGCCTTGACTTTTAAATCTCTAGCATAGGTTACATCCTTATGCTTAGCTTCTTGTATGCTATATTTGCTCTCTTCTTCAAACTCATAACCTGTAAATTCTAGGCTGAGCGTACCGTTGTAGTCCTCAATTGGTGAAATATCTTCTAGTATTTCGCCAAGACCCTCTTTTATGAACCAGTCATATGAGTCTTTTTGAACTTTTAATAAATTTGGTAAATCTAAGACTTCTGGGAATTTCGAAAAGGACATCCTTTCAGTTTTCCCATAATTTTTTTTATGATATTGGGCCATTAACACTTACTCCTTACTGTTTGCAAACTCTCAGACAAATTATCAAATCTGCCACTTTTAAAATAAAAAATCTCAACAAATAGATTTCTAGCAATTGTATATTATACTTTATAACAATCAACCTTCAAGTCCTTTATCGAGATTTCTCCTTGTTTTTACTTATTTTTTATATTTTTATTTAAGCTTATCCAAATATGATATTCTTTTATAAGTTCTTTTCAATATTAAATATAGTTAGTTTCTATCTTATGGTCCTTTGGATCCGGCAATTTTTCAGTATATCCAATTGCAACTCCACTTACAGGTACAAAATTCGAATCTAGACCCAATTTTTTTATGTAGGCTGCATCAGGACCTAAACTATTTATCATACCTCTTATATATACAGATCCTATTCCCATTTCAGTAGCCTTCAGGCATATATTCTGGATAACACAACCTGCGTCTTCGTATTTTTCTGTATTGTCCTTCTTTGATGAAAACAAAATAAATAAAGGTGCTCCATAGATCGGATCTTTGTTTACAGATCTGATTTTTTGATAATCTTCTACCATTTCCCTTAAAAGCTCCTTATCAGATATGACTGTAAGTGCACAATCATCATAGGCTCCCCTGGCTATAGGTGCCTTGTTTGCTGCATCTAATAGGACTTTTATTTCATCATCTTTTAGGCTTTTCTCAGTAAAAGATCTAACTGATACTCTTTTACTTATAACTTGATCAAAATCCATGCCTGCCTCCTTTTTATACTTACTAATCATTATACAGTTATAAAATATATAAACAATTTAAAATCTATGCTATAATAGAAGTAACGGAGGATTTATGAAAGACTTTATAAAATTTTTTTCTATAATAACAGGCCTTTTTAGGTCGATAATAAGTATTTTGTTGCTTTTTGCCATTGGTTTTATCGTGTTTGTGGATACAAATCTACTATTGTCATTTTTAGATATTGTTGGCTATAATATTTTTTCCCCAGCCACAATAAAGCCGATTGGCCTTCTTGCTGTGGGGATAGGTTTTATAATAAACACTATTATTTCAAGAAATATTTTCAAGGCTGGAGAAAATGGTAAGTCCCACCTATCAAATATTTTCTTTGCAATAATATTTTTAGCTGTAGACACTCTTCTGTTTCTAAAATATAGGGAAAAACTTATTTTTATCCTTATTGCTTTCAACGGACTTATTTTTATAAACTCAGTTATAGGCCTAATCGCTAAATTCAACCATGTCTATGAAAGCGATGAAGAAAAAACTAAAAAGAAAACTGAATATATAGAAGTAAAGTCAAAACCAAGCTCAGTAGAAGTCAAAAACGACAATATAAAACTTGATTTTAAAGATTATGAAAAAGACATTGCTATATTAAAGAAAGATGAGGAAATAAAAAATGGCAAAGTCATAAGTCAGGCAAGCCAAATAATAAAAAGTCCTGAGGAAAATTCTGAACAAAGAGAAAAAGACAGTACAGAAGTAGAAAAAGAAGACCAGCTATTTGATCCTAAGTCTAATAAATCAAAAGAAGAAAAATCTGATCTGCTTATAGAAAAGGCAGATGATAAAGATCAAGACGAAAATAATCTAAAATCAACAAATAGCGAAGACCTACTAGAAGAAGTCTACCAAGATGCGGAAAATACAGATCCTAATATAGGTGAAAACCAAGTAGATAGGCAGAAAGATTTAGAAAACACAAGTCCAAAAACAAAAGTTTTAGATGATGGTCTTGTGATCACAGAAAAAAGCCTAGACGACCTTAAAACTAAAGAAAAAAATCCAAAGCACAGGGTAAAAAAGGTCAACAAAACTATAAAAAATGCAAAAGTCGACCAGACTTATGATCCTGACTTGGCGGAGGATTTTCAAAAGATTAAGGATGAAAAAATCTACGATAAATCTAGATTTGTAAGAGAAAATCCAAATCATAACGAGAGTAATTAGCCCTTTAGGCTATTACTCTTTTTTATCAAAGATAGGAAAACAATTGCATAAAAGGAGAAACTATGGATAAAACCTACCACGACCTGATAAAAACTATCTACCCCGATACAAATTCTATAAAAGATGAGCTTATTTTATTAAACTCTGAGCAGTACCTACCAAAGGGGACCGAATATTTTTTCTCAGATATACACGGAGAAAGCGACGCCTTCCTGCATTTGCTGAGGTCTGCTTCGGGCAATATCAGGGATAAGATCAAAAAACTTTTTGGAGACACGCTTGAGCAAAAAGACCAAGACGGACTAGCCCAGCTAATCTACGATCCTGACCTGGTCATAAACAAACTTAGGAAAGAAGAAAAAATAAATGCCGACTATCTGACTATAACTATCCACAGGCTTATAAATTTGCTCAAATTCGTTTCTACAAAATACCCAAAAGATGATGTCAGAAGCAAATTTCCTCAAAAGTATAGCCTAATAATAGATGAGCTTTTATACACCAATGATGCAGAATACGATAAAAGGACTTATTATGAGTCTTTGGTAAAAAACATCGTCCATTATAATGCTGCCTATGATTTTATAAAAGTCCTTTGCACTTTGATCCAAAGGATATCTGTAGATAAACTCCACATCGTAGGCGATATTTATGATCGAGGCCCATCACCTCATATTATTATGGATGAGTTGCTCACCTTCCCAAACGTAGATTTTCAATGGGGTAACCATGATGTTGCTTGGATGGGAGCTTGTGCTGGCAATGATGCCCTCATTGCAGCTTGCCTAGCCAATGCTATCCACTACAACAATTTTGATATGCTCGAAGATGGCTATGGGATAAATTTACGCCTCCTCTATGAATTTGCCATTAAAACCTACAGAGATGACCCATGCCAGCTTTTTATGCCTAGGATTTATGACGACAATGTTTATGATAAGGTAGGCAAAGAGGCTGCAGCCAAAATGTTTAAGGCTATTTCTATAATAAGATATAAACTTGATTATGCCCTCATAGAAAGAAACAAAGAATTTGGAGTAGACCACAGAAATGTCCTAAAATTTATCGATTTTGATAAGGGGACCTACAAGGGTGTCAAACTGAAGGATACAAACTTCCCAACTATAGATAAAAATGACCCATCAAAACTTACAAGAGAGGAAGAAAACCTCATAAAAGTTCTTAGAAAAGATTTTATAAAGAATGATAAATTAAATAATCATATCAGATTTTTATATAAAAATGGTTCTATGTACAAGGTAGAAAATGGATCTTTGTTATTCCACGGATGTCTGCCATTGACAGAAAATGGAGATTTCCAAGAGGTAGAAATAAGGGGCAAGACCTACAAGGGCAAGGCCCTCATGGATAAGTTTGACAGGATCGCAAGAGATGCATACTTCAGAAATGATCTTTTTGCCAAAGACCTCATGTGGTATTTGGTATGCGGCAGGTATTCACCAATTTTTGGCAAAAGCCAGTATTCATATTTTGAAAATATTTTTGTAGATGATAAAAAGCTCAAAGAAGAGAAATTCAATCCTTATTTCGAATTGTGTAATGATGAAAAAATAGTGGACAAAATCCTAGATGAGTTTAAGGTCAAAGGAACTAGAAGAAGGATAATAAATGGTCATGTCCCAGTCATATCAGAAAAAGGCCATGCCCCTATAAAAGCAGGCGGCAAACTCTATGTTATAGATGGTGGTATATCCAAGCCTTACCAAGCCAAAACTGGCATAGCAGGATACACACTTATGTTTAACTCCCACCATGTGGCCCTAGCTGAACACAAGTCCTACGAATCAATCACCGACAGAGTTTCATCATATACACCAAACATCTTGGAAGTTGAAATCATGAACCCTAGGATGCTCAGAAAAGATACAGACCAGGGAATAAAAACTAGGGAAAAAATTAAAATCCTAGAGGAGCTCTTGGCCCTCTATGAAGAAAATAAATATTAAAGGATTAAATTTTGAAACATTGATAATATCAAGTCTAATATATATTTAAAATAAAAATTCAAGGAGGATATGTGTTTACTTACGAGTTTGTTGAAGTCACCCCAAAGGGTGGACTAAAATCAGGAAGGACTGACTCCTTTCAAGAGTGCAAGGAGATAATAATACAAAAGGCAAAAGAAGGCTGGGAATTGGTACAAATAGTACCAGTTATGAACGAAAAATCCGGAGTATCTTTCTTAGTAAACTATACAATTGTTTTTAAGGTAAATAAGTAAAAAAATGTGGTGCTAGAGCTTTTCATCAAGTCTAGCACCACTTTATTTCTACATTTTTTCTACTTGACCATAGTCTATACCAAAGGTATCTACTGTGACTTTTTTCATTTTTTGTTCTTCTTTTGGTTTATCAGAAAAGTCAGTTTTTGTTGTAGCAATCTTATCTACTACATCCATGCCTTCTATAACCCTACCAAAGCCGGCATAGGATCCATCTAGGTGTGGGCTGTCTTTGTGCATGATGAAAAATTGGCTGCCAGCAGAGTTTGGCATCATTGACCTAGCCATAGAAATGACTCCTCTTTCGTGTTTTAGGTCATTTTTGTAGCCATTCTGGCTAAATTCTCCAGCTATAGCATAGCCAGGACCACCCATACCTGTACCCTCTGGGTCCCCACCTTGGATCATAAAGTTTTTTATAACCCTGTGGAAAATAAGCCCATCATAAAAACCATCATTTACCAAAGAAATAAAATTTCTTACAGTATTTTCTGCCTTTTCTGGGTATAGCTCTACCTTAAATATATCACCATTTTCCATTTCAAATGTTACTATTGGATTTGTCATTTTTTCCTCCTAATTTTTAAATGAATGCACTGGGGCAGGTATAAAACCGCCTCTTTTTACCATAATACTAGAATCAGACTCACCTATATCAATTATTGGTGCATAGCCTAAAAGTCCACCAAACTCTACGCTATCTCCAACATCTTTGCCCTCTACAGGGATGATCCTAACAGCTGTTGTCTTGTTGTTTATAACACCTATTGCCGCCTCATCGGCTATTATAGCAGAAATTGTCTCAGCAGTGGTTTTGCCAGGTATGGCTATCATATCAAGACCAACCGAGCAAACACAAGTCATAGCTTCAAGCCTATCAAATGATAGATGACCTCCATCGACAGCCTTGATCATAGCCTCATCTTCACTAACAGGGATAAAGGCTCCTGAAAGACCTCCTACCCTAGAGCTTGCCATGATTCCGCCCTTTTTGACAGCGTCATTTAGCATGGCAAGGGCAGCTGTTGTACCGTGGCCGCCTACATTATCTATACCTATTTCTTCTAAAATCCTACCAACGGAATCTCCGATAGCTGGAGTTGGTGCCAAAGACAAGTCTACAATCCCAAATTTTTTATCAAGCTTTTTACAAACTTCCTTGCAAAGTAGCTCACCCATCCTAGTTATCTTGAAAGCTGTCTTTTTTATTATCTCATAGATCTCATTTATTGGCAGGTCAGCTTTATCCTCTATAGCAGATTTTACAACACCAGGACCTGACACTCCTACGCTTATGACAGTATCTGCCTCACCTACTCCGTGAAAGGCTCCTGCCATAAAAGGATTGTCATCAACCGCATTTGCAAATACAACTAATTTTGCACAGCCGAAAGAATCCTTGGTATTTTTTGCCAAATCTTTTATTATGTGGCCACACTTGGCTACTGCATCCATATTTATACCAGCCTTTGTAGATCCTACATTTATACTAGCACAAACTACATCAGTTTCCGCCAGGGCTTTTGGAATAGAATTTATCAAAATCTCATCAGACTTAGTCATCCCCTTGCCTACCAGGGCAGAAAAACCACCTACAAAATCTACCCCTATATCCTTGGCAGCCCTATCTAGGGTCCTTGCAAAAGGAGTGTAGTCATCAAGGTCAGTTGCTGCTCCTATCAAAGATATAGGTGTGACTGCTATCCTGTTATTTATGATTGGAACCCCATATAGGTTTGAAATCTCTTTAGATGCCTCTATAAAGCCATGTGACTCCCTTATGAGTTTATCATAAATTTTTTGGCAAGCTTTTTTGTAATCAGTATCTATGCAGTCAAAAAGACTTATACCCATTGTTAGGGTTCTGACATCGAGATTTTCTTCATCAAGCATTTTTATAGTATCTAAAATATTATTTTTATCCATCTTAAATCCTATGCATTATATCAAAGACTTTTTCATTTTGAAGTCTGATCTCTAAATTAGTCTCTTTTGAAAGAGAATCAAAGTTTTTACTAATCTCATCAAAATCTGCTTCTGCTTGTGACATATCTATATTTAGCATAGCCACAAATTTATCTTCCATGATAGTTTGGCTCATATCCAAAATATTTACCTTGTGTTCATATAAAATCTTAGTCACCGAATAAATTATTCCAGGCCTATCTATGCCTATAATTGTAAGTATTGCTTTCATAAATCCTCCTAGATATCTCTATAAAAAATTGTACCCTAAATTATATTTAAGAAAAAGAAAAAAGCCTATTAAATGAACTGACACCCAAAAGTTAGACCAAACACTAACTAAAGGAAGTCAGTATCGTCATTTTCCCCTATATGTCTTATAGCTCATCAAAACCCCTGTGTGAGGAAGATATTTTACATTTGCCAAAACATTTTCATCATCTTTCCATTTTTCTTTTTCGATATCTAAGGTGTCGCTATTAATGTCAAAAATTTCAATATCGCCATTTTCTGTATAACCCTTTAATTTATGAAATATTATATATTTATAAATGTTTTCCGATTCAAAGCTTACGTAATCAAGTTTTATAGATTGGGGATGATTTAGATAGGCTAAATCGAGGATTGGTGCTCTTAAGGCATAAAAAATACCCACTATAGAAATTATTAAACAAATCCACCAAATAACTGTTGCTTTAGTACTTTCTCTTACAAAAAAAGTTCCTATAAGAAAAAAAATAACAACTAGGCTCATAAAAACACGAAAAACTATGTCAGCTATGAAACCTTCCATTCCCTCTCGATAATCTCCACTACCAAATTTTAAAATTATATACATATAACTTATAGCAATTATTGCACACAAAGCTAATAATACAATGAAGATATATCTTATTATAATCAAATATTTTTTACGATTCATAATTTCCCCCTATAATATTTTCTTTCGCTATCATTTTACAAGCTTTTATATCTTTAATCATCATATTAAATAAAAAAATACCAAGATTCTAACTAAATAAGTAATGAACTGACCCCCAAAAGTTAGACCTAAAAACTAACTAAAGGAGGTCAGTTTTTTAAATGGCAAAATATAGTACAGAATTCAAAATGAAAGTAATAAAAGAATATTTAGAATCAAGCATCTCATATAAATCTTTATCAGATAAGTGCGGTATACCAAGTGAATGCGTGATTAAAAGATAGGTAAATACATACAAGTCACAAGGCTATGAAGGAATAAAAGTAAAGAAAGAAGAATATTCCACTCAGATCAAGGCTGGGCATATCAAACAAATCAATACACATCAATACTTGAAACAAACGGCATCACCCAATCTATCTCCAGAAAAGGCAACTGCTTAGACAACCCGCCAATGGAAAACTTCTTTGGAATATTAAAACAAGAAATATATTACGAACACAAATTCTATTCATACGAGCACTTAAAACAAACAATAGAAGATTTCATAAAATATTACAACGAAGAAAGGATAAAAGAAAAATTAGGATACTTATCACCAATAGAATACAGAAAGAAGAATGCAGCATAAAAATTCCTACCCCTAGAGGTAGGAAAGGATAAAGAAATACCAGAGCTAGTTTAGTTCTAACTCTGGTATAAGGTCCAACTTTGTGGGGTCACCTTAAAACTAGACTTTTATTATTTTAGTACCAACCGTTTCTTTGCCAAAATGCTTGAGCATTTTCCCAAGAACCGTATCTTTGTGCTACATAGTTATCTGCTGCAGCTTCTTGTTGAGCTGGACTTGCGCCATATGGTACAAGTGATGGGTTAAGTTGGTATCTACCATAGTAGCCACCTCTTGGATTGTAAGCTGTGTATGAACCGCCTGATTCTCTTTGAGCTATCCATTCTTTGGCCCAATTTGTGCTTGCTTGGTATTCTTGTGCTGGTGCTTGTTGGCTTGCTGCTTGATTGTTTGCTACTTGCTGAGTGTTTTGTTTTGCTACTTGTTTATTAGCTGGCTGAGCTTTCTCATAAACATCTGCTCTGTCCCTAAAAGTTTTTATAAGGTTGTGGTAAACATAGCCAATCTTTCCATCAACTTTGACCTTTACAAAACCATTTTCAGCAATATCAATAGTTTCAAGTTTAGTTCCTTTTTCTAGAACCTTTATAACTTCTGAGCTGATATTATCTTCTTTTCTAAAGTTTGTCGCAGATACAACTTCGCTTTCTTCTAGTAGGTGGAAAAGATCACTTGATACATAGGCTTCCTTGCCTTCAAAATCTATCTTGAACCAACCATCTTTTTGTTCGATAATCTCATATTGGCTATCATCATCTATTAGGCCTATGATATTATCGCCAAGTTTTGCTTCGCTTCTTACATTTACTCCTGCTGCTGCATCAGAGTTTTTTACAGCGCTTGCTGCCTCAGCATTCTTTGCTGTAAAAGTAAATATCGATGGGATTATAAGTGCTGCTGCTAGAGCGTACTTAGTAAAAATTTTCATTATTTCTCCTTATTATGTCAATGTTTTTATTTTTTATTTTGTTACAACAGTTACAAATTGATAACAATCTTTATTACAAGAGATAGTATATATTTTAATTGTGTAGAAATTATGTGTTTTTATTTCATTATTATTAATATTTCCCAAGCATATATATTTTTATCCTCTTCTATATAAGTGTTGATATCGTCACTCTTTTCTCCATAAAATAATAATTTTTATAATATACAATCAATTTTTTAGATAAATTGTGTAGATATTTTGTTTTACTTTTTCTTCATAATTAGTTTTTATTTTGTTACTATTGACTTGTTTTTAAAAAAAATATAAATTTTTACCATTGCTAAAAAATTTCTATAATCCTCTAATTATGCCTATATATTTGCCCATATTTTTTATATGTAGTAAAATTTACTTAAGCTTATATATAGAAAGAGAGATAATATGAAGACTGTCTACATTTTATGTGGTGGACCTTCTAGTGAGCATGATATAGCTTTGAGAAGTGCCCTTAATATAATTAAAAATTTAAATAAAGAAAAATATGATACAAAAATTGTTTATATAGATAAGGATGGAAAATTTTCTGATAGTTTTACAGACTACAATAACAATGATGAATTTTCTTTGGTCAAAAATATTGAAAAAAACAAGCAAGAGTCTATTTCAGATTTTCTAAAAGAAGTTTCTATAATAGATAGGTCTGATCTGATCATCCTACCTGTCATCCACGGAACCTACGGAGAAGACGGCACAATCCAAGGATTTTTGGATACTGTAGGACTTGCCTATATAGGCAATGGACTTTTGTCATCATCAATTTGTATGGACAAGGTCACATCAAATGATATTTTTGAAAAATCCAAACTTCGTCAAGCCAAATATACTTATACATATAAGGATGGCTTTGACGATGACTTTATAGAAGATACTATAGAAAAAATCGGACTTCCTCTGATAGTCAAACCATCTGCCAACGGATCATCAGTTGGAGTATCCAAGGTTACAAGCAAGGAAGAATTCAGAGATGCTTGCCTAGAGGCCCTAAAATATGACAAAAAAGTTTTGATAGAAGAGCTTATTGAAGGCCAAGAAATTGAGTTTTCTGTTGTTGGAGATGGAGACTATATAGATGTAAGCAAGCCTGCTGCCTATATTACAGACCACAGCTTCCTAGACTATGATGCCAAATATTTTTCTCCAACTACTAGGGAGCAAATCCCTTATGTAATGGATGAAGCCGACCTCATAGAAGGACAAAATTTCGCCAAGGCCTGCTATAAGGCAGTTGGTTGTGAGGGTTTTGCTAGGGTAGATATTTTTTATGGCAAGGACAAAAAGTTTTATATAAATGAGATAAATACCTTCCCTGGTTTTACACCTTCATCATTTTTTGCTAGGATGTGTATGAATATGTATGATGTAGACTTTTCTGAGGTCTTGGACATACTTATAGAAGACGGTTTTAGGAGACATACAAATGATTAGACGAAGCTTGGCGCAAATTGCCCAGATGGTGGGTGGAGAAATCTCAGACCCTAAATATAATGACCTAGAAATCATCGGTGTTTCTACTGACTCTAGGACTATAAGTGATGGCAATCTATATATCCCACTACTTGGTGAAGTTTTTGATGGTAGGATTTTTATCAAAGAATGTGAGAATAAAGGAGCAAGCGCATTTCTCGTTGACTATGATTACAAAATAAATAAGGATGTGACTATTCCCTATGTCAGAGTCAAGGATACAAAAAAAGCCCTTCAAGACTTGGCAGCAGCCTACAGAAACCAACTAGATATAAAAATAATTGCTATAACTGGTTCTAATGGCAAGACTACTACAAAGGACCTCCTTGCAACCATACTTGCAGAAAAATACAAGACCCAAAAAACAATGGGCAACCTAAACAACGAAATAGGGGTCCCAAAAACTATCCTTTCCCTAGATGAGGATACAGATATAGGAGTTATAGAACTTGGTACTGATAATTTTGGAGATATATCCCTCACATCTAAGATAGTAAAACCAGAGCTTGCTATAATTACAAATATAGGAGATAGCCATCTTCACAACCTAAAATCAAAAGAAGGCATACTAAGGGCAAAACTTGAGATCCTAGAAGGTATGGATGATGATGGAATATTTATCTACAATATAGATGATGAGACCATGAGAGAAAATATCCCAAATACTCAAATAAAGCAAAAAGTCCTATCCTTTGGTAGGGACGACAAGGCAGATTTCAAAATCAATTTTCTAGACTCACCAGCAGCAAAACTCAGGTTCTCAAACAAAGACAATACTTATGAGATACCTCTTATAGGCAGGCACAATATTTACAATGCAGCAGCTGTTGTAATGATAGCAGAAATCTACGGCATAGATAAAGAAAGCATTGACAGAGGATTTTTGAAGGTAAAATCAAGCCAAAATAGGACTGACCTAGTAGAACTAGATGGTTTTGACATCTTGGATGACTCCTACAAATCAAATCCTCAGTCCCTACTGGCAGGTCTTGAAACAACCTATATGCTCCAAGGCTACAACAGAAAAATAATCTGCCTAGGCGATATGCTAGAGCTAGGAGAAAATGAAGAAGACCTCCACTACCAAGTAGGAGAAAAAATCAACAGCAAAAAAATAGACTTTTGCTTATTTTTTGGTCCCCTATCCAAAAAAATGTATGAGGCAAGCAGGGAGCATTTCCCTTGTGACAGGAGC
This sequence comes from Anaerococcus mediterraneensis, assembly GCF_900128415.1. Lineage (NCBI taxonomy): Bacteria > Bacillati > Bacillota > Tissierellia > Tissierellales > Peptoniphilaceae > Anaerococcus > Anaerococcus mediterraneensis. Next base: position 77,015 of record NZ_LT635772.1, read on the forward strand.
TTTTACTTTGACCAAAAAGACCATATGATAGAAAAACTAAAATCCCTTATAACTAGGTCTTCCCTAGTTTTTGTAAAAGGCAGCCACGGCATGCATATGGAAGAAGTTATAGAAGCTATAAGAAGTTTTAATATATAAAGAGGTAAATATGATTTATACAGTAACCCTTAACCCATCCATAGACTTGTATATAGAATTAGACAAGCTAAAGCTGGAAGAAAACAATGAAATAAAAACAGAAAGATCCCTACCAGGCGGCAAGGCAATAAATGTCTCCAGAATCCTATCCCAACTTAGGATACCAACCACAGCAACAGGTTTTATTGGCGGCTACCAAGGAATGTTTATAGACAACTGGCTAAAAAATGAAGATATACTAACAGATTTTGTCCATATGAAAAAATCAAACAGGGTCAACCTAAAAATTTTTGAAGACAAAAAAGAAACCCTCATAAACTTCCAAGGACCAACAGTGCTTACAGATGAAGTCGAAGAGCTAGTCTACAACCTATCTAGGGTTAGGGAAGGCGATACAATAATCTTTGGTGGATCAGTTCCTCCAATGGAGCATGGCGAGGATGCAGACATCTACGACAGGATGGTAGAAATTGCCAAGGCAAACGGGGCTAACTTTATAGCAGATGTCCCAAGCAAATACCTACTAAATATGGTCAAAAGAGGTCCTCTTCTAGTAAAACCAAACGGCGAAGACATAGAAGAAATATTTGGCGTAAAAATAGAAAACAAAATGGACTATATACCTTATGGCAAAAAGCTTATAGAAATGGGAGCCAAATACGTCATAATCTCCTACGGATCAGAAGGATCTATGTTTTTTACCCGTGAAGGAGTCTACTCAGCAAACCCAATCAAAGATGACAAAGAAATTATAAATACAGTAGCCTGCAGAGATGCCATGATAGCTGGTTTTTTGGGAACCATAGTCAGAGATAGCGATCCAATAGAATCCTACATGGTAGCAGTGGCCGCAGCAGGTGCCACAGCCAGGGTATTAGACCTACCAACAAGGGATGAAATCTTTGATATCCTACCTTTAGTAGATATTGATGTTATAGAATAAAATGCCGATAATTATAGGCCAATTAAAAAACACCAAGAGCATAAAAAATTATAAATACGTCACAGAAGAAAAAAATATGACCCTAACAAGCCTTGGAGATTGATCCAAGACTTGCTAGGGTCTTTTGTAATCTAAAAATCTCTTTTTTTGTAAAATTTGATAGAAAGTGTGATTGAAATTGTAAGAAAAATGGCAAATAAAATAAAAAGTCCAATAATAATCATCATTTCATTTTCTTCTAGGAAATTAATGATTAAAGTAAAATCTTTTATAAAATAACCTCCAACCATTCCTAATATTCCTATAATTAGTATTGGTAAAAATCCAAAGGCCCTTGCCTTAGTATAGCCGTATTTAAAATAAATCGGATATTGGAAACAGATCATCAAGGTGAAAAATACAAAGTTTATTCCAATCATCTCAAATATATCCAATCCAATTGGATAATCTTTAATTAAGGCTATCAATAAATAGTAGATGATTCCAAATATACTTACAAATATAAAAATAATATAAGCCATTATATATCTTGCGATAACTAACTCTTTGCTACTAATCCCACATATCCTATAAATCCCGTCTATACCAGCATTTTCACCAAGCAAAAATGGATATGATGAAAAAATTATCCCAAATACCATGGCCATAGAAAGAGTAATTACAGGACTGTCCATAATATACATATAAAAAAGTGGAATGAAAGCCATTATGGCAAAATTTTTGATGGTTAAATAAGGTTTTATCGAAATCATATCCAGTTTAATTTGTTTTTTAATATTCATTAGATTCTCCCATAATAAATCATTATTTCATCTATGCTTGGCAGTTTAGCCAGCAAATTCTCATCTTCCCTGACTTTAGAGCAAATCTTAAAAATCTCTTTTTTTATAAAATATGATAGAAAGTGTGATTGAAATTATAAGAAAAAGGACAACTAGGATACAAAGTACAATTATGATCATCCTTTGATTTTCTAATACAAAGTTAAGTATTGGGCCAAAATCTTTTATAAAATATCCTAGAGCCATCCAAATTACAGCAATTATAAATATCGGTAAAAACCAAAAATTCTTTGCCTTAGTATAGCCGGATTTAAAATATATCGGATATTCAAATGAAATAACTATCGCAAATAAAGCAAAGTTAATACCAATAAACATCAGCATATCAAGGCCTATTGGCACATTTTTTATTAGTGAAACTATAGCATAGATTGAAAATCCAAGTAGACTTGCCACTATAAAAATCAGTCCAGCTAATATATACCTACCTATAACTACTTTTTTGCTATCAATAGAAAAGATTTTATATAAGGCATCAATGCCAGAATTTTCCCCTAACAAAAATGGATTAGATGAAAACATTACAGCAAAAGTCAATGTCATTGATAACATTACTGTAGGAGTATTCCTACTAAAGGAATAAAAAAGAACTACACCTAATAATAGGCTTAAATTTTTCAAAGTATAATAGGTTTTCATTGAAATTATATCTAGTTTAATTTGTTTTCTAATATCCATTAGATCCTCCCATAATAAATCATTATTTGGTCGATTGTTGGCACTTCTGCCACCAAGTTCTCATCTACCTTATAATCTTCTCTTAGGATTAGGGCGTCAAAATTAACCTTAGTCTTCTTTTGCCCATAAATTTTAAGGTTTTTAATTTTCTCAAAATCTTCTACTCCACCTTTAATTAGTAAAAATTTGTCATAAAATTCATCCTTAGAGCCTTCAAATACGATTTTTCCCTGGTCTATAAAAATAATATAATCAGCAATCCTATCAAGGTCTTGGGTTATATGGGTGGAAAATAGGACTGTATGATCTTCATTTTCCATAAAGTCTAAAATCATATCCACAAGTTCATCCCTCATGGCAGGGTCAAGGCCGCTTGTAGGCTCATCTAAAATTAGAATTTTTGCATCATGAGAAAGGGCAACCGCAAGCATCAGCTTAATCTTCATTCCCCTAGATAAGTCAGAAACTTTTTTCACTCTTTCAAGTTCAAACTTATCAAGATATTCGTAATAGGTCTTGGCATTCCACTTATCATAGCCCACATCCATGGCCTGGCTGACTAGGTCCAAGGTCCAGTCCTTGCCCAAAAAGGAATCGTCCATGACAAGGCCTACATCCTGAAGATACGTCAAATCATTAATTTTCTCACCATCCATCAAAATTTCCCCATCGTAATTTATAAGTGACAAAAGTGCCTTGATGGTAGTTGTTTTCCCCATGCCATTTTTGCCAATAAAACCTGTTACATATCCTTTTTTGATGGCAAAGTCATTTGGGCCAAGTTCAAATTTTTCATAAGTTTTGCCAAGATTTTTTGCTAGAATCTTATCAGTCATTAAAATCTCCTTCATATAAATATCCTAAAAGTTCAAATAAATCATTCTTTTCCATTTCAATATCTTTTGAAATCCTAATAGCTTCTATAAGAGCATCCTCAAGTTTTTTCTGCTTTTCCTCAAGCCTTAGATTAGGGTCTTCCTTGCCGACAAAGGTACCAAGGCCCTGACGAGATTCAATAAAACCTTCGCCTTCAAGCTCATCGTAGGCTTTTTTGACAGTCAAAATTGAAATAGAAAGCTCTCGAGCGAGAGCTCTCACAGAAGGTAGCTTCTCCCCTGCTTTGAGATTTCCCTTTAGGATTTCATCCCTAATGGCGTTTTTAATTTGTTCATAAATAGGAACCGCCGATCCATTTTTTATAATAATCTTCAATATATTTCCCTTTCTTGTATAACAGTATATAACAGTTTATAACACTTGTCAAGATTATATTTAAAATAAAAAATACCCTCATCTAAAACGACAAGGGTTTTCTTTATTTTTCTTCATTTATCAATTTTTTTATAGCTTCTATTCCAAGCCTTATGGCACGGTCTGTGTCGTGGACTACAGGGTTTTCTAGGCCCTCTTTTTCTCTTTCTTGGTTAGCTACAACTAAAAAACACGACCCTACTCTGACTTTCAAAAAACTTGCCACAGTAAATAGGGCAGCTGATTCCATTTCACTGGCCAGAGTCCCTAGCCTCTTCCAGGCCTCCCATTTGTTTTCTAATTCGTAAGAAACAGGCATAATATCTGTTTCGTGTTGGCCATAAAAAGAATCCTTGCACTGGACTACTCCCACATGAAAATTTCTCCCAAGTTCTTTTGCTGATTCATAAAGGGCATTTGTCACCTTGAAATCTGCCACAGCAGGAAATTCTATTGGGGCATATTCCTTGCTAGTCCCCTCTGCCCTTATGGCAGCTTGGGCTATGACTAGGTCGCCACTCTTTACATTCCTATCTATGCCACCACAAGTCCCAACCCTGACAAAAGTGTGGGCTCTAAGTTTGGCAAGCTCTGTTATGGCAATAGCAGCTGATGGCCCACCAATACCTGTCGATGTGACAGAAACTTTTTTCCCATCTAAAAAACCTGTGTAGGTCACAAATTCTCTTCTATCTCCAACTTTTTTTGGATTATCAAAATAAGCTGCGATTTTCTCGCACCTTTTTGGATCTCCTGGCAGGATTACATATTGACCTATATCTTCTTTTTTTAGACCTATATGGTATTGTCTACCATCATCTGAATAATTCATAAGGCCTCCTTTTTATAAGATATTATATTTATACCCAAAAAAAGATTCCCAAAATTTGGAAATCTCTAGTACAGAAATTATTTTTTCTAGACCTAGACTTTCAAATCTGGAAATCTTTTTTGATTTATTCTTCGCTTGCTATCTGTATATATTCTATATTATTTTTCTCCAAAAGCTCTACTGCGTAGTCGTCCATCCTGTAGGCATTTCTGTAGTAGATTTTTTTGATCCCTGCTTGGATAAGAGACTTTGTACAGTTTAGGCAAGGAAAATGGGTGACATAGCAAATCGTATCTTTGACCGATATGCCCTCCTTGGCACAATATAAAATTGCATTCATCTCAGCGTGGATTGTGGCTATACAGTGGCCATCTCTCATTGTGTGGCCAATCTCATCACAATGAGCATTGCCTTTTATAGACCCATTGTAGCCAGTTGATACTATCCTGTTTTCGCTATTGACAAGGACACAACCAACATAGGCCCTATCACAAGTGCCTCGCATGGCAACTGTTTCTGCTAGCCTCATAAAATATTCATTCCAACTTAGTCTATCTTTTGCCATTATTTCTCCTAACTAAAATTTAAGTCTTATCTTAAATAGGATATCAAATAATTTATAAGATATCAATAGAGATAGGCAGTAGGAAATTATCCTGATTAATATATTTGGACCACCAAAGTTTAAAAAACCAGTTGTTATGCCATATAGTATAGATGTAAAACTTAGGATACCTGCCCACTTGCAAATCTCTGATAGGACTTTATTTTTGACCAAATAACCAGATCTTTCTGCAGAGGACCTACCTATTAGGAAATATGCCCCTATGGCTATTATAAGGCCTACTGCTAGGGCTGCCCAAAGTGATGACATTTTACCAAAGTCTGTGTTGGTTAGGGACAAGAAAACCTTGGCTGCTGGTCCTAGGGTCTTTTTGAAATTATAATAGGCATCATTCAAATTGCTTGATAGGTTATCTCCAAAAATTGTCGCAAAGGCTAATACTATTAGCTTAAACCACTCTATAAATCCAACGGCTATGATAGTTAGGCCTAGGTGGCCTAAGAAATTGCCTGCAAGCAGTCCCAAAGATACACCAACCAGACTTGCTGTTAGGCTAGCTAAAAGGACTTTTAATAGGTATTGGCCAAAACCTCCATAACCAAGGATCTCAGAAAATACTGATCCTTTTAAAATAGCTAGGGTCACTAGAGCATTTACTATAAACAAGCCAAGTCCAAAAATAAGGGCAATACCTAGCTTCATCAAAAATTCTTTTTTCTTTGACCATGGTAGCATCCTGGTAAAATCGTAATAATTTAGGGATTCCTCAATTGATGTGAGGGCCATGGCTAGGATAAAGATGAAAAATATTGTAATAGCTATTGAACTTTCAAATTTATCTGCGACTTCTAATTTATTATCTGGCAAGGTCTCCATAGCTCTTTTGAAATTAGCATAGGTATTGTACCTGCTCCACAACTCATCCTTTTCAGAGTCGTATGCTGGCTCATAGTCATCTTCAAATATTTTTGCTTCTTCATATTTTAGGTCATATTTTTTGGCAAAGGCCTGGGCAGTTTTTTCATATTCTTCTAATTTTTTATTATCAATCTTTGCATCTGAGTAGTGGACAGACTCTTTGCCCAAATATCTTTCCATCTCTATAACCGGATCTGTAAGTCTTCTTTCTACCCAGTTTAGGTCATTTTTTATACCAAAAGAATTTGATAGGGTAAAGAAAAAACCAAATAGGATTATCCAAATGGCATATCTCTTACATGTGAGTTTCAACAATTTGCCAAAGTCTTTCATATTCTACCTCCTGCTTCCATATAGAAGTAGTCTTCTATTTTTAGACCCAAGATATCATATTGGACTATCTGGTCATCTGATAAATACTCGCTTAGGAGTTTTTCATCTGCATTTATAAGTATGACATTGACCCTGCCTAGGCTAGAGACCAAAACAGAGTTTTCCTCCAAGGCCTTTGGTAGCTTGTCTTTGACTACGACCTGGATCTTTCTGATGTTTTTATTGTCAGCAGATGTGTTTTTGAGCTTGCCATCTTTTGATAAATAAAGAATTTCTTCACAAACTCCTGCCAGATAATCTAGCTCATGGCTTGATGCAAGGACAGTCCTGCCGTCTTCTTTGGCATCTAGGATATAAGAAAGGATCAGTTTTTTATTTAGGACATCCATCCCATCTAAAACCTCATCTACAAGGATGATATCTGCCCTCGTTGCTATGATTGTAATGAGGCCTATTAGGTTTTTTTGACCCTTGGAGAAGTTTCTGATTGTCTGATTTGGATCTATATCATTTTTGTTTAGCTCTGTAAAAAAATAATCGCTATCAAAATCTGGGTATATGATTTTGTAGAAATCTGGCACATCTTTTGCCTTATAAAAACTAAAGTAGTCAAACCTATCAGGCAAAAAACCTATTCTACTTATGAGTTTTGGGTCATCTTCTAATTTTTTATCGTCTATAAAAAACTCTCCCTGATCTTGTTTATAGATACCGCATAGGATTTTAAGCAAGGTAGTCTTGCCAGATCCATTTCTACCGACTATACCCGTGATGGTTGCTGGCTTTAGGCTAAAACTAACATTGTCTAGGACCTTGTTTTTGCCAAAGGACTTGCTGATATTATCTACTCTAAATATCATCTATCTCACCTTCTACTTTCTCATAGACAGCTAGGATTTCCTCTCTGGATATTTTTAGGAAAATCGCCTGCCTCAAATCTTCTTCAAGCTTTTCTAAAAAGCTATCTCGTTCAATATCTATTTTTTCTTCATCAAGTTTTATAATAGTGCCTATACCTGGTTTAGATTCTATTATTCCTTGACTAGCTAGCTCCTTAAATGCTTTGGCAACTGTTGTTTGGTTTATGAGCAAAGATTTTGACAAGTCTCTGACTGATGGGAACTTATCTCCATTTTTAAAATATCCAGCTGCTATGGCAACCTTGGTCTGGTCGACAATCTGCATATAAAGGGGCACATTGGAATTTAGATCTAGTTTGAACATTTGCCCTCCTTATCGTATGGTTATATGTCATACATCCTATATTAATTATAGCACCCTGATTTTTTTTGTCAACAAAATATTATAATTTCCAAAAAATTATAAAAAAAATCCCAAGCTATTGCTTGAGACAGATTTTTAACAAACAACAAAATATTTGATTTAAAAAATAAAATGTGAATAACCAACTAACAAACACCCAATTCATGGGATTTTTCACCCTCTCGACACCGCTCGGGGTAAACTCTCTAAGGGCTTCTCTGTAGGAATGACGTTAGAATATACTTTGTCTGTGATCTGTTCAAAGCTATTGCTTGAGATTTTAATTCTTTTATTTACATCAAAGGGGCGAAAGGTTTTAGAAGTTTGCTCTTTAGTTTTGTAGATGCTTTCATATTATCAACATCTTCTTGGCTTACCTGGATCGATATAGCAAAAAACTCATCGAAATCTTCTTTTATTGTTTCTATAGACTGAGAATTATATATCAAAACCCCACATTCAAAGTTTTGATATAGGGCCCTGTAGTCTAAATTTATTGTTCCAACGACCCCTGTCTTGCCATCAGCAAGCCAAGTTTTAGAGTGAACAAAACCAGGAGTATACTGGTAGATCTTGACCCCATACCTGATAAGTTCATCATAATGGCTTTGAGCCAAGGTGAAGGCTACCTTTTTATCTGGTATATGAGGCAGGCAAATTCTCACGTCCACTCCTCTTTTGGCAGCATTTTGTAGGGCTGATGTGACTTCATTATCTACTATAAAATATGGGGTCATGGCATACACATAGTCCTTGGCTGTATTTACCATATTTAGGTAGATATTTTTGCAAAGCCTCTCATCATCTGTAGGATTGTCTGCAAAGGGTATATAATAGCCATCATTTGGTTCTTCTTCGTATTTTATTAGGTAAGGAGAATAATCTTCAACCACCGAATCTTTCAAAGAAGCATTCCACATGGACAAAAACAAAACGCTAAGACTTTCTACTGCCTTGCCCTCAATCCTAAGACCGCAATCCTTCCAATGGCCAAATCTTTCATACATATTTATATATTCATCAGCTATATTTATCCCGCCGGTATAGCCAACTTTCCCATCTATAACCATGACTTTTCTGTGGTCCCTGTTATTTAGGTAGGTTGACACTATAGGGTACATTTTTGAAAAGACCCTAAATTTAATACCAAAATCTGCCATTTGACTTTCAAAATCAGAATGGAGCCTAGTTATAAGGTTGGACCCATCTATAAGGAGTCTTACCTCTACTCCTTGGTTGACTTTTCTGACAAGTTCTTCTAGGATCGACCCCCACATATAACCATAATCTAGGATAAAAAATTCCATAAAAATAAATTTTTCGGCCTTTCTTATATCCTTCATCATCGCCTTGTACATATCATCGCCAAGCTTATAATATTCTGATTTTGTATGGTTGTAGGCAGAAAAACCAGCTATATTTTTTAAGTATGTAGCTAGGTTTATAAAATTCTTGTCACCAGTTTTTTCAAGCTCTTTTTTGCCAATTGCTTGTTTGTGATAAACCCTAGAGTCTTCTTCTATTTTTATAACCCTCCTGTGCTCTGTTCTATAGCCTATTTTAAAATATGACATCAAAAATGCAATCATCCCAAAAGGAGGTGCCACAAAAATAAACAAAAACCAGGATAGCTTCATATATGGATTTATCTGATCTATATTTAAGATTACCATCATCATCACAAATGACAAGACTGATGAACCTCCAAATAACCAGTATTCATTTATAGATAAATAGTGAACTATCAGGTAAAAAACAAATATTTGAGCTAAAATTAAAAACGCAAAAAGCCCCGCTCTGGAAAAGACTATGCTGCCTACACTTCTTTTTGTCTGTTTGACATACTTGTTTTCTTTAATTTTATTTACGATATATTTCCTCTTCTGATCCATGTGATTATTATACTCAAAAAAATATAATAGTCCTTATATATTTGACTTTAATAATAATTCTCCATAAGATATAAGCTAGGAGTGTAAAATGAAAAATATATTAATACTAAATGACTATGTATCAAAAGGTAAAATTGCCGCTAGGCTTATGAGTCCTGTTTTAGCCTATATGGATTATGAAGTTTTCTTGCTACCAACAGCTATGATTGCAAATAATTTTTCCTTGGGCAAAAATGCCTTTTTTAATACCAATACCTATATAAAAGATTGCCTAAAAACTTGGAGGGAATTGGATTTTAAATTTGATCTAATTTTTATAGGCTATATAGATGACCAAGAACAAAAAAATATGATAATAGACTATATCAAATCACTTGATTATGAAACAAGTATAGTCTTTGACCCAATAATGGGTGATGATGGTGCCTTGTACCCAGGTCTTGATAAAAGCAAAATAGATAACTATAAAGATATGCTAGAGGTCGCTGATATTGTGATCCCAAATCAGACAGAAGCCAAGTTTTTGGACCTTACTCAAAATCCTATCAAGGATAAGAGTCTTATAATAACCTCTTGCAAAGACGGTCATAAAAACTTTGTCAAAATCATAAATGACAATCCCGACCAAATCCCTTATGAAAAAATCGATATAAAAGTAGGCGGATCTGGTGATCTATTTGATGCACTTTTCTTAGGATATTATCTTCAAGATAAAAATATAGAAAAATCTGTAGAAAAAACTATAAAATCTATTAGCAAGATCCTCAAGGCCCAAGCAAAAGACAGGCCAGAGGCTATAGAAATAAATATAGAAAAATATCTAAATTTGATAGAAAGGTAGGATATTTTGACTGAAAAGAAAAAATCCTATATCAAAAAAGCCATAAGCGTTGCTTGGCCAGCAGTTTTAGAATTCTTTTTTATATCAATAGCAGGCATCATCGATACCTTCATGGTTTCATCCATGGGACCCAGCGCTGTTGCTGCAGTAGGTCTTACTACCCAGCCAAAATTTATAGCCTTATCTATATTTTTCTCAATCAATGCAGCAGTATCTGCCCTGGTTGCCAGACGCCAAGGAGAGGAAAATGATGACAAGGCCAACATCACAGTTACAACTGCCTTTTATATATCCATAGTTTTTGTAATAATAGCTGACCTGATCTTTATCCCCTTTGCTAACCAAATCCTAAAATTTGCAGGGTCAAATGACCAAACCCATCAGCTGGCATATGACTATTTTGTCATAATCATGGCAGGACTAGTCTTTAATGCCATATCTATGCTGATAAACGCTGGTCACAGGGGATCAGGCAATACTAGGATTGCATTTTTGACAAATTTGGTATCATCTATTGTAAATATTACTTTCAACTACCTCCTCATTGGAGGGAATTTTGGTTTTCCAAAAATGGGAGTAAAAGGAGCTGCCCTTGCGACAGTATTTGGTACAGTTGTAGCAAGTCTAATGTGTATCCAATCACTTTTTAGGAGAAAATCCTATATTAATTTTAAAATGATGGTCAAAAACAAATTTGCCTTTGCAAAAAATATAGGTATAGAAATTTATAAACTGGGATCAAACATATTTGTAGAAAATATCTCAGCTAGAGTTGGCTTTCTCATAACAGCAATCACAGCAGCTAGCCTTGGTACTTATAGTTTTGCTGCCCATAATGTTGGAATGAACCTTCTTTCTTTGTCATTTTCATTTGCAGACGGACTCCAGGTAGCAGCTATAGCCCTAACAGGTAATGCCTTGGGCGCTGGAGAAAAACAAAAAGCCATTGATTATGGCCATATTTGCCAGAGAATTGGCTTTGTAATATCGGTATTTATATCCCTAATTCTCATATTTTTCGGAAGAAATATATTTAATTTATTTTTTGTTGAAGAAAATATTTTGGACATGGGTGTTGTAATTACAAGGTTTCTGACCCTTATCGTCCTTCTTCAGATATCACAAGTTATCTATGGGGGTTGCTTAAGGGCCGCAGGTGATGTAAAATATACCTTGAGAGTCGCACTGGTATCTGTCACATTTATAAGATCCCTAGTGACTCTTGTATCCGTTAATGTTCTAGACATGGGAATTGTTGGGATATGGCTAGGAATCCTAGCTGACCAAACTTCAAGATTTGTAAGTCTAAGACATAGATTTAAAAAAGGAGAATGGGTACACAAGAAAATATAGGAGGGTATAAGAATGAAAAAACTATTTTCTTTATTAGCACTAGCACTAGTACTAAGTGCATGTGGTAACTCAGCTGACAAAAAAGCAGAAGAACCAACAGAAACAACTACAAAAACAGAGGCTCCAGCAGAAGAAAAAGCTGAAGAAAAAGTAGAAGATGCAAAAGATGCTCAAGAAAATGCTGATGAAGCTAAAGATGAAGCAAAAGATGCAGCTAAAGATGCAGCTGAAGAAAAAGTAGAAGAAGAAACAGAATCAAAAGACGAAGGAAATAAGTAATAGTAATTTCACTAAGTCAGAAAGCCACTCGCAAGGGTGGCTTTTAAATTTCTTTTGTGGTATAATAAATTTGTATTTGGGGTATTAGCTCAGTTGGGAGAGCGTTCGGCTGGCAGCCGAAAGGTCAAGGGTTCAAGTCCCTTATACTCCACCAAATAACAAAATCCGAGGTCATCGCCTCGGTCTTTTTTATTACGAAAGATTTTTTATGATATAATATAAATAACTCCTAGAGAAAGAAGGATATTATGGATATGGAAAAGATTGTAAAAATTGATGATGATTTAAAAAGAAATGAGGAACTCTATAAACTTTTTGATGAAGAAAGCCGCCTTAAATCAAGAACTGGACTAGTTGAGAAAATCGCTACACAAAGGGAAATAGATAAATTAATTAATGCAAATTCTAAAGTCCTTGACATCGGAGCTGGAACTGGAGTTTATACAATCCACCTCGCAAAAAAAGTAAAAGAAGTTATTTCCTTCGAACCCTCTTCTACTAATTTTAAAGTTTTAAAATCAAAATCAAAAACATATTCAAATATAAAGGCCTATAATAAGTCATCTTTCGACCTAGAGGATTTGGAAGAAAATTATTTTGACCTAGTCCTAATCTTTGGACCAATGTATCACTTATCTAATGAAAAAGACAGAAAAGACCTACTTAGACAGGCTAAAAGAGTCTGTAAGCACGGTGGCCACATATTAATATCATATATAAATCACAATATGGTTTTAATTAGTGAATCTATTAATTATAATACAAACATATTTTCAAGCCCTAGCTATATAAGCGAAAAACAAAGATTAGTAGATAGACCTTTTGTATTTTTCAAAGTCAATGAAGCGAGAAAAATGATTGAAGATGAGGATATTGAAATAAAAGAAATCATAGCAAGCGATGGGTTTGCAGAAGTTTTAAGCAAGAAATTAGAAGAAATGACCGAAAAATCATTTAAAAATTATCTAGACTGGCATTTGACTCACTGTAAAGATCCAGAAACACTGGGTGCATCAAACCACCTACTCTTTGTATGCAAAAATAAAAAATGAAAAATATTAAACTATACATACCAAAAGAAAATGAATTAGACTTTGCCAAAAATCTCCTAAAAGATCCTGCCACCATGGCCTACAACAGAGGTTATGACTTGTCTTTTCCTGGCTATGATAAGGCAACTGGCACTATTACTCATGACCAGGCTTATTGGAAAAAATGGTACGAACTTTATTTTTCACATCCTGGCCAGTATTTTTACGCCTATATATATGACAAAGATTTAAAAGCCTTTGTAGGAGACGTAAATTTTCATCCCTCAAAACTTAATGATGAGTCAAGAGATATAGGAATTGTGATTAAAGACGAATTTAGGGGCCAAGGCTACGGAAAATTAGGACTAAAACTTTTAATCAATAAGGCTTTTTCCTTTGATTATATAAAGGCACTTCGCAATGAATTTGAAAAAGAACGTGTTTTTGCTTTAAAAATTCACGAAGATTTAGGTTTTAAAATCATTGATGAATTTGATGGAATATTATATCTTAAACTAAAAAATAACTAAATATTAAGTATCTTGAAATTAAAATTATATAATAAAAAAATCCAATAAAAATATCAAAATAGAGCTAAGGTCTTCCTTAGCTCCGTTTTTTTCTTACATATCCATTATTTCCATCTTGTCTAGTTCATCTTTTTGTTTTTTCTTATTTTTGTAATATAGGTAGATTAAAAAATAAATCAAAGTTGGGATATTTCCTACAAGCATTGCCCCTATGAAGGTTGGTATTGTAGTTTTATCACTACCAACTGCATCAAAAGACATCTGCCCTATCAACCACAAAATTGTGCTTAGAAAAGCTAAGATAGGGATTATTAGACCCCATTTTCCTTTGGTATTTTTACAAACTATAATTTGAATTATTAGGGGAAAAATTATAACAAACAATCCTAGAAATATTGCTGTATTTAATGCTAATCTCATTTCTCTTCTCCTTCTTTTTTGTATTCTTCAATCAAAATCTTGGCTGCATCTAGGGTGATTTTCCCGTCTATGGCCATTGATTTGATCAGACCAATGTAGGATTCTTCTTCTTTTTCATTTAGTTTTATTTTTTGTATAAGCCTATCAAGCCTGAGTCTGACAGTAGGATAGGAAACCCCATAGATATTTGCCATTTCCTTTAAGGATCCCGATTCTAGGATAAATCTTTTTATAAAGTCTATTTCGCTATCATCAAGACTATCTATCCAATCTCTTTTATCATTTCCCATTTCTTTCTCCTTGATAATATTATAAACCTAAATAATATTAAAGTCAATTTTAATTTTATTTAAAATTATTTATAGGTGTAACTTGAATAAATTAAAGGTGAATAATATTTTTTGTTTAGGATATAGATATATAAGGAGGAGATATGAAATTTTTACACACAATGATTAGGGTCAAGGATCTAGAAAAATCTGTTGAATTTTATACAAAAGAATTGGGCTTTGTAGAGTCTAGGAGAAAAGAATATCCAGACAAGGAATTTGATTTGGTATTTCTCACCCTGCCTGGCTCAGAAGATTATGAGCTAGAATTAACTTACAATTATGATAGAGAAGAAGGATATGATCTTGGAACAGGGTATGGTCATATAGCTATTTCCCACCCTGATATAAAATCAATCAGAAAAGATCTTATGGAAAAGGGCTACGAGGTTACAGAAATCAGAGGCCTAAGCAAGGATAGCTCAAAATATTTCTTTGTGACTGATCCAGATGGATATAGGATAGAGATTATAGAAAAATAAAAAATGGGGTGTTGCAAAACTATGAATAACTTTCGTCCCATCATTAGAGAAAAGCCCGTCGGCTCATCGAGACTCTCTTAGAAAATTTTTTATATAGCCCGCCGGCTCATTGAGGCAAAATTTTCGTGGAGGTTCCTCTAATGATTCGGGACGATTTATTCATTCTGCAACAGCCCCTATTTTTTTAGTTTACTTTATTTTTTTCTTTGCCGTCTATAAAAGCTTTTATATTATCACTAGCTATATCCATAAGCCTTTGCCTGGTTTCTCTAGCTCCCCAGGCCATATGTGGTGTTATGATTATATTATCATATTTTAAAAGCGGGTTATCATCGGCTATCGGTTCTTTTCTGACTACATCAAGACCTACTCCATAGATTTTGCCATTTTCTATAGCTTCTATAAGAGCAGACTCATCTATTAGGCCTCCCCTAGCCGTATTTATAATTATGACTCCATCTTTCATTTTCTCTATAGACTTTTTATTTATTATATTTTCTGTACCATCATTTAGTGGCAAGTGGAGGTCTATGATATCTGATTTTTCAAATATTGTTTCAAGACCTACATAGTCAAGGTATTTTTTAGCCTGGTCATTTTGACTTCTATTGTAGGCTAAAACCTTCATACCCATAGCCTTATAGATTTTTGCAGCTTGTAAGCCAATTTTTCCTAGGCCCAGGATCCCTATAGTCTTATCTTTTAATTCTATAACAGGATAATCTTCAAAATGCCAACTACCGACTTTGCTCCATCTACCTTTTTTGACATCTCTATTATAAAATCCAGTCCTATTTGTGACTTCTAATAAAAGGGCTAGGGCGTGTTGGGCAACCGCATCTGATCCATAACCAGGTACATTTGTAACTGTGATATTATTTTTCCTAGCTGCTTCTAAGTCTATGTGGTTAAAACCTGTTGATGAAAGACCTATATATTTAAGTTTTGGCAAAGCTTCCATGACTTTTTCATTTATCTTTGTATAAACTACTACGATCATATCAGCATCCTTGCATCTTTCTATTATGACCTCATCATCTTTTGGACAAGATTTATATAGGGTCAAATTGCCCAGTTTTTCCAATTTTTCAAAGGATAAATCACCAGGATTTATCCCCTCATAGTCAAGAATTACTATATTCATCTAAAATCCTTTCTCTAATTGGTCAAATTCTTCTTTTTCTAGACCATAGTCTCCTAAAGAGAACTTACCCAATCTATGGAAATCTGAACCTCCTGATTTTAAAAGATTGTATTTATTTGCCAAAGCCCTAGCCCTAGAAAAATCTCCGCCCTTCATCCTAGAATGGCAAATCTCTATACCCCTTAGACCAAAATTGTGGTATTTTTCTACCTCATCCCAGTTGTCATACTCTTGAGGATGAGCCAAAATCGAAAGGCCACCATCTTTATTTATGGATTCTATTGCCTGACAAACTGGTATATAGCCTATGGTTTTTGCCAAATCATCTGTAGTTTTTTCATTAAAAATATCCTTAAAACCTACATTTTCCATTTTTTCTGGGTACTTATCCTTCATAGCCCAAAAAATATCCGATTTATAGATTATAGAATTTGGGGCAAATTTTTTGACAAAATCATAAGAAAGTTCAAAGCCATCCTTTGCCAGTCCTGGCAAAAGCGAAATATGGTAAGCCTGTCTTTTTTTGTTAGTGATGGCATTAAGCCTATCAATCTCTGGAGTTTTTTCTCCTAAAAATAGGCCAACTATATGGACTTTTTTGTGACTTTCAAAATCATAAGCTGATATCTCTATGCCTTTTACAGTCCTAATCCCATATTTGTCCCCCAGACTTTTTATTTTATCATAATGGTCACACCTATCATGGTCTGTTATGGCTATAATTTTTAAGCCTGCTTCTTTAGCCATTTTTATGACATCTTCTATATCATAATCACCATCTGAATAGTTTGTGTGCATGTGCAAATCTGCGTATTTCATATATAACTCCTAATATTTGGCACAAAAAAAGGGATAACCTCATTTGATTATCCCATATTTTTATTAACTTCAAGTCAACTTTACTGTTGATGTTAGTATATCTGAATAAGTATAAGATACTGTTCTTTCTACATCAAAATCGTTGCTGACCTTAACTGTAAACACACTTGGAAATGCATCTACAATGACACCTGTCTTTGTTTTGACTCTTTTTCTGCCCATATCAGCTTTAAGAATCACTTCCTCGCCAACCTTACTTTCTACTTCTTTTCTAATCTCGTGAACTGATTTTTGTGCCATTTAATCATCCTCTCATTTGATACTGGAAGTATTATACTATGAATTATGGATTTTGTCAATAAATTTATTATTATACACTCCTTAAAAGCATTGTCAAATGATTTTTTGTAAATTTTAATTCATAGCAAATGGGTAGAATTCAATATTTTATATATATTTATAAAAACTCAAGTATGCCTTATAAGATTGGTACAAGTCTGCCTTGGAAATTAATTCTAATGGAGCGTGCATAGATACAACTGGAGTACCACAATCTACAACGCTCATACCATATTCTGCAAGGATATAGGCGATTGTGCCGCCACCACCTTGGTCGATTTTACCAAGCTCACCTGTTTGCCAAATGGTATTTTCTTTATCAAAGGCTATCCTTACTTCTGATAGGTATTCTGCATCAGCATCATTTGATCCGCCCTTGCCACGAGCTCCTGTGTATTTGGTTAGGCAAACACCTGATCCGAGTTTGGCTGTATTCATCTCTTCTGTTGCCTCTAGGAAGTTTGGATCTTCTGCCAAGGTCACATCTGCTGATAGGAATTTAGAATTTCTTAATGATCTTTTTAGGCTTATGAGATTTGCCTTGCCTTGTAAATATAGGATCTCTGCGACCATGTCCTCAAAAAATTGGCTGGTCATACCAGTAGCTCCTACAGACCCTATTTCCTCTTTGTCTACAAAAAGTCCAACTTGGGTTTTTTGAGGATTTTCTATTTCAAGTAGGGCCTTTAGAGATGCAAAGGCACATACCTTGTCATCATGGCCATAGGCCATTATCATTGACCTATCCAAACCAACTTCTCTTGATTTTGTAGCTGGCACTACATTTAGCTCTGCTGTTAGGAAGTCTTTTTCTTCTATGCCGTATTTTTCATTTAAGATCTTTAGGACGTTTTTCTTGATCGGATTATCCTTTTCATCTTTTAGAGGGATGGAGCCAACCATGATATTTAGTTGTTCACCTGTTATAACTTCGCTGGCCTTTTTTTGATTTAGGTCAGCTGATAAGTGGATTAGGAGTTCTGATATGAAAAATACTGGCTCATCTTCAGACTCTCCAATTGATATATCAACTTTTTTACCATCCTTGGTAAAAACTACTCCCACTAGGCTAAGAGGTATATTTGTCCAGTGGTATTTTTTGATCCCCCCATAATAATGAGTTTTTAGGTAGGCTGCCTGAGATTTCTCATAAAGTGGTACTGGTTTTAGGTCTAATCTTGGACTATCAAGGTGAGAACCTATTATATTCATCCCATTTTCAAGATCTTCTTTGCCTATGATAAATAGGGCTACAGCCTTGTTTCTATTTATGACATAGACCTTGTCACCAGGATTAATTGATCCTTTTTCTACAAAGGTCTCTAGGGATTTGTATCCCTTATCCTCTGCTCTTTTAACAATTTCTTTTACGGCCAATCTTTCTGTTTTAGATTGGTCCATAAATTTTTGATAATCTTTAGAAAAAACTTCTAAATCTTTAAGCTCTGCCTCAGTCATTTCAAGCCAGGCAGATTTTCTTGCGTATTCCATAATTTCCTTTCTCCCCTTATAATTTTTAATATGCAAAGCCTAGTGATTTTTATTAAACCACTAGGCTATTATATTTTTATATATATTATACTTTTTTATTATAAGACTTAAATCAGCTTCCAGATATTCTTTGCATAAGCAATAGGATCTTCTATCTCTAGGCCTTCTATGAGTCTGGCTTGGTCTAATAATAATCCTGCTATCATCTTTGCCTTGTCCTTATCATTTTCAAAGGCTTCTTCTAATAGGTCGTAGGCCTTGGTTTTAGTTGATATTTCCAAAACTTTTTCAGCCTTGATACCCATAGCCTGTGGTTGGTCTTTGAGAGTTTTTTCCATTTCTATTGAGAATTCTCCCCTTTGTTTGATCATAGATGGGATTTCTCCGAACTTGTCTGTAAAGGCTACATCTACCACATCATCTGGCATAGACTCTTTTATAAAGCTAATTAATTCAGAATCTTCTTTTTCTTCTTCTGTAGTTTCGTCTTCTTCATAGATTGATTTAAACTTTAGACCATCGTAGTCTATAAGCATTTTGATCAAAAACTCGTCCAATTTTTCATCTAATAAAAGGACATCTTTTTCTGAATCAAAAATCTCTAGAGCTGGAGAATTTTTGATTTTTTCTATGGATTCTCCTGACCCATAGTAGATAAATTCTTCTGTTGATTTGGCACTATCTTTATATTCTCTGAGGCTTATTAGCTTATCTTCTTTTCTAGAATAGAATAAAAGTAGGTCTTGAAGGTCTTCTTTGTTGGCCCCAAAAGATTCATAGATTGAAGCTTTTATAGAGTTTGCAAAGACCTTGTAGAATTTTTCATATTTTTCCCTATCATCTTTCATCAGCTCTTTTAGGTGGGCATTGATTTTTTTGTTTATCTGCTTAGATATAACCCTTAGCTGGCGATTTTGTTGGAGGGTTTCCCTAGAAATATTTAGCGTTAGGTCATCAGATTCTACAACACCCTTTACAAAAGAGTAGGCATCATCTAGGATTTCATCACAAGAATCCATGATCTTGACCCCATGAGAGTAAAGCTCTAGACCAGTTTTTCTATCTACAGAATAATAATCAAAAGGCGCTTTTTCTGGTATAAATAAAAGGGCAGTAAATTCTACCAAGCCTTCTACAGAAAAATGCAAGTGGGATAGGGCCTTATCAAAACCATAGTGGCTTTCTGTATAGAAATTTTGATAATCTTCCTCTGTTAGGTCGGATTTATTTTTCTTCCAGATTGGTTTGTCAGAATTTAGGATTTCATAGTCTTTATAATCTTCATATTCTGAGTCAGATCCCTCTTTTAGTTTGGTTTTTGTAACCATCATCTTGATAGGATACCTGATGTAGTTTGAGTATTTTCTAATAAGGCCCTTTATAGTATTTTGGTCTAAATAAATATCATAATTTTCATCTTCTGTGTTTTCTCTCAAATAGAGTTTAACATCTGTACCGCTTGTGGCCTTGCTGGCTTCTTTAACCTCAAAACCATCGGCATTTTCACTTATCCAAATGTTAGCATTTTTTTGTCCATGTTTTTTGGATAGGACCTCGATTTTTTCTGCAACCATAAAGGCAGAATAAAAACCAACACCAAATTGACCTATGAGGTCTTTAATATCACTAGATTCTACCGATTTTTTGAAGGCCTCTGTCCCTGATTTGGCAATTGTACCAAGATTATTGACCAGGTCATCATAGTCCATACCAATACCTGTATCCCTAATAGTAAGGGTACGGTCTTTTTTATTTGGGATTAGCTCTATATAATAATCATCCTTGTTTGTTGTAGATTCACCTTTCAGATCCTCATAATAAAGCTTGTCCAGAGCATCTGAGGCGTTTGAGATAAGCTCTCTTAGGAATATTTCCTTGTTTGTATAAATAGAATGGATCATCAGATCCATAACTTTTTTGGCTTCCGCCTTGAATTCTTGTTTCATACTTTTCCTTTCTTTCCATAAAAAAATATTAGCACTCGGTATCATCGACTGCTAATATTATACTTATATATTTTTCTATTTTCAATCAGGATAAAAATTTGTAGTTACCATAAAACATGGCAAAGGCAGCTATCAAGATAAATACATGCCAAATCGCATGGTTATAAGGGATTTTCTTTACACCATAAAATACAGCCCCTATAGAATAAAAAAGTCCTCCCAAGAGCAGCAATAAGATATAAGAAAGGCCAATGTATTTATAAATTTGATACAAGAGCAAAATCGAAATCCATCCCATGAGCATATAAATAATCATTGAAGCTTTACCTATTTTATCTTCATTTTTGCTGGCAAAGGCTACAATATTCATGGTTATGCCGGCAATGGCCAAGATCCAAACCAGGATGAAAATTATTATAGAAAAATTGCTCTTTATACCTATCAGACATATTGGTGTATATGATCCTGCTATAGTCAAATATATAACTCCATGGTCAATAGCTCTAAAAATAACCCTGGCTGTAGGATTTATCATCGAATGATAAAGACTTGATGCCAAAAACATCAAAGCAATAGCTACAAAATAAATAAGCCAAGCCATAAATTTGACCATATCCCCACCCTTGTAGGTATCTACTATTATCGGTAGAAAAAATACTAAAGTCAATATAAAACCGATCACATGGGTCGATATATTTAATAGCTCTTCTTTTTTTGTATATTTAACTATTCTCATTTCTAATCTCCTTGCCTAGTCTGACAATTTCTTTTTGAAGCTTTATTCTTTTTTCTATATCTCTTGATTTTTCATTTTCTATTGTCTTTTTGTCATAAAGGGCAAAAATCATCAGAAATAGAAAATACAAAAATACAAAAATCCCTACTTTCCTTATATCATCCGCTATAAATCTTGATAGCAAAAGCGCTCCTAGACCGCCTGTCAGAAGTGGTCTTATAAAAAACTTTATGAATCCTGGTTTATAGCCTTTATTTATTTTTTCTTGAAGATTTTTAAGATCTTGCTTTTTATTTTCCAACTGTGTTTTTTTATCCATATATACTCCTATACCATAGTAATTCACTTTGATTATTTTACCTTTTTGTAGTAAAATATTCATATGTTAGGAGGATAATATGACCGAAAATACAAAAGATAAAAACAAGGTAACTATCACACGTGATATGATAATAGGCGATATAATTCAGGCAAAACCAGAAGCCATAAATATACTAATGATGAGCGGTATGGGCTGTATTGCTTGTCCAACATCACTTTATGAAAGTTTAGAAGAAGCATGTATGGTTCATGGCATGGATCCAGAATATATGCTTGAACAACTAAATGCCTAATAAATAAAAAATCTCTAGGAAACTAGAGATTTTTTTTTGCATATTTTTATTTTAATTTCCTATAATGGCCTCTGTGAGTCTAGGAATAACCTGTTTTTTACGGGATAGGACACCAGGAGCCTCGATAGTCCCATTTGGTGTGACTTTACCAAATTCGTCTTTGATCTGGTCAAAATATTCTCCAACAACAAGGAGCTCGCTTCTTTGGTTGAAAATATCTGTCAATACTAGGACAAAGGTGTCCTCCCCCTTTTGTTTTATTTTGCCAGCCATTTGACTTTTTAGATCATCCATAATTGGTACAAGTTCCTCCGGATTCATAGTCATAACTTGTCCAACCCTGACATTAGCTTCTCCTATTGTAAAAGTTTTTATATCTCCTTCTATGAGGTCTTGGGCTGATTTGCCCTTTAGGGATGTTCCCGCTCTAAACATCTTGTCTGCAAATTCTTCTGGATTTATATCAGCAATCTTGCTCATCCTATCTAGGATTCTCCTGTCGATGTCAGTTGTAGTTGGAGACCTGAAAAGCAAGGTGTCAGATATGATCGCTGCACAAAGTATGCCTGCTATCTCTTTTGATGGTCTAATACCAGATTCTAAGTACATCTCACTAATAATAGTAGCTGTTGATCCTACTGGCTCTGCCCTAAAAAATACAGGTCCTGTTGTAAGTATATTTGCCACCCTATGGTGGTCGATGATTTCTAGGATTTCTGCTTCTTCTATATCATCTATAGATTGGTTTCTTTCATTGTGGTCTACTAAAATCAAATTCTTTTTATCTGATGATATCAAATGGTATCTAGATATAGATCCTACAACAGTTTTTGTGGCATCTACTACTGGATAAGATCTAAACCTAGATTTGGCCATAGCCTCTTTGACTATATCTAGGGTATCATCGGTTTTAAAATATATAAGATTATCTCTTGTCATCACATGGCCAACTGGGATTGTTAGAGGTAAAAGCCTAGATGCCATAAAAGAGTTGTACTCAGTAGATAAGACTGTAACATTATTTTCTTTTGCTATTTTTATAGCCTCATCGTCAAGCTTGGCCCCATGACTTAGGACCAAAAGTGAAATCTTTGTTTCTAGCAAATACTTATAATAATCACTCCTATTGCCTGAGATTACTATATCATTTTCTAATATCATCCCCTCTAAGTCTTTTTCATTGCCAGTCATCGCAAAAACTGTCATCTTGCCGCTTAGAGGTCTTGGATTTTCTGGTAAATAAATTATTTTAGCTGCCAATACATCTACGATATTATCTATACTTGTATCTGACCTTCCTAAAATTTTATCATCCCAAACATCCATGTAGGATTTTGTAATATTTGAAAGGGATGCTATACCTACAAGTTGCCCATCATTGTTGACAACTGATAGGGAATTTGTTGTACCTTCTTGGAAGACTTCCCAAGCCATTTTTATAGGTATAGATGGGTCTATATTATTGCCCTGGTCTATTGATAAATCTCCCACAGTTAGCTTCATTGATTCTTTTAGGACAGGTGGTTGCACGCCAAAATAATCCAAAACAAATCGGCTCTCCTGGTTTAGCTTGCCAAGTCTAACAGCTACGGCCTCATACTGACCAAGTCTATTTTTAAGGTCAGCATAGGCTATAGCAGAACAAATTGAGTCTGTGTCAGGTTTTTTATGGCCTGTGATGTAAACTGTTTTTTTCATTTTTTCTCCTTTAAAATTCTACCTTTAGCATCTCTATTTTATACCTATCTATTTGTACCACGCTTATTTTTATCCCATCAACTTCGACTAAATCACCTACTTTTGCGATCCTACCAAGTTTGTCTATGACAAATCCACCTATGGAGTCATTTTTAAGTTGCTTGATATCCTTGTCAAAATAATCATTAAAATCATTGATATGGATAGATGGGTCTACCAAATACTCCCTATCTTTTATCTTAAATATTGTCTCATGGTGGGTATCGTACTCGTCTTCTATCTCACCGACTAGCTCTTCTACTATGTCTTCTATAGTTACAATCCCACTTGTACCACCGTATTCGTCAATAACTATGGCAAGGGATACATTTTCTTCTCTCATAGACTTAAAAAGATCAAAAATGTGCATATTATCATAAACATAAAAGGCAGGTCTGATCATCTTTTCTAGGTCCAAGTCCTTATCATCTGCTATGAAGGCCACAATATCCTTCATGTGGAGGATACCCAAGATATTGTCTATCGATTTGCCATAAACAGGTATCCTAGAATGTTTGGAATTTTTCAAGAAGTTTTTAAGGTCAAAATTGTCTATATCAATATTGATAGCCTCCATATTTGTCCTGGCTGTCATTATATCTTCTACATCAGAATCCCCAAACTCAAATACATTGTTGATTATCTCACTTTCCTGGAAATTGATAACTCCCTGCTCCTCAGAAACATCAACTATGGTTTTTAGGTCCTCCTCAGTAACCAAGTCTTGCTTAGACTTTTCTTCACCGATAATCATCCTAGTTAATCCCCCAGTGATGATTGATAAAACAAAAGACAAAGGCGCAAAAACTATTTGAAAAAATTTTATAGGTTTTGCAACCTTGAGGGACACTTTTTCAGAATTTGAGGCTGCTATATTTTTTGGTGTAACCTCTCCAAATATCAAAATCGCCAAGGTAAGAAATACCGTAGATATCAAAGCCCCAGATGCCCCATATAGGTCTGTAAAAAGTATTGTTGCAATTGTTGTGGTTGCAATATTTACTATGTTATTACCTATCAAAATAGCTGTTAGAACCTTATTAATATTTTCAGATAAGCTTTTGACAAGAGATGAGTTTTTGACCCCATTTTCTTCTAATTGTCTAATTTTAAATATATTTATGGATGTGAGGGCTGTTTCTGATGAAGAAAAAAACGCACTCATCATTATGCCCAATATCACAAGTATCAACTGGATAACATTTATTTTACTCATAAATCCTACTTTCTATCAATTACTATACTCTAGTCCTATTATAGCCAATTTCAAGGCAAAAATAAAGATTTTCTTTATTAAAAAAATATAAAATGAAAAAAATAAATTTTAGCATATAATGACCCTGTATCATTAAAAAAAGGAGGCAATTTATGGCAGAAGTTTCATTTTTCGAAAAAACTTTCAAGCTAAAGAAACATGGTACTAATATCAAAACAGAGATAATGGCAGGTATAACCACATTTATGACAATGTCTTATATACTTGCAGTCAATCCACAAATCCTATCAGAAGCAGGTATGGATTATGGGGCAGTGTTCTCAGCTACTATCATAGCATCAGTTATTGCTATGCTAATGATGGCTTTTTATGCAAACCTACCATTTGCACTTTCTGCTGGTATGGGGCTTAATGCTTTCTTCACCTATACAGTAGTTATGAAAATGGGCCACCCATGGCAGTTTGCATTAACAGCAGTATTTTTAGAAGGAATTTTATTTATTTTGTTATCATTTTTGGGTGTAAGGGAAGCAATTTTCAATTCTATCCCTGTGACTCTAAAAAAGGCAGTATCAGTAGGTATAGGCTTATTTATAGCAGAAATTGGTCTTCTAAACTCTAAAATTATAGTCCCAGGAGACATCAGCCTATCCCTAGGCACTATAGCTAGTAAAGAATCCCTAGTATTTTTCTTTGCTCTTATCATAATGATAGTTATGACAGCTAGAAATATAAAGGGAGCACTTTTGTGGGGGATTTTGATCTCTACAGTCTTATCCTTGATAGTTGGGGTAACAAAATTTCCTGGAGGCGGCATCCTAAGTTTGCCACCATCTATAAAGCCTGTTGCATTTAAACTAGACTTTTCAAATATATTTTCTTTAGAGATGTTCTCAGTATTATTTTCATTTTTATTTGTAGATATATTTGATACACTTGGAACCCTAACAGGTGTTGCGACAAAGGCAAATATGCTAGATGAAAATGGCAATTTAGAAAACGCATCTAAGGCCCTAATGTCAGATGCTATAGGCACAACAATCGGTGCCCTAGTTGGTACATCTACAGTTACTACCTTTGTAGAATCATCATCAGGAGTTGCAGAGGGCGGAAGGACAGGTCTTACAACACTTGCTACAGCATCTTGCTTTGTTATATCAGCATTTTTCTTCCCAATATTTTCTATAATACCAGGTCAGGCTACAGCAGCAGCCCTAGTTACAGTTGGACTTTTCATGCTATCTACAGTTGTAGATATAAACTTCTCAGATATCACAGAGGCCTTCCCAGCCTTTATGACTATCCTTATGATGCCTTTGACCTATTCTATAGCAGAAGGTATATCCTTTGGTATCATATCCTTTGCAGCTATCAAACTACTTACAGGTAGGGGCAAGGAAGTAAGCCCAATAATCTATGTCCTAGCAGTCATTTTCATTGCTAGATACTTAGTTTAATAAAATTATTTGACAAGAAAAACAATTTAGTGTATTATAGTATCAATATAAATCGAACTTAGAATTAGTAGCAGATTACAAAACCGACAGAAAGCTAATGGTTGATGAGAATTGCAGGTGGAGTTTTTTGTGAATGGATCTAACAGATCAATGGTGAACATTAGTAGCCGGCGGGTGTTTCTCACCTTACAGGGATAGGATATGTTTGTATCTAAAGATGTCTTTTGACAAAAGGGATGGCACCGTGGGCTAAGGCTCGCTCCTATTAGGAGCGGGTCTTTTTTGTTTATCAAAAAAGAAAAGAGGTAAAAATGAAAACACAAAATCTAACTATTTCAGCAGTATTTATGGCACTAGGCCTTGTTATGCACTTTGTAGTGCCGGGCATATTTTTTGGAGTAAAACCAGATTTTCTCCTATCGATGATGTTTATGTCCTTATTGATTGTAGATAAATTTAGTGAGGCTATCCTCATAGGAGTAGCAGGTGCTATAATGAGTGCACTTACTACCACCTTTCCAGGAGGACAAGTCCCAAACTTTATAGAAAAAATAATCACAACTATAATAATTTTTAAGGTCATCCAGTCAATGAACAAAAATTATTCGATCAAAAAAATAATCCTAGTCTTTGCCCTAGGGACACTTATTTCTGGAACCTTGTTTTTGACAATAGCCCTAAGTATGACCAAACAAATGAATTTATTTTTGCCATCCTTCCCTGCAGTCCTTGTAGCCATGGTTATAAATCCAATTTTGGGCATATTTTTATATAAGATTTGCCAAAATATGAAAATAATTAAATAAGGCTAAGCTTGTTTGGATTACAAACAAGCTTTTATTAAAATTTTATTTTAATTTGCACCTTTAATATATATTTTTATCAATCTTATTTTTTATAATAACACTTTGATTGATTTATTCTTTATCACGATGTATAATTAATGAAAAATAAAGGAGCTGGTATGAATTTCTTAGATTATGCTAACAATATAGAAAACGACATCATTAATGACAGAAGAAACCTACATATGATTCCAGAGCTAGAACTGGACTTGCCAAAGACAGTCGCCTATGTAGAAAAAAGGCTAAAAGAGATGGATATCCCTTATAAAAAACTGGTAAATGGCAATGCTATTATAGCAGAGATAGGAAAATACGATGGCAAATGTATAGCCATCAGGGCTGATATGGACGCCCTACCAATAGAAGAGAAAACTGGTCTTGATTTTGCATCCACCCATCCTGGCAGGATGCATGCCTGTGGTCACGATGGCCACACATCAATGGCCCTTGGTGCTTGCAGGATTCTAAAAGATCACGAAGATGACCTAGGAGGCCTTGTAAAAATATTTTTCCAACCAGGAGAGGAAATCCCAGGTGGAGCCAAACCAATGATTGACGAAGGCTGTATGGAAAATCCAAAAGTAGATAGGGTCATAGGCCTACACGAAGGTGGTATTTTTGGAAAACTTCCTACAGGTACTCTTGCCTTTAAAAGAGATGCCATGATGGCTTCTATGGATGCTTTTATAATTAGGGTCAAAGGTCTTGGAGGTCACGGCGCAAAGCCAGAATATTTTATCGACCCAATAGCTACAATCAGTGAGATAAATTTGGCCCTACAAAAAATCATCTCTAGGGAGCTAGACCCAACCAAGTCCGCTCTTATATCAATTTGCCAAATCCACGGAGGTACAACTCAAAATATCATCCCAGATGAAGTTTGGGAAGAGGGTACTGTTAGGAATCTTGACGAAAAAACCCGTGATTTTGTAGAAAAAAGAATGGGCGAGATAGTGGAAAATGTGGCCAAGGCCTTTAGGTGCGAAGGGATTTTAGAATACAAAAGATTTTATCCTAGCCTTGTAAATGACAACGACTTTACCGACTATGTAATGGATATAGCAAGCGAGCTTCTAGGAGAAGAAAAAATTATCAGCCTAGATAAACCAAGCATGGGAGGCGAAGACTTTGCATTCTTTTTACAAAAAGCCAAGGGGACATTTTTATCCCTCAACAATCTAAAGCCACACAAAGATGGAATAGTCTACCCTCACCACAATTCCAAATTTGACGTTGACGAAAGTGTTTTTTATATAGGCAGCGGACTTTTATCAGAAGTTGCCTATAGATATTTGAAAGAAGGTAAAAAATGAAAAAATTTAAGTTGCATATAATTGCCCTAGCAGTAGTTTTAGTGGCAGAGCTTATTGGAAAACACACTTTTAATATAGGTATAGGTACAATAGTCCTCCTACCTATGTTATTTGCCCTAATTATAGGTGTACTTACTACACCAAAGTTTTTAAATATAGCCAAAGAAGATGAGATGAAAAAAGCCGGTAGGCTAATATCTGTAACACTAATGCTTTTAATGGCCAAATACGGCACAACTATAGGACCAACTATAGATACAGTTATAAAATCATCACCAGCACTTATCCTCCAAGAGTTTGGTAACCTTGGAACAGTATTTTTGGGAGTCCCACTAGGTGTTTTGCTTGGCCTAAAAAGAGAAGTCATAGGTGGGGCCCACTCTATATCTAGGGAGCCAAACGTAGCCTTGATTGCAGAAAAATATGGACTTGATAGCCCAGAAGGTGAAGGAGTTTTGGGAGTTTATATAGTAGGAACAGTTTTTGGTACTATTTTTATGGGAATCATCGCATCAATTCTTGCTACATCTACCCCACTTCATCCCCTATCCCTAGCTATGGCTTCTGGTGTAGGATCTGCATCAATGATGACAGCTTCTGTTGGGGCCTTGGTAGAACTTTTCCCAGAGATGGCAGATAAGATTACAGCCTTTGGTGCAGCATCTAACCTCCTATCTGGACTAGATGGAGTTTATATGTCAGTATTTTTGGCAATACCCCTTGCTGAAAAACTATATTCAGTCTTTATGAGAAAAAAAGGAAGGAAATAAAATGAAATTTAAGGAAAAAGTATATATACTTCTAATCACAGCCCTCATATCAGTCATAGCCAACTGGCTAGGACCTGGCATCAGCCCACTTCAAGGCATACCTGGTGTTTTAATCCTCGCCCTAATCTCTGTTGCAGGCATAGGTATTTCTGAGATAATGCCTGGCAAAATCCCAGCAGTAGCCTATATAGTTACCCTTGCAACCTTGGTAACTATTCCAGCCTTTCCTTTATCATCCTTTATAAGCTACCACACAGGCAATGTAGATTTTACAACACTTTGTACACCAATACTTGCCTATGCGGGTATCTATACAGGTGAAAACCTGGATAACCTAAAAAAGACCGGACCAAAAATTATTATACTAGCAATTTTTGTAATCCTCGGTACCTATATAGGATCAGCCATAATTGCTCAATTAATTTTAAAGGCCATAGGTCAAATATAGTAGAAAAGCAAGACCCACTTGGTCTTGCTTTTTTTATATCAATATTATTTTTATTAATCCCTCATCATAACTAAAATCTTAAAAGATTATCTACTAACTTATTTGGATCTTGATGAGGGATATTTTTTTACTATAAATAAAATCCTATCTACTTTTATAGTTTATCTTCTACAGATTTTATTTTTTGCTCCATACTGGCTTTCTTATCTCTCCTGTCATCCATTTTGATAACAGTATATACCCTATCACAGCCCTTATCAAATACACTTTCTTGCATTTTTCTAATGACCTCAAAAGCCTTGTCAGGGTCAGCCTCTATGACTGTCCCCATTGGGTTTAGCTTGTATTTTACATTTTCAGCTGCCAAAATTTTTTCAGCCTCTGCTACATATTTGCTTACTGATGTATCTTTTGTGCCTATTGGTATAAGGCAAACTTCAACTACTGCCATTTATTCCTCCTCAAAAAATCCTTTATAAATTTCATACGCTTGGTAATGATCACTGACTCCTCCTAGCTCTCTGATAGAATGCATAGCAAGAAGTGGAATACCAACATCTATTGTTTTTATACCCAAATTGCCAGTTGTAATTGGCCCTATGGTTGACCCGCCAGCCTTGTCATTTCTATTGTGGAATCTCTGCAAATTGTAGCCTAGACTAGCTGCTACTCTTTCTAATTTTGATAAAACTTCAAGACTAGATGCGTAGGCTCCATTAGCTGCAATTTTTACAACCAAACCACGGTTCATTTTTACTATATTAGTTGGGTCAGAATATTCCTTGTAGGATGGGTGGATAGCGTGGGCCTGGTCAGCAGAAATCATCATAGAATTTTCTACCATGATCTGGTAGCCCTGCCTATCAAGACCAAAAATTTCTGCAAGTCTTTCTAGGACATTTGGCAAAAATGTCGAAAAAGCACCAGTTCTAGTCCTTGACCCTATCTCCTCATTGTCATATAAAACTATCATCTTATTTCTTTTTGCCTTAGAATCCACCAAGGCCATCAAGGAAGCGTGAACTGATCCAAGGTTGTCAATCCTACCTACCTGGATAAGGTCATCTGAAATAATAGATCCCTTTTGTCGGTCATAAAGACCAAGGTCAAAGGCAAGGATGTCTTCTTTTTTTATAGAAAGCTCATCTGCTATCAGATTTCTTATATAATCTTTTTCTTCTAGCTTTTCCCCTAGACTTTTGACAATTGGATATAATTTATCCTGAGGATTGTAGGCATAGCCCTTGTTTATTTCCCTATTCATGTGGATAGCAGCATTTGGAATGGTAAGTAGGTCCTTGTCTATATTTACTAGACTTGTTTTTATTTCATCTCCATCCTTATATATAACCTTACCTGCCAAAGATAAGACCCTATCAAGCCAGGTTGAATAGATCATCCCACCATAAGGTTCTATATTTAGTTTTAAATAGCCACTATCAGAAATCTCTGGATTGGATTTGACCTTGAAAGTTGGGCTATCTGTGTGGGATCCTATAATATCAAAACCATTTTTTAGGTCAGCTCCTATTTCAAAGGCTATAAGGGCAGTGTCATCTCTTCGTACAAAATATTTGCCCTCCTTGATATCCCAAGACTCTTTTTCAAAAAGCTCTTCGTATCCATTTTCACTTAAAATTTTGCTAGCATTATTAACTGCAAAATAATTTAAGGGGCTTTCGTCAATAAATTTTATTAAATCTTTACTAAATTCTAAACTTCTATTTTCCATAAAACCACCATACTTTTTTACAAAATAATCACCATATTTTTCTCAAATCAAAACTACCAGCTTAGCTGGTAGTTTGCACAGCGCCTATAAGGCGCAAATACCGGCACGCCCCTATTGGGGCTCCGAGTATTCCGTCACATGCACCACTATCCCAACTACTGCTTAAGCAGTTTTTTTATTTGTTCTTATTTACTGACTCGCCCGTAAACGGGTCATAGTATTCTTTGATACTTATTTGCTCAGCATAATAATCTTCTTTTAATTGATTTTGTATATATTCTTTTATTTTCTTTTCATTTCTTCCGACTGTATCCACATAGTATCCTCTACACCAAAAGTGTCTGTTTCCATATTTATATTTTAAATTGGCATGTCTATCGAATATTATCAGCGAACTTTTTCCTTTTAAATATCCCATTATTTGTGATATTGAATATTTTGGCGGGATTTCTACAAGCATGTGGATATGATCTGGACATAGTTCTGCTTCTATTATTTTTATTCCTTTTCTTGAACATAATTCGCGAAGTATGCTGCCTATGTCTTTTCTCAATTGTCTGTATATTACTTGTCTTCTATATTTTGGTGCAAAAACTATGTGGTATTTGCATCTCCACTTGGTATGTGATAAACTATTCTTGTCCAAGTTTTAACCTCCTTGTTTAATTGTGCATGTGATTATCACAATTATACTTTAAGGAGGTTTTCTTGGTGCTTGAAGCTAAAGCTAAGTCCCTCCACCTGCATAGCAGGTGGTTTTTTGTTTCGCTCTCTTTCGTTCGCTCAACTCACTTAAGTGAACAATAAAAAATGTAAGCTAGAAGCCTACATTTTTATTTGTTTAGTTTTTCTTCTATGACTTTTTTGTCAAAGCCAACTATGTCCTCGCCATCAATATTGATAACTGGAACACCTCTGTAGCCCTTGTTTATAAGGTAGTTTACAGCTTCTTTGTCCTCATCGATGTTTTTTTCTGTGTATTCAATATTATTTTCTTTAAAATATTGCTTAGCTGCCTTACAGAATACACAAGTGTTTGATGTATAAATTGTGATATCGCTCATATTAATTCCTTTCTTTTTCTTTTTTATATATACCCAAATAATAAAAAAATATTATAATAAAAATAGACTAGCTGTCCTTGATAAATAATACCCAAATTTTTTTATAATAAACAAGGAGAATACTTATATGAAAGATTTGACCTACAAAAAACTAAAAGAACTTCTTGCCATAGGCCATGAAATCGAGTTTTGCTTTTGCGGCATCCACTGTTCTATAAATAACCTAGGAGATGAAGCCCACGATCATGCTTGGTGTTTTTCTACAAATATAGGCCATGAGTTTGAAAATATTTACCTTGCAGATTTTTATGATGTGGAAAATCTACTAAAAAAATTGGATGATATAAAAATCAAAGAAAAAAGCCTAGAAGAGATCATAGATAAAAAGCTCTACGACCCTTCTAGCCTAACAATTTTCTAATTCTTTGCTTATATTTATAAAATCATCTAAAGATAGATTTTCTGCCCTTAGGTTTTCTTTTAGGCCCAAATTTGCAAGGGCTTTTTTTATATCTTCCTTATCTGCTACAGCCGATAGGGAATTGACTATGGTTTTGCGTCTTTTTTCAAAACCAGCCCTAACTAAGGCAAATAATTTGTCTTTGTCTATATCTTTTTTGTACTCCCTCAAATCCAATTTCAAAACCGTAGAATCTATCTTTGGCTGAGGCATAAAAACAGATTTTGGGACCTTGGTGATTTTTTTTGCATCTGAATAATATTTTACAAAGACAGATAGTGACGAATAATCCTTGTCCTTTTCTGTGGCAACCATCCTATCTGCCACCTCTTTTTGGACCATGATGGTCATAGATGTGCAGTCTATATCCTCCTCGAAAATCTTTTCTATAATAGGAGTAGTGATATAGTAGGGAAGGTTTGACACAAAGACGAATTCTTCTCCTCCAAAATATTTTTCTTGGACCTCTTTTAGGTCAGTTTTTAAAATATCAGCATGGATGATCTCTACATTGTCAAATTCTGCCATATTTTCTTCTAAAATCGGGATCAAAGCAGAGTCAATCTCTATCAGAACCAATTTTTTGGCAATCTTTGCCATTTCGTAGGAAATAGTACCTATGCCTGGGCCTACTTCAATGACATTTTTGCCCCCTACATCAGCTCCTTCTACGATTTTATCTACAAAATTTTTATCAATCAAAAAGTTTTGCCCCAAGGATTTTGAAAATCTAAATCCATAAAAATCTATTATGTCTTTAACAACTTTTGGTGAATATAGTTTTTTCATAGAGAGTTAACCGCCTTTTCAAATTCTTCGTAGGATATGCCAAAGGAGTTGAGTTTAGATAAGAGCTGCTTGGAGTTAAAATATCCTATCCCCAAGATCTCCCCCAACTTTTCTCTTTTTTCCCTAGCTCCATTTCCTATAGATAGGCCATTTTTGACAAGGTCTGCCATGGTGAATACTTCCTTGCGATCAATATTTTCTGCCTTGGCTTTTTTTAGAGCTTCTATGATGATATCTGGTTCAGCATTTTCTACCCCTAGGTCACCTTTTTTTATAGCCTTTTTCCTATCTATGTAGGCGTGTTTGGCATCTGGTATGTGTTTTGAGATCCTTGCCCTGATTTTTTTGCCAGCATAGTCAGGATCTGTCAAAATTATTATCCCGCACCTGTCATTTATAATCTTGAGCCTTTCTATAAGGTCAGACCCAAAGGCTAGGCCATTTGTAGCTATCATTTCACAGTCTACAGCTCTTTTGACATTTGTTATATCATCTTTTCCTTCTACAACTATGGTCTCTTTTATCATAGGTCAAAAAACTCCCTGGCATTATTTGTAGTCCATTTGGCAAGTTTGGATAATTTCATGCCTCTAATTTCTGCAATCTTTCTTGCAACTTCTATTATTTTTCTAGGGTCATTTCTCATCCCCCTGTATGGTTCTGGGGTCAGATATGGGCTATCTGTCTCAAGCATAAGCCTATCTATAGGGACTAGGGCTGCGGCTTGTTTTTCATTTAGGCCGGTATTGTAGGTGACAACTCCACCTAGAGAAATATAAAACCCCCAATCCATAAAAGTTTTTAGAGTCTTCTCATCAGTAGAAAAACAGTGGATTTGGACTTTTAGGTCCCTATAATTTGACAAAATATCAATTATATCCTCTGTTGCCTCCCTGTTGTGGACTACAACTGGTTTAGAAAGCTTCCTTGCCATATCAAGTTGGGCTATAAAAACTTTTTTCTGCAAAGCTTTTGTCTCTGTTGTCCAATAATAATCAAGGCCAATCTCGCCAATTGCCACTGCATCTTTTGCAAGAATTTCAATCTCAGCGAGGTCATTTTCTCCCATTTCTGCCACATCTGATGGATGGATACCTACCTGGGCAAAAAAGTTTTTAAACTCTTTGGCAAGTCTCACATTTTCTCTGGAGTTTTCTAGATTTACTCCAGGATTAATGACCGCTTCTATAGAGAAATTGGACAGGTCTCTTAGGATAAAGAGCCTGTCGTTATAAAATTCTTTGCTTGTTAGGTGGGCGTGTGAATCTATTAGTCTCATCAAGAAACTGCGCTTCCTGGATTTATGTCAGCAAGAGTAGTTAAAAGGGTCAAGTCTTCGTCAAAATCAGCTGCTAGAAGCATGCCTTGGCTTTCTATACCACGCATTTTTCTTGGAGCAAGGTTTTTAACAACTATGACATTTTTGCCTACTAACTCACTTGCCTTGTACCATTTTTTGATACCAGAAACTATAGTCCTTGTTTCATCTCCAATATCAACCTTTAAAACTAGGAGCTTATCAGCATTTGGATGCTCTTCTACTTCTATGATCTTACCTACAACTAGGTCTAATTTTGTGAAATCTTCGTAGGAGATTTCTGGCTTAGAATTTTCTTCTACTGGTTCTTCTTCCTTTTTGTCAGCAAGTCTTTCTTGGATAAGGGCATTGTTTTTGTCGTGAAGTTTGACAAGTTCTTCTTCTATGTCAAGCCTATCAAAGAGGTTTTTGCCCTTAGAAACTCTAGCCCCTTCTTCTAGGAGGCCGAATTCTTTGGCAGACTCAAAGCCCTTGTTGTCTGTACCAAGTTTTTCAAGGATAAGCCTTGTAGTGTTTTTCATACTTGGTTCTATAAGCTGGGCAACTATTCTAAGAGTTTCTGCTAGGTTATATAAAACCCTATTTAGTCTTGGTAGATTGGCCTCATCACGACCCAAAATCCATGGTTCTGTTTCATCAACATATTTGTTTGCCCTGCGGATAAGCTTCCATATGGTTTCTAGAGCCTCATTGAACTTAAACTCATCCATGAGTCTATTGAAATCTTCGTAAGTTTGACCAGCCATTTTTATCAGCTCATCATCTATACTTTCAGCCTTAGTTCCCTTTTCGATGACTCCACCATTGTATTTGCTAATCATAGATGTGGTTCTTGATACAAGGTTACCCAAATCATTTACAAGGTCAGAGTTATATCTTTCCATAAATTTCTTTGAAGAAAAATCTCCATCAGAACCAAAGTTAAATTCCCTAAGCATAAAATATTTTAGGGCATCAACTCCGTATAGGTCTACAAGTGGCTCTGGATACATGATATTGCCCTTGGATTTGCTCATCTTGTCATTTTCAAACAAGATCCAACCGTGGGCAAAAACTTTTTCTGGAAGTGGAAGGTCAAGTGCCATCAAAAGTGCTGGCCAAATTATAGTATGAAATCTCACTATATCCTTGCCGATCAAATGCACTGATCCTGGCCAATATCTTTCAAATTTCTCCTTATCATCCCCATAGCCAATAGCTGATAGGTAGCAAGATAGGGCATCTATCCAGACATAGACAACGTGGTTTTCGTCAAATGGTACCTTAACCCCCCAGTCAAAAGAATTTCTAGTGACTGACAAATCAGATAGACCCTTGTCTATAAAGTTATTTAGCATTTCTTTTTGCCTAAAGGCAGGCTCTAAAAACTCTGGGTGGTTTTTGAAAAGCTCTTTTAGCTTGTCTGTATAGTTTGAAAGTCTAAAGAAATATGATTCTTCTTCTTGGTAGTCTACATCCCTGCCACAGTCTGGACACTTGCCATCTTCTAGTTGGGCCTCAGTCCAAAAAGTCTCACAAGGTGTACAATAATATCCCTTGTATTCGCCCTTGTAGATATCACCTTTTTCATAAAGTTTGTTGAAAATATCAACCACGTCTTTTTCGTGCTGGGTTTCTGTCGATCTGATAAAGGTATCGTATTCTATATCTAGCTTTTCCCAAAGCTTTATTGTCTCTGCTGCAATCTTGTCTACAAATTCTTGTGGCTCTTTGCCATGAGCGTGAGCTGATTGCATGATCTTTTGACCGTGCTCATCAGTACCTGTCACCATGTAGGCATCAAAGCCCTTTAAATTTTTATATCTTTTTAAAACATCAGCTATTATTGATGTATAGGTATTGCCTATATGTAAATTTGAGTTTGGATAATAAATAGGTGTTGTTATATAATATGGTTTTTTCTCTGTCATAGTTATCCTTTCATCGTTTAATTCTTTATTTATCATACTCTATATGAATAAAAAATCGAAATTTGCCCAAAAAGAAAAAGCCTAGCAAGATGCTAGACTTAAAAATTATAAAAAATAATAGACCTGAGTTATTTATCCCTTCTATATTCAAGTCAAAAGGGACTTAAAATTTATGAGATATATCCACTCACTTCGTTGGGTTGAAATAAGGGAGTTTAATTTTTCTACAATATGTCCTAGCTTATAGCTAGACTCTTTTTATTTTTTAATAAACCAATTTTACCTCTCTAAATTTTAGGTCATCACGATCTATCATTTGGTATGTTTTTTCATAGGTATAGTCTTTTTCCTCTAGACCTAGGCTATCAAGATACCAGCGGACATCTACTAGATTTTTGACAGTTTTGTTATAGATCCTGACTATAGTTCCCTTGCTCAAAGAACCATAAACTGGATCGGTCATATTTTTGACCTCTTTCCACCTGTCCATCCTAGCTGCCCCATAATTATAAAGTCTCATCATCAACTGATATTGTTTGTTGTACAATCTTATCAAAGTTTGGACCTTTTTTCTGGCCAAGATATTTTTCTTTTCTTTTTTTGAAATCTTGCCAACTTTAGACTGGCCATATGGGTGCTTTTGCATACCCTTTCTATTTGATAGGTCTCTAATAGGAATCAGATACATCCCGTCTTCGTAGCTTGCATCTCCCTTTGGGCCTACTTCGTTTTTTGGATTTTCTTTCCCTCTAGGTTCAACTCCTGCATCACCCTTTGGGAATTCTTCTTTTAGATTTTTTATAGCATTTTCTATGATCTTTACAAAATCATCCTCACCAATTGATCTGATTGTAATGCTGTGATAGATATCATCCATCCTAAAATCAGCTGTAAAAACAGAATCATTTCCTCCATTAAAAGAGCCAGCCTTAGAAATCAAAACATCCTGACCTGCGATCTTGGATTTTTTGTAGGACTCAAGGGCTTTTTCATAATTTCCGCTAAAAGGACCTCTCCTATAAACTATATCTAGACCATCCTTGCTTCTCATAGATGTCTCTGTGAAAAGATAAGGATTTGTGTATTTTTTATTAAGAAGTTCATAAGACATATCAATATCAAGCTTTCTGCCAAAGATCCTCTCCAAAGATTCTTTTTCTTTTGCCCCATCAATCTCAGAAATCTCCCCTTCTGGGTAGGTTTCGCAGCTAACATATTCATTTACAACCACATTTTCACTAGCCTCCGCCTTTGTTCCCAAAATGGCAAGAGATAAGGCACACACCAAGATAATTTTCTTCATAATATCCTCCTTTATCTTTTTATGCTTTTTTAACTTATATAAATACAGAAATCCTTTTCAATCTTCATTTTTATATCTCATTGGATTTATCATATCCTCTTTAATATATTATAATTTATTAAAATACTTGTGTAAAGTATTATTTGTCTATGGACTTTTCTATAATATTGTGATATGATTAAAAATTATGAATACAAATAATTATAAATTCGGAAAAATTTTAAAAGAGATAAGACAAAAAAATAATTTAACACAAGAAGAACTCGCCTATCGTTCATTTATAAATATCAAAACCATATCAAATATGGAAAACGGAAAGACCGATATAGACTTGGACAAACTAGAGATCCTATCGGAAATATTAAATACTGATCTTGTAGAAGAATATCTTTACCTCTTGCTAAATGATTCTGAGCAAATTAATAATATTTTAAAAAATCTCAACTCAAAAGACAGGTATCCTGGTTCTAGTCAGACAGACGAAATCAAACTTTTAACAAAAATTGAAAATACATCCCAAAGAAAAATCATAATACAAAAGGCACAAAAATTAAGATTATTATTTCAAAGTATAGAAATTAAAGATGATACAAATAAGAAAAAATCCTTAATAGTTGATGCTTTGAATGTTGGAAGGGACTTTGACTTTAATGACCTTGCTGCAAACACCTATGACATCATTGATTATAGACTGCTTATGAATTATGCCATATATATCAAAAATAAAGCAGAAAGGCTAAGTGTTTTTAAATTTATCGAAAATTCTAGGGTAGCTAGCGACAATTTAAACTCAATTTTATACCACAATATGGCTAATACCTATTATAGCTCTAACAAATCCTACTTGGCCCTATATTACATAAATAAATCAATTAGAACAAATAATAAAAATCCTCTTTCCCCAATTATGCTTTACCAAAAATCTATTATTTTATATGACCTTAGTTTTGATTATAAAAAATATGTAAAACTAACACTAGAAAGATCTAAAAATATGGATGAAAACTTATATCATCTTCTTTTAGGTAAGTATGAGGCAAAAGCACGAGATGATGAGGATTTTATTATTGCATATCCATAAAAAATATATATTCCAAAAAAAATACTAAAAAAGACGAGAAACAAATCCTCGTCTTTTTTTATATTTATCCATTTAATCAGAAATCTCCCTAAAATTCTAATTTCATAGTAGAAGATGCTGACATATTTCTAATATTGGCTATAAATGACCTTACAATTACCAAAAATTCATCTTCTGAAATTCCAGATGATTCTACTAGGTATTCATTATCCATATTTTTAAACTCTGCCCTATATAATCCGCCCTCTTTGTAGGTAGAAAGAACCATTTCTTGTCCATTGACCTTAGATATTTCTTCATTTCCTAAGGAATAATCGCTCCAGGTTTTTTCATCCTTGCCTGCCATTTGGAAGAGAATTTGTGAGTCATCCTTAGTTAAATAAATCTCTACAAAAAGTCTCTGATCATAGGCACCTGATTTCGACTTGCCCAAGACTTCTGTTGGTTCTCCAAGCTCATATCCATCAAGATTTTCCACAAGTTTTTTTACAAGCTTTCCGCCATCTGAATCAGCAAGGTCTCTGGATTTAGCGTCTAGTTTTGCCTGAGATATCCCCTCATTGAAATTTATTTGGTCTTCTACCCCACAGGATTCTATCTTTTCAAAACTTAGCTCTGGCCTATCTATCATCTCTAGGGTCTTTTCGTATGTAAAATCATAATCATCTAGGCCCAAAGAGTTGAAATAATCCCTAACTCTATCGAGTGTTTTTGCACCTTTTTCGTAGAATTTTATCCACTGAGCCTTGTTGAGTTTGCCAAAGACTGGATCGGTCATGTTTTTTACTTGTCTCCACTTTTCGATTCTTTGATCGCCAAACTTGTACCATCTTATAATATTTTGATAGTATATGTTATATATTTCGACCATATCTTTGACATCCGGTCTGGATAAGACCTCTTCTTTTTCTTTTTTGCTGATTTTTCCAACTTTTGAACCGCCAAAAGGATGGACCTGTCTGCCCTTGTGTACTCCATAATTGTATAGGGCTCCTAAATACATCCCATCTTCGTAGGAATAATCTCCCTTTAGTTCCTCTTTTGCAAAGGCACTTGCATTTGGAAGCAAAAATGCTAGGGCAAGGCCTATTGCCAAAAATTTCTTTTTCATATCCGCTCCTTTCTAAAACAATATTTTCTCTTTATATAATTATACCCCTCATTTTGCATTGCAATATATAAATACCATGATAAAGTATAAATATTTGACTTTGTTAGGCAAAAGGTGTTTAGTATGCCTATAAGAATAAAACTTACAATGAAACCCAGTAGGACTCATTTGAGGCGATGAGTACGAATTACACTTCATTTTGTTTAAGGCAAGCCAAGTTGTCTGTACTTGGCACGAGTATAAAAAAAGCTGGTACCGCAAGACATTGCGCTTTTATGCTCTTTTTTTGTGCCTATTTTATGTTAGAGGTCCCGTTTTTATAGGATTTCTCATAATCGCTTAAAATGATATAAATTAATAAATAAGAAAGGATAAATTATGAAATTTACTTACGAAAAAGAATACGATAATATTTTTGATGAGCTTGTAGACCGTGGCTACTATGAGCAGTCTACAAACGAAGAAGAACTAAAGAAAATTTTGGCCAATGAATCTGTCAAATTCTACTGTGGTTTTGACGCTACAGCAGATTCTCTCACAGTTGGTCACCTTATCCAGATCATGGTTATGATGCGTATGCAAAACTACGGCCACAGGCCAGTTGCTCTTCTTGGTGGTGGTACAACCCTAATTGGAGACCCATCTGGTAGGTCTGATATGCGTCAAGTCATGACAGAAGAAAGAATCGACCACAACGCAGAGTGTTTCTACAAACAATTCCAAAGATTTCTAGACTTTTCTGATAAGGGTGGAGCTACTATGCTAAATAACAAGGACTGGCTCCTAAAGCTAAACTTTGTTGAGTTTCTAAGAGATGTTGGTAGTGAGTTTTTGGTAAATGAAATGATCAAAAAAGATGCCTACAAAAATAGGATGGCAGCTGGCGGTCTTACATTTTTTGAATTCTCCTACATGCTTTTACAATCATACGACTTTTTAAAAATGTACAGAGAAGATGGCGTAACCCTTGAAATGGGCGGTTCTGACCAATGGTCAAACATCATCGGTGGTGTTGATCTGATCAAAAAACACGAAGACGGCCAAGCCTACGGTATGACCTTTTCCCTTTTGACTACAGCAGATGGAGTTAAAATGGGCAAATCCCAAAAGGGTGCTGTTTGGTTAGATGAAGAAAAAACAAGTCCATACGAGATGTTCCAATACATGAGAAATGTCGATGACAGGGATGTGGAGAAATTCCTCCTACAACTTACATTCTTGCCAACTAGCGAATGCAAGAACCTAGGATCTGCAACAGATGCGGCAGATATCAACAAGGCAAAAGAAACCCTAGCCTACGAAGTAGTAAAACTAGTCCACGGCAAAGAAAAGGCTGACGAAGCCCTATCAGCTGCAAGAGCACTTTTCTCAGGCAAGGGTGACGAATCAGCAATGCCTACAACACAAATTGCAAAATCTGATTTGCCAAAAGGCCTACTTGCCCTAATGACAGAAGTTGGCCTTACAAAATCAAACGGTGAAGCAAGAAGAACCATCCAACAAGGTGGTGTATCAATAAATGATACAAAAGTCACCGACCCAAGCATAGAAGTCACCGAAGACCTATTCGAAGATGGCAGAATTATAATCAAAAAAGGCAAGAAAAACTTCCACAAGGTGGAACTAGCCTAAGACTTTAACTTAAAAACCCAATCTTACCCCTTACTCGATTATTAAACCGAGTAAGGGGTCAGTTTTTTTGTAAATTGGGGCGAATTTAAGTTGATTTTTATCACGCCATTTCAAAATCATTTATTTTCATATTTTAAAAACTTATTTGAAAGAAATAAGAATATTATTAATTCTCCCAGGGCAAAAATAAATAATAAGACCAAATCATGTGGGTTTATAAACCTTAAATTATTAGCCTCTATTGCCAAAAAACTTAGACCTACAATTTTTAGAGACCTAAAAGCGCTCGCAAAACCAAACATTGTAAAGATTGTAGATAAGAGAACTATGATCCCAAAAGACCTTATCCTTATGGAAAGGGCTCCAAAAATCCCAATTATTGGAAGAGCAAGCAAGATGCTAAGACCTATATAGTAAAAATATATAGAAAAATCAATGGCCGAAAATCCTCCTATATATTTTCCTCCCAGGTAGAAAAGAACCAAAAAATATATTTGGCAAAGGCAAATTATAATAAAGGATAAAATCAACTTTGCTCCCACAAAAGCCATATTTTTCTTTGGGCTAAGTCTAATAAATTTTAGGCCTGCCCTGTGTTCTGTCGCCCAAAGGCTTGCTATTACGATTGCAATTAAGGGAATGTAGAAAAATGAAAAGTAAAACAAGCTCACCTGGGTCCACAAAGATTGCCATTCATGGGCCAATGTTTCCCTATTTCCCATATAGTTTATAAGGCCAAAGGCGTTAGCTAGTAAGGGAATTATTAGACTTACCAACAAGATATTTGTAAACTTTATTTTTTTTAATTCTAATTTTAACATAAGTCCTCCTAGTCCTTGTATAGATTATAAGTTTTCATTGCCTTTAGGTATGTTAGACAAGCTATTAAAAGAATAAAAGCAATGATTGGTGTACAAAAATTTATTGGATTTAGAACCTGGATAAATTTCCCGCCTTCGCTTACATAAGAAATATTTAATAAACTTGCCATCCAAGCAAAGGGATTTACAAAAGCGAGGGTCTCTGATGTAAGCATGGTTATTACTCCAGTTAGCCCTCCAATTATCCCTATAAATGATAGGGTGTAGACTCTTTTTGCTTTCATTTCTATTATCATAAATAGGGCCATAAAAAATAAATTTATTATTATGGCGGATAGGTTTACCAAGGCAAATCTTAGAAGCATGTCAGTGTCCATATTAAAATGACCCGACCTTTTTGCTAGTAGGAGAAAGACAATAGCTTCTACTATTTGCAATAAAACTAACTTTAGTGATAGGTTTTTAAATTTATTTATAAG
The DNA here is from genome assembly GCF_900128415.1 of Anaerococcus mediterraneensis. NCBI lineage: Bacteria > Bacillati > Bacillota > Tissierellia > Tissierellales > Peptoniphilaceae > Anaerococcus > Anaerococcus mediterraneensis. The sequence goes on from NZ_LT635772.1 coordinate 120,510, forward strand.
TATAGAGTTTACTTTTTCTCCAAGACTTACTTGCAGCTGCCACATCTTGTTTTTTTCCTCGATTTCAATCACTTTTTTCACCAAAGATGAGATTAAAATCGGATTTATCAATAAGGAAATAAACAGATATGTGTCTAAGATATAGGCTAGGGGATAATTTCCCTCTACAAATGATTTTGAATGGCTGACCCCTGCCACCACTAGCATTTGAGCGAAAAATACTATTAGGATTAAAAAATTTATCCCAAGTCTTTTGTATTTTTTTCTTTCTAAGTTTGCCATATTAAGACCTGCTTTCTTCGATAAAAAGTTTTTCTAGGCTTTCTTTTTCTTCTTCAATTCTGTATATATCAACCTTTCCATGCAAGAAATTTACTATTTCAGAAATATTTTGGTTAGAAACTTTGCCCAAAATAATCTTTTTACCATCTATCCTTGTTTGATCCATATCTAAAAGGGCAAGGGCCTTTTGATTGTCAGATGTTTGGATGGAAATAAATGGTGGATGAAGTTTTCTATAGTCTTCCAAACTTCCATTATAAGTTAATTTTCCTTCCTTGAGGATACCGATGTGGGTGGAGATTTTTTCCATCTCATCAAGGATGTGTGAAGAAATCAGAATGCTTGTAGAAGTGTTTTTTACTATGTTTTTAAATAAGTTTCTCATTTCCTCAATTCCCTGAGGGTCAAGGCCATTTATTGGTTCATCAAGGATTAATAACTTTGGACTTCCGATTAGGGCTATGGCAATTCCAAGTCTTTGTTTCATGCCTAGCGAATAATCCCTTGCTTTTTTCTTGCCCACATTATTAAGGCCAACAAGGTCAAGTGTTTTTGAAATTTCTGCCTTATCTATTCCCTTAAGCTCGCAAATTATTTCAAGATTTTCATAGCCACTTAAGTGGTCGTAGAAAGATGGATTTTCAATTAAGGCTCCGAGATTTTTGTTAAGGTCCTTTTGGTTTTTGGGACTTACTTCTTGGCCAAAAACCCTAATTTCCCCTCCGTCTTTTTTAACAAGTCCAAGTATAAGCTTCATAAGAGTTGACTTTCCAGCTCCATTTTTGCCTATTAGGCCATAAATAGCTCCTTCCTCTATTGCCAAAGAGTCAATATCTAGGACTTTCTTCTTGTTATATGATTTTTGTAAATTTTTTATTTCTAAGATTTTTTTCATAATTATTCCTCCTACAAAAAAGATACCAGGCTAAGATAAAAATAAGCTTTAAGTCAGGTCACTTTTACATCACAAAAACCAAAAATCTAAAAGTCTGGTGTATAATTAGGATAGCAAGGAGGAGATAAATGGATTTTAGAAAAAATTTCAACATACTAATAGTAGATGACGAAACAAATTTATTGGAAAATTTATATAATTTTTTGAAAGATAAGGGTTTTAAAAAAGTTTATACCGCCAAAAACCTCAAGGAATCAAGGTTTAAGCTTGCAAATTTCAAAATTGACCTAGTGGTCCTTGACCTAATGCTACCCGACGGGAGCGGTTTTGATCTATTAAAGGAAATAAGAAAGACTTCAGATATGGCAGTCATAATCCTCTCTGCCCTTGATGGGATAGATGATAGGAAGGAAGGTTTTGAAAACAAGGCCGACGACTACCTAGTTAAGCCATTTTTCCCTGATGAACTCCTTTGGAGGATTGATGCGGTTTTAAGAAGGAGCAAAAAAATTAAAAACGGGGAAAGAATATCTTTAGGCAAGGTAATTTTCGATAAGTCCAAGGGCATCCTCATAAAAAATGGAAAGGAAATCCCTCTAACTGCTACCCAATTTAAAATCCTAGCCTATTTGGCTGATAATATAAATATGATTGTCTCGATTGACCGCATTTTGGAAAATATTTGGGAAGATTCCTATGGTTATGAAAACACATTGATAACCCACATCTATAGGATTCGTGAAAAACTCGAAGACAATCCGAGAGATCCAAAAATCTTGATAACCATCAAGGGTCTGGGATATAAACTTGTGAAGGAAGACTAATATGTTTAATTATATAATAAAAAGATTTAAAAAAATCGTCATAAGAATCCTTGCCCTGATGTTTTTTCTGACATTTTTGCTAATGGTCTTTCTCTACCTAAACTACAAGTTGGGAGATAAATATCCAAATCCTAACGACGTTTATACTTATATAGCTAATAACAAAACATATACCTATCTCAACGAAAATAATAAGAACTTTTTAAAAGAAAATGATATTTGGGCCCTAAGACTCGATAAAAATGGCAAAGTCATAGAATCTTTCAACAAGCCAAAAGAGGTTAAAAATAAATTCGAGATCACGGATGTAGCTGGCTTTACCAGGTACTACTTGGCTGATTATCCCGTTTTTACCTATATTATAGGAGATGGCCTAATCCTTTTTGCCTATCCAAAAAATTCTCTAGATAAGTTGCCCTTTAATTATTATAACTACAAAAATTTAATTTTTAATTTGTGGATTTTTGCCCTATTTTTAATTTTATTTTTACTCTTTGTTTATATTTTTTATAGAATCGATATTAAGGATATATTTAAAAATATAATCCCTTTTCAAAATGCAATTGATAAACTCTTTGAAGACGACTACGAAATTCTTAATGAAAATGGAGAATTAAGGGATTTGGCAGTTTCGATAAATAGGGCCAACAAAAAATATAATAATCTAAAAATCTCACAGGACAAGTGGATTAGGAGCTTAAGCCATGATGTCAGAACTCCTCTTGCCAAAATTTCATGGGAAGCAAGTAAGGAAAATAAAAGTGACCTGGATACTCAGAATATCCAAAACCAAGTCCAAAAAATTTCAAATATACTCGAAGGCTTAAATCTCACCCTATCACTTACAAACATTGATAAGGAGAGTTTTAGGACTGAACCCCCTATTAAAGTTATCAGAAAACTTATAGTTGATAAGTTAAACGAAAACCCTGAAAGGGAAATCATTTTTGAAAACAAGCTAAAACAACAAGATATAAAAATCAAAATAGATTCCAATTTGTTTTATAGGATGGTGGAAAATATCCTAAAAAATTCCCTAGCTTATACAGATGGGAAGATCTTTGTGACTCTTGCTGACCCAGATGATAGCTTAGTAATCTCTATCCTTGATCAAGGCCAGGGGATTTCTGAAAATATTATAAAAAGAATTGACGAAGAAGATTTGACCAATATTACAAGGCACGGCCTAGGGATTTTTATTTCAAAACAGATAGCAAACCTACATGGCGGTAAATTAATTATAAAAAATAAAAATCCGGGTCTTGAGGTATCCTTCATCTTTGCTTCCATAAAATAATTTTAGATAATTTTTAAAAAACGAGCTTGCTTGGTTTTCCAAGGTCTGCTCGTTTTTTTTAATCTTTTATTAATTTTTCAGCTAAAACTTTAACTATTATCACAACAATTATACAAGATATGGTCGAACCTATGAATAGGTCCATCTTTAGAAATGCCCTATTTGCGATAAAGCCTATTAACCAGATTATCATATTTTTATAATATACGTCTGAATTTGATTTGTCTTTTTTCAGTATAAAATAATCTGCGATTTGGATTGCTATCATTGGTGCAAAGACTGAGCCAATTAGGTATAAAAATTCAGTTATATCATCCATTGGGAAAATTATTGCCCCAATTGTACCTATGATTGTAACAATTATACCTATTTTTTGACCGTTCACTTTTTTTGATAAAGATTCGGCGGAAATGCCTGCAGAATAGGCATCTAGGAAGGTTGTTGTCACAGTTGACAATATTATTATAACCATAGCTCCAAGACCTAGACCTGATTTTACCATAATCATGGCAATATCACTTTCCTTTGTTATAAGGGCCATTCCCATACCAATTACATACATCCAGATTGAAACGATGCTGTAGATTGCTGTTGATGTGAGTGTTGCAGCCCTTGGGTTTTCGGCCTCTCTTGTGTAGTCAGAAATTAATGGCAACCAAGAAAGTGGCATGGCTACAGCAAGCTCTATTGCAAGACCAAAACTCATAGCATCAGCCGCTGGTTTTGACAAAAAGTCAACTCCCTTAAATATCTTAAAGGAAAGAACGATTGTTAGGATAAATAAAAGTGACATGGAAACTGTGTTTAGTTTTCCAAGATTTGAAATTCCTATTTTTATCCAAACTAAAATCAAAATACCTATCACAAGGGCCCATAAAATATGGCTTGTGTTAAAGACGTGGGATGATGAAATCGCCCCGTCATAGATCATGATAGCAGTCCAACCCACAAGTTGTAGGACGTTTAGAAATGCAAAAAATAAGCCGCCTTTTTGGCCAAAGGACATTTTTACAGTCTCCATAGCTGATTTTTCGCTCATGCCGCCAATTAGGCCTGCCATGTAAAGGAGAACTGCTCCAATTAGGTGACCAATAAGAATTGCCATAAGTCCGTTTTTAAAACCGAGTGGTGCAAAATAAGTACCGGTGATAATTTCTGCTATGGAAACTCCGGCCCCAAACCATATGAGGCCGTTTTCAAAATTAGAAGTCTTTCTCATCGTAGACCTCCTTGTAGGAATCTTTTATATCAAAGGCGTGGTTCATAGGGCCTGAGCCCTTTCCTATATCTAGGCCATCGGCAAGGGCATTTGATATATAGTCCTTGGCTTTTTTTACCGCAATTTCCATTGGGAAGCCTTTAGCGAGGTTTGCTGCAATTGCTGATGATAGGGTACATCCTGTACCGTGAGTGTTTTTTGTATCGATTCTTTTGCCCTTAAACCAAGTGCCAGTGCCATTTGCATATAGATAGTCGTTGGCATCATTTATGGCGTGTCCCCCTTTAAGCAGGGTCGCACATTGATATTTATCAGAAATTTTCTTTGCTGCTGCCTCCATCTCCTCTACACTTGCAATTTCCTCCCCTATTAAAATCTCAGCTTCTGGTATATTTGGTGTTAGGACATCTGCAAGTGGGAAAAGTTTGTCTTCTAAGGTCTTGATGGCGTCATCTTTTAATAATTTTGCCCCGCTTGTTGCAACCATCACAGGGTCCACAACTATATTTTTGGCCTTGTAATTTATTAGTCTTTCTGCTATAACTTCGATTATTTCCCTAGAAGATACCATGCCAATCTTAACTGCATCCGGCATAATATCTGTGAAAACTGAATCTAATTGTTCTTTCATAAATTCTGGACTTGCTTCTAAAATATCACTTACGCCGGTTGTGTTTTGGGCAGTCAAGGCTGTAATTGCACTCATGGCAAAAACCCCATTTACAGTCATAGTTTTGATGTCTGCTTGGATACCGGCGCCTCCACTGGAGTCTGAACCCGCAATGGTCAATGCTTTTCTAATTTCTTTCATAAAATCTCCTTACATTGTTTTCTTTAGCGATAGAAGGTGGTGCCCCCAATCTACCGCAAATTCATTCTTCTAATTAATAATCGCTTTAATTTTTAACCTCCAAAGCTTATATACAAAAAAAGAACAGACCCAAGGCCTGTCCTAATAAGTTCAAAAAGAGTGTATAAGAATAAAATATACATACCTACGTTGGCATTATCCAAATCAGGTAAGGTCGAGGCTAAGCCTCCTCTCAGATCTATCAAGAACTCCCTTGTATAATTAAATTTTAAATCTTATAGAAAATAATGTCAAGGAAAATTTTCCCTCTAATACTCTTAGATTAATATCAAACATTTACCTATTGATATTAGATGAGATTCATCTTATAATTAAGTTAATAGAAATCTAAGATAAAAATAAACATTAGATATAAATCTAAGAAAGGATATATTATGAAATCAAACTTTAATAATTTTAATCTCATAGAAAAACCCTTGCTTGTAAATGAAGCAGGCCTTATGATTTATCTTTACACAGACTACCTAGCTTCTAAGAACAAAAACTTGTTCTCTTTTGAGGATTCCTATCCAGGTTTTAATTACTCCCAGGATATGAATTTAACTTCTCTAGATACTGCTTTTTACAACAATAAGGCCTATACTGACTTTGTTAGAAGTGTAAAAAAGGAAGCCCTCCCCTATCTAGAAGAGTTTTTTCATGACCAAAATGAGGATATTTTAAATCTTTTTTACATATTTACAGAAAACGATGGAAAATATTTGCCTTTTATGGCAGGTGTTTTCCAAAATATCAATGTTAACTCTATTAAAGACTTTTCCTATGATGTCTTTGACCTAGTCTTCAACCTATCTTTTTTAAGATATATAGGTGTTGACATAGATGATCCAGAATTAAAGTCTACAACTATAAAAGAATGGTCAAAAAAAGCTTTAAAATCAGACTTTCTAAGCTTAATAGCTAGTCTACCCTACGAAGATAAGCTTTCTATGGCACTTTTAAGGTCTTTTTCCAATAAAGAATCAATATTCAATAGACTTTATCTACTTTTAGAAAAAATTTGTGAGATTTTAGAAAATAATTTTCCAAAAATTCAAGATGAGTTTACAGAACATTTTGAAAAAATAAAAAAAGATGACTACAAAAAAGTCTATGAAATTGTAAATCAGGTTGGACTGAATGATTTTCTTGTAAGAAGAGAACAACCACTTAATATATACGGCTTAATCCTTGCACCAAATATGACAATGATTCAGTTTATATCAGAAGATTACGATGATGCCTTCATCAAGTTTGGAATTTATTCAAATAAAGACTTTGTCGAAAAGGAAAACAAGCTAAAACACCTTAGTCAATACCTAAAAATCCTAGGAGATACAACTAGGATTGACATCCTAGATCTCTTAAAGGAGAGAAATTACTATGCAAAAGAGCTTTCTGACAAGCTTTATATAACACCTGCTACCCTTTCTTACCACATAAGTCAGCTTCACGTTTGCGGCTTTATCGGCGCTTATATTGACGGCAGGAAGACCTATTATTATTTAAGACGTCCTGGTTTTGAAAAAGTAATAGAAGAACTTAGAGAATTTTCTAAGGATATAAAGGAGGAAAATCATGGGAAAGAATCTTAAAAACCTAAAAGAAAATCTAGCTCAAAATTTAAATGACGAAGAAGTCATAAAATCATACTTAAGAGCGGATAAGTTATCAAATTTTGACCTTCTAAAAATGGCCTATGAGCCTTTCAAGGATAATCTCAAAATTAAATTATCCCTCATTCTTTATCCTATAACAGCAGGCCTTATTCCAATAATCCAAGCCTTTATCATGTATTACTTGGTTGGTCTCATAGAAAAAAACACCGACCTAAAGACAATGATTCTCGTAATTCTAGCCTACGCCCTAATAATTTTTATCTGTTCTATGGTTTCAAACCAGATAGAGCGTAGAACTTACGCAACCTATATGGGGACAAGGCTTGAATCCTTTATAAAGGCAAGCGGTCCTATTATGGAAATGGATTATGGCCTCGGAGAAAACTCTCTTTTTATGGCCGAATTTTCCAGAGGTTTTGAACCTTTTTCTAACAATGTCACAGGCCTTGAGGGTATTTACCACGATATGTATAAGCTTTTGGCAAATCTTGTTTCCTTTGTGATTATATCAATAATTATGGCAAGATTAAGCCCCTTAATTTTTATCCTTGCCATAATTTCGATAATAATCCAATTGGCAATTAGGACTTATACCGACAAGTATAGGCACTCCCACATGGGCGAACTTAACAAGGTTAGGAGAAAAACTGACTCCTATTACAAGGAAGCATCCGATTTTCGTTTTGCCAAGGATATCAGAGTATTTTCTTTCAAAGACAGATTTATAGATGGTTTTAAACCTCTTGTGGCAAATGTAGTTAAGATTTCAAGGACCTTTATAAAACCTGAAATGTATCTCTCTCCTGTCCTTGCAGTCCTCCTTGTAGGGGTAGAAGCCCTTTGCTATTATTTCCTAACAGGAAAAATTTTGGCAGACCAAATCACCCTTAAAAACCTAACCTTAATCATCACATCAGTTGCGATTTATTCTAATGTTGTCTTGACTCTCGTAACAAATATAGCCCAAACCAGGTCAAACCTCCTTTATGTAAGCGATGGTTTTGACATGATAAGGGCTGACCTTAAATCAGATGCGGGCGAGAAAAAAATAACAGGCCCTATGTCAATTGAATTTAGAAATGTTAGCTTTTCCTATCCCCTTTCTGATGTGAATGTTTTGGAAGACTTATCTTTTAAAATTCGTGAAAAAGAAAAAATTGCAATAGTAGGTGTAAATGGAGCTGGCAAGTCTACCATAGTTTCCCTAATCCTTGGCCTTTATAAGCCAACAGAAGGTGCGATTTTTATTAATGGCATAAATGCCAATGACCTTGACCTAAAGGAAAGATATGCCGCCTTTGCAACAGTCCTTCAAAATGTTGAGCCCCTTGCAGTTTCTATTGCAGAAAATGTGGCAGCAACTGATGAAAATATCAACAGAGAAAGAGTTGTCGACTCACTAAAAAAGGCAGGCCTTGCCTATAAGCTTGACCAACTTCTAAAGGGCATTGACACCCAAATGACTCGTAATATCCACGATGATGGGACACTTTTCTCCGGTGGAGAAAACCAGAAACTTGCAATAGCAAGAGCCCTTTATAAAGAAAATGCAGGAGCCCTTATCATGGATGAGCCAACAGCAGCCCTCGATGCCCTAGCAGAAGAAAAAATCTACAGGGACCTAGAAGAAATAAGTAGAGACAAGACCTTGATTTTTATCTCTCACAGACTAGCATCAACCAGGTTTTGTGATAAAATCATGCTCCTTAACGGTGGAAAGATCACCGAATATGGAACTCATGATGAACTTTTAAAACAAAATGGGATCTACAAGGAAATGTACGAATCCCAAAGAAAATACTACTTGGAGGAAAAGAATGAAAAATAAACTAAAAGCCCTATGGCTTTTTGCAAAAATTACAGCAAAAAATGATCCTCTTTATATACCGGTAATTATCCTAAATGCCCTAGCTCCAGCAGCTGCAACTATGGTCAATGTCTTTGTGCCAATGATTTTTATTAACCAAATCACAGACCCAAAGCCAGCTAACGACTTTATAAAAATTGTTCTACTCTTAATTATAGGAAAAATCCTCCTAGAAAGTCTTGAAAGACTACTAAACAGAGAAGAATTTGTAAGACGCCAGGGAATTAATGATTATTTGACCTTTGAGCTTGCCAAAAAAGCCATGGATTTAACCTATCAAAACATAGAAAATCCTCACACCCTAGACCTAAAGGAAAAGGCCAATGCTGCTATAAATATGGGAGCTATCCACAACCTCCTATATACACTCAAGGATATCATCACAAGCCTTGCAACCATGATTGGTACTGCTATCATCATCATATCCTTTTCACCCTACTTGGTCGGATTTTCTATCCTGATTTCCCTGCTCATAATTTTTGTAAATGGCAAGGAATCAGCCTATACCAGCAAGTTTAACCTAGAAATAGTAAATATTAACAGAAGATTTTCCTATTATTTCTCCCTCATGGCAAGTCCCCACTACCAAAAGGAAATTAGGGTTTTCGACCTAGGACCTATGGTCAAATCCAAAACCCAAGGATACTTAGACCAAATGATGGATGGGTTTGAAGATAAATTCGGCTTTGAGGCCAAGATGGGTGCTCTAAAAATCTTCTTAGAATCAGTTCTAAGATTAGTCTCCTACACCTATGTGGCAATGAGGACTTTATCGACTTCCTACGGACCACAGATCTCATTTGGATCATTTTCTGCAATAATAGCTGCCAATGAAAACTTTATGACAGCCTTTCAGACCATGTTTTCGGAGTTAGCAGACTTTATAATGAGTCTTGCCAACCTAGAACCCCTTTATGAATTTTATATCCTAGAATCTGATAAAGAAGAATCTTTCGAAGAGGCAGGAGATTTCCAGAGTCTAGAATTTAAAAACGTGACATTTACCTATCCAGGATCTGATAGGATAATAATTGACAACTTGTCATTTAAGATAAATAAGGGTGAGAAAATCTCAATTGTCGGTGTCAATAACGCTGGCAAGACAACTATAGTTAAGCTCCTCTTAAGATTTTTTGATATAGACAGGGGAGAAATTTTATATAATGGCGTGAACATAAAAAAGATCAGCAAAAAATCCCTTTATGAAAAAATCAGCGGAGTCTTCCAAGACTTTTCCATCATGCCTTTTACCATAAAGGAAAATATTATTGCAAACAAGGATTTTGACAAAGAGAAAACTGATAAGATTTTAAAAGAGCTTGACCTAGATGAGAGAGTCAGTGAGTTAGAAAATAGTCTTGATACCTACCTAAATAAGGATATCTACGAAAATGCTACAGACCTATCCCTTGGCCAAAAACAAAAGCTTGCCATAGCTAGGGCTATCTACCAGGATACAGATTTCCTAATCCTAGATGAGCCAACAGCGTCCTTAGACCCACTTGCAGAGAGCAAGGTCTACGAGCATTTCAATGAAATGACAGAAGGTAAAACTGCAATCTTCATCTCCCATAGGATGAGTTCATCGAGATTTACCGACAAGATTTTGGTCATAGATAACGCCAAGGCTGTAGCCTTTGACAGCCACGAAAACCTAATGAAATACAAAAACAAATACTCTGACCTCTACAAGGCTCAGGCCAAATATTTCCAATAAAAAAAGCTTGGTTTTATCCAAGCTTTTTGTTTTGTTAAAATTTTTATAGACATACCCCCCCTTATTTCGACCGAACGTAGTGAGTGGAGAAATCTCATATCCAAAATAGTTATATAGGCGGGATCTCTCGACTCCGCTCGAGATAAGGGGTGGGAACCTGCTCTAGATAAGGAGTGAGATCCTGCTCAAATACAAGGGGTGGGATCCTACTCGATATAAGGTATGGAATCACACTAAAGATAAAGAATGGAATCCTTCTTGAGATAAAAAATGGATAACTTGCCCTAGATAAGGGATGAGGATTCTACTAGATCTAGGGCAGTTTGGATTAAACTTCCCTTAGATTTCTACAATTCAAATTATCTCAGCCAAGTTTTCCTATCTCTTTTTCCTTGTCTTTTGCCATAAAATAAGCATATAATATAGAAATTATAATCATTAGCAAAATTTCTAGGCCATATCCTATTTTTATCAGCCTTGGGATCCCCATTACCAAGATCACAAAGATTATATCTGTGTTTAAATAATAAATATTTATCTTGCCCAGTAGTTTATAGTTGTGATAAAGCATAAGACCTAGTCACAAAAAGTAAAGGCCTAAAAATACAAAGCTTATATTTTTATTTGTATCTAGTAAATGAAAAAATCCTGCTGACCCTATAATCTGGACCAGATATTCTAGAAAATAAATTGATCTGAGCTCTTTCCCCACTATAAGCTCATCTCATAAATTTTTTTGACATCTTCTGGCCTTAGGTCTACAAAACCTCTTATGACTCCTTTTTTGCCACAAGCTTTTTGGCTCATCTGATCAAAGTGGTCTTTGTCTATGCCGATATCGCTTAGACTTCTATCTAGACCGAGTTTTTCAAAGAAGAATTCATAAAATTTGTCAATAGTTTTTTTGGCCACTGTCATAGGGTCTTCGTTTTTATCAATGTCAAAAACATTTACTCCCAAATCATAAAATTTGTGGACCGTTTTTTCATTTAGGACATATTCCATCCATCTTGGGGTGAGGATTGCCAGCCCTAGGCCGTGAGTTATATCATAAAAGGCTGATAGCTCATGCTCCATAGGGTGGTTTGACCAGCTAGCCTTAGAAGAATTGCCTATAAAATCATTGATAGCCCATGATGATGCCCACATGAGATTGGCCCTGGCTTCGTAGTTTTCTGGATCATCTTTTGCTATAGGTCCATATTTGATAACAGTTTTGATCAAGGCTTCCATGATCCTATCTAGCATATACATAGACTCATTGATATTAAAATATGTTTCTAATATATGGCTTAAAATATCAGCACTGCCGCAAGCTGTTTGGTAAGGACTAACCGTATATGTTAGCTCTGGATTTAGAAAAGAAACTTTTGGCCTAGTGTCTGGATGGCCTGATGCCAATTTTTCTGTAGTTTCTGGATTTGTTATAACTCCACCGCAGTCCATCTCAGAACCTGTCGCTGACATGGTTAGGACGCTTAGAAGTGGGATGGCTGGACTCATTGGTTTTTTCTCTGAGATAAAGTCCCATGGATCAAAGTCTGCCTTGGCACCTGCCGCCATAAATTTAGAAGCATCTATAGTAGATCCTCCACCTACAGCAAGGATGGCATCTATATTATTTTCTTTTATAATCCTCACACCTTCTCTAACTGATTCTATCCTTGGGTTTGGCTCAATCCCGCCCAGTTCAAAGATTTCTATTCCAGCTTCTTTTAGCTCTTTTACAACCTTGTCATATATCCCATTTTTCTTTATAGATCCACCACCATAAGTTAAGAGAAATTTTTTGCCGTATTTTTTCGCTTCTTCTCCTATGTAATCTAGGGCATCTTTGCCGAAATGTATCCTTGTTGGTATATCATAAATAAAATCTAACATAATTTTTTCCTCCTTCTTATCTTCTACCCCAAATTTATTTTTTTATATAAAAAAAGACCCTATCCAAAGGATAAGGTCAAAAAATTATATAAATAGTCCTGCACAAACTACTGATACTACTGTCATTAGCTTGATAAGGATGTTTAGTGCTGGTCCTGATGTGTCTTTGAATGGATCGCCGACAGTATCACCAACTACACTTGCCTTGTGAGCTTCAGAGCCTTTTCCATCTTCACCATCGAAGGTTTCGATGTATTTTTTAGCATTGTCCCAAGCTCCACCTGCATTTGACATAAAGATTGCCATCAATACTCCTGTAACAAGAGCTCCTGCTAAAAGACCGCCAAGAGCTGTTGGTCCAAATACTAAACCAACAAAGATTGGTACTATTATTGCAAGAACACCTGGCAAGATCATCTCTTTTAGAGATGCTGATGTTGAAATCTCTATACATTTTTGATAATCAGGTTCGCTAGTTCCTTCTAGTAGACCTGGATCATTTCTAAATTGACGTCTAACTTCCTCGATCATTTCTGTTGCAGCCTTACCAACTGAGTTCATTGTAAGTGCTGTAAATAAGAATGGAAGCATAGCTCCAACAAACATACCTGCTACTACATGGCTATCAAGGATAGAAATTGAATCTAGGTTTAGAGTTTGTGAATAGGTTACAAATAGTGATAGGGCTGTAAGGGCTGCTGATCCTATAGCAAAACCCTTGCCTATAGCTGCTGTTGTATTACCTATTGAGTCAAGCTCATCTGTAATATCTCTAACTTCTGGAGGAAGTCCTGACATCTCTGCTATACCTCCAGCGTTGTCTGTGATTGGTCCATATGCGTCAACTGTAACTGTTGTAGCTGTTGTAGAGAGCATACCTACTGCTGATAGGGCTATACCAAATACTCCATCAGCCCAATAAGCAACTATGATACCAAGTGCTATAAGGATTATTGGAAATACTGTTGAAAGCATACCAGTAGAAAGACCTGCTATGATGTTTGTAGCAACACCTGTTTTAGATTCTTCTGCTATATTTTTTACAAATTTGTAGTGGTCAGAAGTATAAACTTCTGTAAGTAGTCCAATACCAATACCAACTACAATACCTGTGATGATTGCTATAGCTGCTTTCATATTGCCAAAGTAAGCAAATGATAAAATGATAGAAGCAATCAATACTATAGCTCCTGAAACATATATAGTAGTCATAAGACCTTTTTGTGGGTCCTTGTGTTTTTTACTCATAAATAATATTGTAGCAACTAGACTTGCAACTATACCAATAGATGTAAGCAGAAGTGTAAAGTGAAGACCATTATCCCCATAAACTACAAGTCCTAGGGTAATAGCTGAAATAATAGCACCAGCATAAGATTCAAATAAGTCTGCTCCCATACCAGCAACGTCTCCTACGTTATCACCAACGTTATCAGCGATAGTAGCTGGGTTTCTAGGGTCATCTTCTGGGATACCTGCTTCAACCTTACCAACTAAGTCTGCACCAAGGTCAGCAGCCTTTGTATAGATACCGCCACCAACTCTAGCAAAAAGTGCAACTGATGATGCTCCTAGTGAATAACCCATAACTATAGCTGGGTCTCTAAAGATCATGTAGGTAATAACAAGACCTAAAAATCCTAGACCTGTAACAGCCATACCCATAACTGATCCACCTGAAAAAGCAAGTTTCAAAGCGGCATTTGTACCACCCTCCATTGCCTCATTTGAACACCTAACATTTGATTCTGTTGCAACCCTCATACCAATAAAGCCTGTAAGCATAGAAAATACAGAACCTATGATATAGCAAACCATGATTTTAACACTCAAGAAGATTGCTATAAGTATGGAAACAACAACGACAAAAATAGCTATAAACTTATACTCGCTAGCTATAAAAGTCATAGCTCCTTCTTTGATGTAGCCTGAGATCTCGCTCATTCTTTTTGAGCCCTTAGATACAGGCATTATTCTCTCTTTGACCTGATAGCCCATAAATACTAGGGCCAAAATAGCGACAATGAGAGAAATAATTTCTACGAACATAATTCCTCCTTTGATTTTTATAATATAGGATATAAATAAAAGTTAAATTTATAAAATTTCTTATAATTAGATAGATAATAGCAAATCTATAAATTTGACAAATATTTACAAGTCCCTATTTCATCATATAATTATACTTTTACTTTTAAATAACTCTATGTTTTTTTAAATAAAAAAAGGATGCTTGCGCACCCCTTGCTTGCTTATTGAAATTTTTATATATTTTTTTATATTATTGTTCTTCGTAAGGCAATAAAGCTACTTGTCTAGCTCTTTTGATTGCTCTTGTGATTTCTCTTTGATGTTTTGCATTTAGACCTGTAACTCTTCTTGGAAGAATCTTACCTCTGTCAGTAACAAATCTTTTTAGAGTTTCAACATCTTTATAGTCTATTACCTTAGATGGGTCTTTTACAAATGGATCTACCTTTTTTCTTGGTTTAAATCTTCTAGGTGCCATTATAATTCCTTTCTTTTTATTTTCTAGAATGGAATCCTGCCATCGTCTTGGATTTCAGTAAAGTCATCATCAAAGAAATCATCATTACCAGAAAAATTATTGGTCTGGTTGTTGTTATTTCCTTGATTGTTGTAGGAATTGTTGACCTGTGAATAGTCATTACTATAATAATCTTGATTGTCTCCTGCAAATGAGCCCTGGTTAGACCTAGAATTATCAGATCTGCCACCTAAAAACTCAACATTGTCAGCAACAACACCTGTTGTATAGATTGTTTTTCCTGTTTCTCTATCTTGGTAAGAGCCAGTTTGGATCCTACCATCTACTGCGCATTGACTTCCTTTGCTTAGGTATCTAGCGACATTTTCTGCCTGTCTACCCCAAACTGTTATCCTTGGAAAATCTGCTGTCGGACGATTAGCTGCTTCCGCTTCTCTTCTTTTCTCATTGCTGAAATTTTTATCAACTGCTAATGTGAATGTGCATACTGCTCTACCACTTTGGGTATTGCTTAGTTCTGGGTCCCTAACTAGGCGACCTATCAATACAACTTTATTCAAATTAGTCCTCTTTTCTTATAACCATGTATCTTAGAATTTGGTCTGAAAGTCTTAGTCTTCTTTCAAATTCTTTGATATGATCAGGCTCAGATTTAAAGTCTACTATATAGTAGTAACCATCTCTAAGATCGTTGATCTCATAAGCTAGTCTTTTCTTGCCCCAATCATCAACTGATTCAACTTCGCCGTTTTCTTCGATATGACCTTTAAATCTATCTAGAAGGGCTGTTCTGTCTGCGTCAGCTAAGTCAGCTTTGAAAATCAATACTGCTTCGTAATTATTCATATTTTCACCTCCCTGTGGACTATTGACCCCGTTTATACTACGGAGTAGAGATTACCTATAGATAATACTATTGATATGGCAATTTGTCAATAATTTAGTAGATTTTTGAGACTATTCCTAGGACCAATATCAAAAGAGGAAATCCTAGAAGAAAAACATAATCAATAGGCCTTACTTCTATCGTTTTATAATAAGTCCTATTTGGGCCAAAGGCCTTGGCTTCCATTGCCGATGCTATATTATCAGAAAACCTAACTGATCTGACAAGGAGAGTAAAAATAGGCTTCATGCTTAGAAAATTTGTTTTCACTCCCCTAATTTCGTAGGATAGCTTTACCTTTTCTAGGTCCTCTTTTAGGTTTGGTATCAAATTTATAGCAGATAAGATCCCATAACCCATTTCATTTGGCATCTTTAGTTGTTGGATGAAACTATAAATCAAATCAATTTTATCAGTACTTTGTGAAAAACAAAGGCCCAAAAGCCCAAAAGCACCTATCCTTGTACCTAGGTTAAGGCCATTTTCTAGTTTATATACCATGGAATCTGCTCCCAGAGTCCCTCCACCAACAGCCTTGGCATTATATTTAAAGCCTGCCATAAAAAAAGAAAAAGACAGGATTATTATTGGGATCAAAACTTTTATAATTTGTTTATAGTCAGCCCTTTTTGATGTTATAGTAAAAATTATGGATAGGAAGATTACAAAAATATTTAACCTGTATGATGAGAAAAATCCCAATATCAAAGAGCTTAGCAAAATAGATATAGTTTTATAGCTAGGGTTCATATTATCGATCAAGTCTTTTCACCTTCTTATCCTTTATCTCAAAAATTTCATCAGCATACATATTTACCAAGGATTTGTCATGACTAGTAAAGATTATGCTTGCGTTTTTTGACAAATCTTTTAGTTCATCCATTATTTTTATAGAATTTTCCAAATCTTGACCATAGGTTGGCTCATCTACTAAAAGTATTTTTTTGCCCATCAGCACCATTATGACAACTGCAAGCCTTCTTTGCTCACCTTGGGAAAGAGTCCAAGGGGACCTATCAAGGTAGGTATCTAGGCCATATTTTTCTAAAAAATTAGATATTTTTTCATCGGATATATCCATATTTAGCTTGATCTCATCCCTGAGGCTTGTAGTTATAAACTGGAGGGTAGGATCTTGGAAAACTAGGCCTATATTTTTGTAATAATCTTTGTTTTTATAGGCTTTTACTTCTTTACCATCTATTTTTACCGACCCATCATAGGCAAGTTTTTTAAGCAAAACCTTAAAAAGACTTGATTTACCTGTTCCACTTTGGCCAGTGATAGCTGTCATTTTGTTTTTTTTGATATCAAAATTCGCATCTTTTAATAAAATTTTACCATCACCATAGGAAAGGCTTAGATCTCTAGCCCTTATTAGCTTTTGGCTTTGGTCCTTATTTTTTTCTACAGAAAAACCTTCTGGACTAATAAGTCCATTTTCCATAAGGACTGCCTTGTCATCATCAGTCAAATCTCCTAAATTTATATGGTCTTTTAAAATTTTCCCATCTCTTGATAAAAGCACAGCCCTATCTACAAAATCCCACACATCCAGTCTGTGGTCTATTATTATAAAAGATTTTCCATCATCCTTCATTTTTTTTATAAATTCTTGCAAGAATTCTACTTTCTCATTATCTATATTGGCAAAGGGCTCATCCAAAATATAGATTTTAGAATCTATCATACTTATAGCACAAAAGGCTGCCATCTGTAGCTGACCACCAGATAGATTATCAAATTTCTTATCAAGTATATCCTCTAATTTGTGGGCCTTTGCCTGGTTTTCTACAATATCATCCATCTTTTTTGGATCTGCTCTGAGATTTTCTAATATAAAAATGAGCTCTTCTCTGAGTGTATTTGTTGATAGGGATAGCCTGGCATTTTGAAATGATACTAGAGCGTATGGGTGCCTGTCATAAGTTTTGACTTGGTCAATATTTTCCCCAGCGATTTGAAGCTTATCAAAAGATATTTCTCCTCCTATATTTTTATAATATCCAGATAAAACAGAGGCAAAAGTAGACTTGCCAGAACCACTTTTGCCACAAATTAAAACTATCTCACCCTGACCAATTTCTAGGTCTATATCTTTTAGGATGTGCTTATCTTTTATATAAAGATTGAGATTTTTGATATCTAGCAAGCTATTTTCCACTCAATACCCCTGTTTTATAAAGTTTGTCACATATTAGCTTGCTTAAAAATCCTGTAAAAAATATTGATGAAATAAGTCTTATACAGAAAATTGATATTACTAGTCCTAAGTTAAGTGATAGATAGTTAGATCTAAAGCCAGTCCATATAAAGGTAAAAATGGTACAAAGGATAGCAGCAACCATGGTTGTTTTGTATGACAAATCCTTAAAACCGCCTTTGGCAAAGGCAATTTCTACTCCAAGACCTTGGATTATAGCGCTAACTATAACTATTGGCCCAAACATATTTCCTAAAAGTACTTCTATAAGAGCAGCTATAACCTCTGTTATAAGTCCAACACCAGGTTTTTTTATAATGTAGCTTGCAGTGATGGCTGCCATAAACCATATACCATAAAATGGCTCATAGCCCAAGATCCCAAGACCTGATGGGGCTAGGACAGTTGATAAAAATCCCCCTGCATAAACAGCCCCTAGATAAATTATTCCATAGATTACAGATATCAAGGCTACCAAGACAAAATCACGAGTTTCTAACTTTTTATTCATTTATTCCTCCTCAGGTAAGTTTATAAGTAGGGAAGTCTCTATAACAAAATGACTGACCCTATCTTCTAAATAGGCAAAAACATCTTCTAGGTAAGAAAATATATCATCAACATCTCCCTTTAAAAATGTTGTGTAGTGACCTGTACCTCCTATGACATTGCGGTCTACACCCATATTCACTACAGTTTCGATTTCTTTCATATAAGAATTTTCACCGAAAATATAAAGGGCAAATTTTCCGCTAATGTCAAAATGGATATCCTTAAACTTTTCTTCGTTAACCCTATAATTTTTTTCATTTAGGGTGTAGTCAGCATCAGTATCTCCTGGGCAACCTTTTGAAAATGTTGCATTTAAATTCATATGGACTCCTGGCCTGTAGGCTGCCTTATAAAAAGCCTTTATACAATCAAAAATAGCTGACCTATCTGACCTATATACTGTTGATGTTGGGTCTGTGGCAGACCAAACTTTGGACCTATCTACCTTATCCAAGGCTCCTAGGATTATATCTATATAGTCATCACTCATAGGTGATAGGTTAAACCTAACCCCGCTTACTCCTTTTTTAGAACCTGAAATCCCACATTTGCAATCTGAATAATCTACATAAGATTTTTGCACAAAAAAACTCCTTTCCTACTGAATTCGGAAAAAGAGCATAGTCATACATTACATTCCTTCGCAACAATTACGTTTATCAGGTTAAATGGGTATAATCTCAGCCTTTTATAGCACCCCGAATATCAGTTATTTTCTTTTATGGAATAATTATACTGGTTAAAGATCCTATTACAATATAAAAAATAAAGTGGAAGAAAATTCCCCTTTATTTTTATAAGTTTTTTATTTATTTTATTATCTTTAGTCTACACTATAGATAGCATTGGCTATAGCCATTGACATGACTTCTGCTGCCAAAGCACCAACAAGGTTGACATCTGCCTTTATTTTGTTTGTGGCAAGTGAGAAGATTGTATCCCCATCCATCATTGTATGAACAGGATTTATAGACCTAGCATAGCCATCATGGGCCATACCTGCAATTTTTGTCATCTGGGCCTTGTCAAAAGTCGCATTTGTCGCTACTAGACCAATTGTTGTATTGGTTGGTTTTATATCAGAAAAATCACCTAGGATCTGGTCTATATAGTCCATAGTCTTTAGCATTTTGCCATCTTTCATAGGCCCTGCAATCTGAGCGCCCTTGTGATAATCAAAAATATCCCCAAAGGCATTTAATCCAACAAGTGCAGATACTACAAGGTCACCTTTTTTTATAGATGCTTGTCCTAGGCCTGATTTTACCATATGATCGCCCCCCAAGGCCTTGGCAACTGTAGCCCCTGTCCCTACTCCGATTATGCCTTGGCTTTTGTCATCATAGGATGCATTTTTGTAGGCTTCTTCTGCCATCTTTGCATCTGGTCTTATTTTTGGATTTTTATAGGATAGGTCAAATAAAACCGCTTGGCTTATGATAGGAACTTTTCCTACTCCTACATCAAAGCCTATCCCGTCAGCCTCTAAGAGTTTCATAATGGCAGAAGCCGCCTGAAGACCATAGGCTGATCCTCCTGATAGGATTATGGCACTGACTTCGCTGACCTTGTTTAGAGGATTTAATAAATCTGTTTCACGAGTGCCTGGCGCTCCTCCCCTAACATCTACTCCTGCAGTATTACCAGGATCTGGAAGTATGATCGATAAGCCTGTCCCTCCTTCAAAATCCTGAGCATGTCCTAGTTTGATACCTTCTACATCTGTCAAAAACCCATCATACATCAGTGTAAATCCTCATTTCTATAGGCATCCATCATAGATCCAAAAACTTCAGAGCTAGATGGTGGTGTGTAGGAGATAGCATTTGCTCCTGCTTCTATGGTTTCAAGTATTTGCTGGCCAGTTTTTCCACCTGTGGCAATTATCGGAAATTCATTTCCAATATTTTTCCTAATCTCTCTTACAAGGTCGGATGTGTACCTGCCACCTGATACATTTAGGATCTGGGCTCCTGATTCGATTTTGCCTATATAATCATTTTCAAAACTTGCTACAGTAGCTATAACAGGTATATCGACCATCTCAGATATAGCCTTTATATCCTCATTTGGTATTGGTGAATTGACTACAACCCCATAGGCTCCTGCTAGCTCTGCATGCATAGCTATGTATCTAGACCTAGGTCCTCTAGTTGTACCTCCTCCTACTCCTATAAAGCATGGAACAGAGGCTATAGAAATTATAGATTCTGTTATGGATGCTAGGGGTGTATATGGGTAAACTGCTATAATAGAATCAGCATTTGAGTTTCTAATTATTGCTAAATCTGTAGTAAACAAGAGTGATTTTATCCTCTTGTCAAATATTTTTATCCCACTTGCCCTATAGATCTCTTCGGGAACTGTTATAAATGATTTCCTAAGTTCTGATCTAATATGGGGTACGAATTTTTTATTATTATCTGTCATATCTCTAATCCCTATTAAATATATCTCTAGTATAGACCCTATCTTTTATATCTGCTAGGTCATCTTCTATCCTGTTTGCTAATATTAAGTCTGCTTTCTTGAACTCTTCTATATTGTTTACTAGCTTCATGCCCTCAAAGCTGTCGCCTTCTAAGTTTGGTTCATAGATTATTATCTCTTGACCCGCTTCTTTTAGCTTGTTTATCAGGTCAAAGATAGCTGACTTCCTAAAATTATCCGATCCTTTTTTCATTACAAGCCTATAAACCCCAACAAGTTTAGGGTTTTTTGCCAAGATATCTTGGCTGATAAAGTCTTTCCTTACTTGGTTACTATCGACTATGGCCCCAAAAAGAGAATTTGGTATGCCATCAAAGTTAGCATAAAGCTGCTTGGTATCCTTTGGTAGGCAATATCCGCCGTATCCAAAAGATGGGTTGTTGTAGTGGCTGCCTATCCTTGGGTCCTCACAAACTCCTCTGATTATATCCTCGCTAGATAGGCCCTTGGCCAAGGCGAAATTATCAAGTTCATTGAAAAACGAAACCCTCATGGCTAGGTAGGTATTGGCAAAAAGTTTGACCGCCTCTGCCTCATCAGAATACATGACCAAGACTTCAGGATCATTTAGGGATTGATTTTTGTACAATTCTCCAATTTTTTTCCCAAATTCTGTCTTATCGCTAACTATAATCCTTGATGGATTTAGGGAATCATAAAGAGCTGATCCCTCCCTTAGAAATTCTGGAGAAAAAATTATATTTGAACAACCATACTCCTCATTTTTTCTCCTAGTATAGCCTATAGGTATGGTCGATTTTATAAGAATAGCTAGGTCCTTCCTATAAGACTTGACCTCTTCTATGGCATTATCCAAAAATGATGTATCGAAAAATCCCTCATTTTCGTCATAATTTGTAGGCAAGGCCAAGACAACAAGGTCAGCATCCTTATAATCTTCTATGGCCGAATTTTTGGCCATAAAATCTAGTTTCTTATTTTTCAAATAATCTATTATGTAATCATCTTTGAGTGGTGATTTTTTATTATTGATGAGGTCAACTTTCTTAGGGTCAATTTCTACACCCACAACCTCATTAGATTGGGCAAGTAAGATTGCATTGGCCAGACCAACATAACCCATGCCCATTACTATAATCTTCATCAGTGCTCCTTGGATTTTAATTTACTTATATTTTACATTTATTAAATTTATTTACAATTTATGAAAGCCAAAGCTTCATAGGGTCTTAGAAGTATGTTCCTGTATAGACTCCTATGGGTAATTGATCCAAACAAAAACTCATAGTCTTTGTAGTCTAGAACCTTGTATGCAAGTTCTACCAAGACTTCTTTTTCTGTAAGATTTGATAAAAACAATATTTTCTTGCCTTCTTTGTAGCCTATAAAGGCAAGGATATCTTTCTCCCTTGGGAGAATTTTCTGGATCCTATCTAGGTTTTTGACTTGGTCTTTGATAGCAAAAAGCTTTCGCAAAAATATTATATCCTCAAAATCAAGATTACTTTCTTCTAGATAGAGGCTGGCCTTCAAAAAGAAAAGGACCATAAAGACTAATCTCTTGCCATAAATAGGATAGTTTTTAAAATTGATTTTATTTTGAGGGAAATTTTCCTCTCCCAAACAGAGCCCTGCATTTGCTTCTAAAAAGTCTGTTGCAAAAGCAAAAATATCCCCTATTTCTTTTTTGCTCCTAACAAGGGACAAGGCGGATAGGTTTGGGTTTGCTAGAGCCATGAGATTTTTTCTTGGCATAGAAATCTCTGTCATGGATAAAATTTCCTTATTAAAAAAAGTATTTTTATTTAACTCTCTTAGAGATCCTATTAGTTCTAATTCATTTTTTGATAGGCTCTCAAGGCCTAAAAGCTCAAAGGCAGAAACTCCATGTTTTATCAAATAGGAAATAAAATGATAGAGACTTTTTCTAATCTTGGGATCAGAAAAATCTATAAAGTCAGTCTTTGTTCCCAAAAGCCCCGCCATCAGTATCTTTATATCAAAGCTTAAAACTATACCTAGTGAAAAGTTATCGTAGGTTTTATTTAGGGTGATAATTTTCTCGATTTCTTCCTCATCTACTTTATCAAAGGGACTTATTATGACATAGTCTATGCCCAAAGACTTGTAAAATTTTCTGTTTGTTTCTATTTTTTTATAATCTTTTATATCTGTTCTAATAAATAATAAATCTTGCATCTTTTCTGTATAAAACTATTTGCTTATTGTCAAAATCCCTGAACAAAATGAGTATTTATCAAAGGAAAGATGTTTTATATGATCTTTTAACTCATCATAGACAAAATAAAACTCATCATCATCCCAATATTGTCTCATCTTTTCTTTACAAGCTAATAAATCATACCTAGTCGCAAAGGCTACATCACCGATATAGATCTTTCCTCCATCATTTAGCAAGTGCAAAATAGAATATATAAGGTCAATTTTTTCTATATCATTTAGGTGGTGGAGGGAATAAGTTGCTATTATAACATCATATTTTTCACCCATCAAAGGATCTACCAATCCCTTAGAAAAATCTCCACAATACAAATTTGCCTCTGGCATTTTTTCTTTGGCAATTTTTTTCATCTCATAAGAAAAATCTTGACCAAAGATTTTTAGACCATCCTCATACAAGCGGCTAGTCAGGGTACCTGTACCAAAACCAATATCAAGGACATTTTTCGCTGATGACTTTAAAATCCTATTGTAAATCTCATTTAAAATTTCTTTGTATCCAGCAAAGGGGTAAGTATTGCTATCATCAGATAAGCCTACACTTTTATCATAACCATCCGCCCACAAATCAAAACCTTTATTATCTAACATGCCGCCTCCAATTTTCATCTATAAATATTTTCATATAATAACTTCTATGCTCTATTCTATAAATATCGAATGTTTCTTGATCTAATATACTCCTTTAACTAAAAGGCTAAAACTGTATAGTCCTAGGGAAAGGAAAAAAAATGTTAGAATTAAAAAATATAAGCAAAGTTTATCATACATCAGGCTTTTCCCAAAAGGCCCTAGATGGTGTTTCTATTTCATTTAGAGAAAATGAATTTGTCTCAATACTTGGTGAATCTGGTGGTGGCAAGACTACACTTTTAAATATCATAGGCGGTCTAATGCGTTATGATGACGGGGATTTGATCATAGATGGCAAGTCAACAAAGAGTTTTTCTAACAAGGACTGGGATTTTTATAGAAATGTCAGGATTGGTTTTATTTTCCAATCTTACAATCTTATCTCCCACCAAAGTGTCCTTGATAATGTCAAACTATCACTGACCTTATCCAATAAGGATAATTCAGATATAGAAGATAAGGCTATAAAGGCCCTAGAAAGAGTGGGTCTAAAAGATCATATAAACAAAAAACCAGCAGAGCTTTCTGGCGGCCAAATGCAAAGAGTGGCCATAGCCAGAGCCCTGGTAAATGATCCGCAGATACTTTTGGCAGATGAGCCCACAGGAGCCCTTGACAGCCAGACTTCCCTATCCATTATGAATTTGCTAAAGGATATAGCCAAAGACAGGCTGGTTATAATGGTAACCCATAACCAGGACTTGGCAGAAGAATATTCTACAAGGATCATCGGTATAAAGGATGGGAAAATAATATCAGATACTGATCCCTACCAGGCAGAAAAAAGTTATGACAGTTTCAAAATATCAAAAATTGCCCTAAAGATGAAAACAGCCCTTGGCCTATCTTTCAAAAATCTTTTGAATAAAAAAGCAAGAACCCTCCTTACTGCCTTTGCAGGATCTATTGGTATAATCGGTATAGGTCTAATAATTTCTATATCAAGCGGAGCCAATGATTTTATAGAAGAAAACCAAAAAAACGCCCTAAAATCCTATCCAATAGATATAGAAAGAAAAGCCCTAGACCTATCAGGTTTTGCCGACATGGACAATCAAGGCAAAAAAAATCCTGACCATAGCAAATTATATTCTAATGATATAGTTCTAAAAAATAGGTCCAAACTTGAGGGGTCTTCCTATGAAAACGACCTAGAAAAATTTAAAACCTACCTAGATAAAAATCCTCTAGATGATATGCTAGAAAGCCATTTTATTTCCTATAATTATGATGGCAATTTTGATATATTCACCAAGGATCCCAAGGGCAAGATCATAAATACCGATGGGTCAGAATTTGAGGATAAAAAAGGATTTAATTTTTCTTTTTCCTTTAATTTATCATCAAGCGATGAAAACCCAAACTTTTCTCAGCTAATAAGCGATAAAGATGGCAAGATCTCAGAGATGATCACAGATGAGTATGAGCTTGTGGATGGGAAATGGCCAGAAAAATACGATGAAATCATGCTTTTCACTGACTACAACAACCAAATCCTAAGGTCCAAATTTTATGAACTAGGATTTCTAGATAGCAAAGAGTACAAAAATATCTTAGCTGACCTGGATGACAATAAGAAAGTTGACATAAAAAGTGTGAGCCTTGACCCAAAAGATATCCTAGGTCATGAGTACAAGGTCATCGCCCCAAGCGATTATTATCAAAAAGATGGCAATAACAATTATATAAGCATCAAAGACGACAAAGAAAAAAGAGAAAAGCTCATAGAAGATGGATTGACTATCAAAATAGTTGGTATAGCTAGGAAGGTAAAAGACGATGACAACAGGGTTGTACAGACTCCCCTTGCCTACAGAAAAGATTTTACCGACCATATGATTGACCATGTCAAAGATTCAGAAATTATAAAAAAACAGCTAGGAAATAAGGATACAAATGTCCTAAACAACCTAAAATTTAGGTCTGATACCAAAGATGGTCAGGTAAAACTAGCTAAAACCTACCTAGAAAACCTATCAGAAAATGATCTTTTTGCTGTAAATGCTTGGATCTTGCAAAACAAAAAAGACCTAGTAGATCAAATGCAAACAGAGGCAGAAAATATGGCCCAAAGGTCTTTTGCCCTGGCAGGTCAAAATCAAAATGAGACTAATAGGCAGATGGTAGATTATTTACTAAAAAAAGATGATAAGGATAGTCTAATTGAGATCTATGACGAGTTTTTGAGAGACTTTTCCTATAGTAAAAACCTAGAAAAACTTGGCTATATAGACGAGAAAAATCCATCCAAGATCTCTATTTATGTAGATAATTTTGAAAATAGGGATAAGGTCAAAAATATAATTGATGATTATAACAAGGACAAAGAGTCAAAAGAAACGATCCACTACAACGATCTGATAGCTATAATCTCTAAGTCTGTCACAAACATAATATCAGCTATCTCCTATATTTTGATAGCCTTTGTCGGAGTCTCTCTCATAGTTTCATCGATTATGATTGGGATCATAACCTATATTTCAGTTTTTGAAAGGACAAAGGAAATAGGTATTCTTAGGGCCATAGGGGCATCAAAGGCTGATATATACAAGGTATTTTTATCAGAAACCCTAATCATAGGCCTCTTGTCAGGCCTAATCGGAGTTTCCGTCAGTTCCCTTTTAAATATTATCATTACAAAAATTATGATAAATATGACTGGCTTTGACAATATAAAATCCTTCCTACCTACAAGGGCAGGAATCATACTTGTGATAATATCAGTCCTCCTAAGTCTAATAGCAGGTCTAATCCCATCTAGGATAGCTGCAAACAAAGACCCAGTAGAGGCCCTCTCGGCAGAATAAAAAAATAAAACCAGACCCTTTAGGATTTACCTAATAGGTCTGGTTTTTTCTTATATTTTTAATATCAAAGCTTGGTAGGCATCAAGAAGTTCTATTTCAAAGTCTTGGTTGTTATTTGAAATGACTTCTGCCCCATCTATCATTTGAGATATATTTTCATCTAGTTCGTAAAAATCATCGGTCAAATTTACTAAAACCACATAGGTGTCGTCTTTGTAGGTTCTTTTATAGGCATAGATAGCATCATCTAAAAATATTTTTTCATAATCGCCAAGTCCAAAGGCTGATATTCTCTTTCTCATCATGATAAGCTCATGGAGGAAGAAGAAAAATGAGTCCTTATCCTTGAGGTATTTTTTGAAATTGTTATCAAGGTTAACCATTGGCCCATAATAGTTTTTAACTTCTGAAAAACCGCCCAAGGCCGAATCATCCCACCTTATAGGAAGTTTTGCTGATAAGTTTGTTGTTTTTCTGATTATATCTTCTGCATGACTAGGATCATTGCCATCTGCCAAGAGGTCCTTGTAGGTTTTTTTGATATTTTCATCATTTACAGACTCGACATCCAGCTCATAATCAATCCTAGATTCTATTTCTACGCCCTGGTATAAAAATGGGATAGTATTCATTGTCAAATGAAGACTTGCTAGGGCCTCTGCAAGAGGAGTTGGGTCCTCACCGATTTCTATAAGCTTATCTAAAAGTCTAGGATAAGCTAGGTTTTCAAAATCCAGGCCATAAAATGGTCCTTCTTCACCTCTTAGGGCTTGGATTTTATCTAAATATTCGTAAAAGCCCCTAAAAGAATTTTTCTCTTCTATAAGACTGTTGACCTTTGATAAATAAACCATATCTAGACTTTTAACTTGATTTAGGATATTTTCATCATTAATTTCTCCAACAAATAAAAGGTATTCGGCCTTTGCATGGTCATAGATTTTTTCTATAATCTCTTTGGCTTCTTCTCCAAAAGTATCAAATAAATAATCTATATCTTTTAGCCTGATACCCCTGATCCCAGCTTCTTTCCAAAAGTCTATTATTTTGATAAATTCTTCTAGAAAACTATCCTTTTCTATACTTGCTAAAAGGTCTTTAGAATCAAAATCAAGGATTATCTTCATCCTAAATTCTTTTGCTTTTTGGCAAAGCTCTGCCATAGAGTCTTCGTGACCAAATTTTTTATCTACCTTATAAAAGTTATATTTGCCATCATTTTTTTCATAAACATTGTTTATCAGGCAATAGTTTATACCAAGTTGGGCAATTATAGAAAACTTGCTCCTAAGTCCCCTAAGATCGCCTATACCATCTGAGTTTGAGTCTACAAAAGACTCTGTAAAAAATTCATAATATGTGGATTTTAATTCTTTATTTTCCATAATCTTTCAACCCCCTCTTATTTTTTTCTAAAATCATCTTAATACTATTATTTTACACCTTTAATACCATATTAAAAAGAAGCCTAGGCATATCCTAGACTTTCTTTTTAGAAGTTTTCTATTTTGACAAAGTTTGTCTCCTTAAACTCACCTTGTTCTTGTGCATTTAGCCTACCATTTTCGTAGGTAAATATGATTGGATTGTCTGTATTGACACCCTGGATTGTAGCAGAAACCCTATCTCCATCTAGGCTGTATGATCCTCTGTGGACTGCCATATCTGTCTGATAGGTCAGGCTACCATCGGCTTTTAGGGAGATTCTCTGGCCATCAGCCTCATACTCACCAACAACTCCATCTGATGTTGCAAAGTGACTATTGATATTGGCCTGGTTGTCTTGGTTTACACTAAATCCATCAAGGCCTGCCCCAACCTTAGCTAGGGCTTTTTCTATAAATCCAAAACCTTGGTATTCGATTTGATAATATTTATAATCACTTTCTACAAAGAACTTATGATAAATTTGATTATCTGTGGTCATTGGTCCTTGGCTAAAGAATTTGCCATCATCACCCTTAGATTTTTTGACATTTTGATATTCCACAAAAGTGTAGTATTTGAAAGATCCTGAGTAGTTTGAGTCTGGGAGTCTTTCTGAACTTTCTACTTCATAGATCAGATAAACCTTATTTTTTATATCTCCACTTTGGTCATCCTTGTATCCAGTCAATGATCCTAGGTAGTTTATATTATCAATTGATATTATATTTTTATAAAGGATTGTATCTTTTATAAGCTTACCAGCCTGGTATTTTAGCTCTCCTAGCATGTCTTCTGATAGGTTTGTTGTTGATTTTATATATTCGCTATCAGACGTGTCATCGCTAGTTTGTGTCGCACTTGCTACAAAGTTTTTACTTGTAGGGTTTAGTCTAACTCCGTAGTTAGTCTCTAGAGTATTTTCATCATAGTTAAGGCTAACTGCTACCTCCTCGCCCTCGCTTATACCGCTTGTTTTGGCTGGGACAATTTCTATAGTGTGGACATATTCTGGAGCATCATCTTTTATACTTGTCATCAAAGTTATATTTGGACTTACTCCTTCAAATTTGACATCTATAAAATTAAAAGGATCTATAAAATTATCATCAACAATACCACTTACCAATACTGGTTTTGAGGCATTTGACATTAGGACATTATACTTATCAGAAAGTTTGATATTATCAAGGTTTGCAATAACTGTTATCTCATCACCATTTGACAATCCCTCATCTTTTGAGTATTGGTAGATGATATTTGCTTTTATATCTGCAACCATCTCCTCAGCAGGAGTCTGATAAGAATCTTTGTTATTATCCCTAGATGTATATTTAACCTTATCTTTAAAATCAGCTAGGAGTTTGTCTCCATCAATATCTGCATGCGGTACAGCCTTGCCATCTTCGCCCTCATAGCTTACTGTTATATAGTCAGCTAGGGCAAGTTCGACATCATTAGGCTTGTTTAGCTTCATATATAGTAGGCCCAATAAAAGTGCGACCAATACCCCGATTAGACCTATGAGGATATTTTTGCTAGTAGCAATTTTTTTTAAATCAATATCTTTCTTTGATCCATCTGTATTCTTGGCTTTTCCCTTGCTTTTTTCTTTAGTTTTTTTCTTTTTCTGGTCGGATTTTTTTTCTTCTTTATCAGGCTCTTTTACTACTACAGGACTAGAGTCCTTTAGAGGCTTATCTGCCTTGGTCTTGTCAAAAATCGGTTTTAGGGCCCTGCGATTTTTATTTTGTATCTCCCTAATAGCTGAGCTGATAGTCACACTTGATGTTTCTTTTTCCTCATTGCCCATAAGTTTATCAAGCTTTTCTTCTAGGTCCCTATCAAAGGCCATAGGTTCATTTTCATCTATATAATAATCTGATGATTTTTTCCTAGTTTCATTATTTGTAATCTTGTCTTGGATTTGTTCTATAGTAGATTTTTGATTAGCCTTTAGGTCCTCTTCTCCAAGATTTTCAAATCTCCTATTAGCTTTAGAAAACCTATCTGACCTGTCAACTTCGATTACTTCTGGTTCTTCTGCAGATTTTTCTGATTCTTGATTAAAATCATCTGTTTCTTTTTCAAAATCAGGATCAGGATTAGAATTTTCTTCTAATTTTTCATCAGAATCTGGGCTGTTTTCTGGCTTTTTACTTTCTTCTTCTGTTTTTATTTGCTCTTCTTCAGATTCTGCTTTTGATTTTTTAAAATTAAATTTCTTAAAGCCATCCATAAAAGCTTTGGCTTTATCAGGTTTTTCTTCTTGGCTGTTCTGGTCACTAGCAGGATCTTTCTCAATTATATTTCCACAAACTGAGCAAAACTTGCTATTATCATCCACCAGCGCACCGCAATGCTTACACTTCATATTGGATCTCCCTTAACTTCTTATATATAATATACTTTTAAAAGTTAAAATATAAACCAAATAAAAATTAAAGTTATAATTTTTCTAAAATTTTATAGGAATTTTCAAAAATTATCAATATTTATGAATATCAAAATCTATTATTTTTTATTGAAAAATATAAAGACCTATGATATAATATAGAAAATGTTTACATACAATCGTAGAGCAGAGAGCGATAAATTTATCACTCTCTTTTTGTCTGTAATCAAAAAAATTATAAGGAGTCATTATGAAAACAAGCAAAAAGCAAATCGCAGCTATAATTATTTCCTTGATAATGATTATAGCAGGCTCAATCTGTGCAAATTATTTTAATACATCTGGCCGTAGTGTCGATGTGAAAAGGATATCATTTGAAACAGACAAGGGTACTCTTTCAGGTCTTTTGTACAAACCAAAGGATGCTGATGAAACAAGTCCAAGACCAACTCTTGTCACTACTCACGGCTATCTAAACTCTTCCGAGATGCAGGATGCACCAGCTATAGAGATGTCAAGACGCGGTTATGTTGTCCTTGCTCTAGACCAATATGATCACGGACATTCTAAGAGCAACGCAGAAAATACAGGTAGCTTTATGGGATTTTGGCCATCATCTATCTACGATGCTGTCAACTACATGTATGACAAGGACTATGTCCTAAAGGATAAAGACAAAAATGGGATCATAGCTGTATCTGGTCACTCTATGGGTGGATTTTCTACAACTAACGCCCTAATCTATGACCAAGAGACCTTTAAAAAAACTGGCATCAAAAAAATCCACGCCCAATTATCAGTAGGATCTGACCACACCTGGCAAAAAATAATGGGTATAGATGATGAAACCATAATAAAATCTATGGATGATAGGTTTGTAGGAAAAATAGCCGGCCAATTTGATGAGTTTTTCTTTAACCAAGAAAACCAACCAGGTAGTGTTGTCAAAAAGAACTATGTTGGCACAGCCGAAGGTAAGGCAATTTTGGAAAATGAAAATGCCAAGAGCGATACCTGGTACGATGTCAAATCTGGTGGCAAAAGAATAATCTATGAACCTTACCAAACCCACCCATGGAACCACTTTTCAAAAGCGACAACCAAAGATATGCTAGACTTTTATGATGTGGTTTTTAAAGAATACAAGAACGAAAAAATATTAGAAATCAACTCTTATAATCAAAAATGGATGTACAAAGAAGCCGCTGAGTTTGTAGGTCTTGTTGGCTTTGTCATATTTTTAATATCCTTTGCAGGTCTTCTTTCTGATACAAAAGTCTTTGCCAAGGTCAAAAGTGACACCAAGCTCCCACTATCTATAGAAAATACAAATATAGAAAGTGCCTTTACTTCTAAATTTATATTTTTACTTGGCGTTTTATTGCCAGCTATAATCTACTCATCAGTTTATGCAGGAGATTTTAACTCAAATGGCATGATTACCCTAAATATCCTAGCCATATTTATGTTTATATTTTCAATAGTCGGTCTAGGATTAAACGCTAAGTATAAAAAAGAGCATTGGACCAAGGGATCATTTTTAGTTCTCTGTGCGAGTCTAGTCTTGTTTGTACTAACAAGGTTTAACATCTTTGTAGATTCGCCAGTATTCCAAGGACCAACTGTCAACAGGATTGTCTGCTGGGCCCTAATTTGTGCTATGCTAAGTATCTTTATAAGCATCTACGGATACCTACTAAGAAGAGATTATGAAAAGGGAATAGGCCTTTATGAATACGGTCTAAAGGCAAATTTCTCATCTATAATATTATCCTTGATCCTAGCTATAATTGTAGCTGTAGTTGGCTTTGCTATTTTATTTATAATAGATAAAATATTATTAGTTGATTTTAGGATCTGGTCACTAGCCTTCAAAACATTTGAACAAAGCCATATCCTAGCAGCCCTAAAATATATGCCACTATTTTTCATATATTACCTAGTAGCTGGTACTGGTTCTATTATAAACTCAAATGGCAAAAATGGCTTTGCCGCATACTTCAAGGCTTGCATCATAAATATGGGTGGTATACTCCTATGGCTGATAGCCCAATATACAAAACTATTTGTAACAGGTCTAGCCCTATATCCAAACGATGCCCTATCAGGAATCTTGTTAGTAGCCCTTGTACCATCATTAGTCATAGCCTTTATAAATACCAAATATCTCTATAATAAAAATGGAAATATTTACCTACCAGCCTTTATGAATGCTATAATTCTAACAATGATGACTGTTGCAAATACAACAATATACTTCCAAGCTTAGGAAGGATTTTTATGTATGACCTTATAATCATAGGAGCTGGAGTCACTGGCGCCTCTATCGCCAGGAGGCTTTCTGCCTACAAACTAAATATTTTGGTTTTGGAAAAAGAAATAGATGTATCCATGGGAGCATCAAAAGCAAACTCAGCTATTGTCCACGGTGGCTATGCAGAGCCCCACAGAGAGCTCAGGGGCCGTCTTTGCTATGAGGGCAGGAAAGAGTTTAAAAAATTAAATGAAGAATTAAACTTCGGATTTTTAGAAAACGGATCTTTGGTCCTTGCCTTTGACAAAAAAGATGAAGAGGCGCTCGAAAGACTCTTGGCCATGGGTATAGAAAACGGCCTTGATGACCTTGAAATAATAGACCAAGAAAAACTCAGATCTATAGAGCCAAACGTCTCAGATGATGCCATCTCCGCCCTATATTGCAAGGGTGCCGGAGTATGCTCACCCTATGAGTATGTCATAGCCCTAATGGAAAATGCCATCACAAATGGGGTTGACCTAAAACTAGAAAACGAAGTTAAATCTATAGAAAAAAATGGCAATAGCTTTATACTTACAAATCAAAATGGCGAAAAATATAAATCTCGCTTTGTAGTCAATGCCTCAGGCCTTGAGGGAGCAAATGTTTCTAAAATGATAACAGAGACTGATTTTGATATCCATCCAAGATCTGGAGAATATCTTATCATGCAAAAAGGCACTGGCAAAAGGCTAAATCAAGTCCTATTTCAAAGTCCAAGTCCCATATCCAAGGGCATTCTTGTGACAAGGACCTACCACAACAACCTACTTTTAGGACCTGACGCTATAGATGAAGAAGTCTTAGACCTAGGCACCCACATGGAAAGACTAGAGACCATCTACAAGCTTGCCCAAAAATCAGTCAAGCCTGGCGTCATAAATTTAAAAGAATTTATTAGATCTTTCACAGGACTGAGACCTGCTGCATCTACTGGGGACTTTATAATAGAAAACTCAAAAACCTCTGGCTTTATAAATGTAGTAGGCATCCAATCTCCAGGCATTACATCCTCCCCTGCAATTGCCCGCATGGTAGAAGACATACTTAAAAGTCTGGGTTTAGAATTAATAAAAGATAAGACGTATAATCCCCACAGAAAACCAATCATAAAATACAAAGACCTAGAAGATTTCAACAAAATCAAAAACAGACTCGACTATGAGCTTGGAAATCCTGATAGGATAGTCTGCAGGTGCGAGCAGGTTGATGAGAAAACAATCAGAGATGCCATGAACAGGGGTATAAAATGCAAATCCTTTGACTCCATAAAACGCAGAACAAGGGCAGGCATGGGCTTTTGCCAAGGATCTTTTTGTAGGACCAGGGTCATAGAAGTCATGGAAGATGAATATAAAGAAAAAATCAAATCTGATAAATTTGATTATGAAGAAAAATTAATTTCCAGGATTAGCAAAAAAGATGTAAATGACTTTATCAAAAAACAAGAAATAAAGTAAAAAATATTTATCAAATTCGTTTTATAATATCAATAAAAAACTTTTTGTTATCACAACTTCATCTATAAAGAAAAATCCCAGATAAGTAACTTATCTGGGATTAATTTTAAAAACCATAAAAACTTTATTTGATCTATATTTCCTCTAACCTAGGTAGAAAACAAATATCAAGACTGTATAGCTCTCATGAGCTTTCCCCGCTTATTAGTTTCGTTCAAAATGAGAGGATTCTTTCTTTATCAGATAACTCAGCAATAGTTTATTGACTGGGTCTTTTTATTTTGCATCTGCTGTTGCCAAAATCCTAACTCCTGTACCAGCCACATTTTCTATCAAGCAGTCACCTATTTCTACTGGAGCTTTTGTACGGGCATTGTTAATCTGGATCATGACCTCCATGATTTTTCCTTTTGGTATTGGGTTTTCGGTTTTTACTGACACTAGATATTGGCTAGATCCCTCTACCCTCATTGTTGATGTGACAGTTCTTACCGGGTTTGTCATTTCGTTTTTTGCGTATATTTCGCCTCTTTTGCATGTGTTTCCACTTATATTTGTGATTTGTCCATCTTCTACTGTAAGGCTGACTGTGCAGCCAAGTGGGCAATTTATACAGGTTAATTCTTTGATCATAAGCTCTCCAATCTTACTTCGATTTTTTCGCTATTTTCATCTAGATCTCTTTTCTTTATGACTAGATTTTCCATCTCACCTGGTGCAAATACTAGTTTTCTCTTTTGGGCTACTTCTTTGCCATCTACTTCAAGAACTAATCTTGATTTTTGATAAATATTATTTACCCTAAACCTAATTACTACTTCATCTCTCATTGAGCCTGGGGCTATATATTGAGGAACTGTGTAGGTTACGCCCTTGCCTGGTGTGAGATGGATTTTCTTTTCACTATCAGCCTTAAATTCATCTTTGATATAGGCTGCTGCGTTTTCTCCTGCAAGCTCACTTTCTTCTGTTACATAGTCTACCAGGTCGTGGACGTGGAGGACATTGCCTGATGCAAAAACCCCATCTATAGATGTCATCATCCTATCAGATACTTCTGCCCCTTTTGTTCTAGGATCAATTTTGATTTGTGCATCCCTACTTAGTTCATTTTCTGGGATAAGACCTACTGAAAGCAGGATAGCATCACACTCTACAAACTCTTCTGTTCCTGGGATTACTTTCATATTTTCATCTACCTTTGATAGGTAAACTCCCTCCACCCTATCATCTCCGACTATATCTGATATTGTTGTTGAAAAGTATAGTGGGATATCAAAATCGTCTAAACATTGGACTATATTTCTTTTTAGTCCTCCAGAATAAGGCATAATTTCTGCCACGCATTGAACTTTGCCACCCTCTAAAGTCATACGTCTTGCCATGATTAGGCCTATATCTCCAGATCCAAGGATTACAATCTTTTTACCTGGCATAAAGCCGTCAAGGTTTACAAGTTTTTGGGCTGTACCTGCTGAATATACACCTGCTGGACGGCTTCCTGGTATGTTTAGGGCTCCTCTTGGTCTTTCCCTACAACCCATTGCTAGGATTACTGCCTTTGGCATTAATTGGAACATACCATTCTCTTCGTTCATTAGGGTTAGGGTTTTATCATGGCTAAAGTCCATTACGATTGTATTTAGCATTACATCTATATTTCGCTTTGCTACTTCATCTTCAAACCTGCCAGCATATTCTGGACCTGTTAATTCTTCTTTGAATCTATGAAGGCCGAAACCATTGTGGATGCATTGATTGAGGATTCCGCCAAGCCTATTATCCCTTTCTACAATCAAGATATTTTCTATACCACAATCATAGGCTTTTGCTGCTGCTGCAAGACCTGCAGGGCCGCCACCTACTACTACTAAATCATAATTTTTCATTGTCTTCTCCTACTTTACTCTACCATCTACATAATAAGATTCTTTTGAGTTTTTAACTACATCTGATATATCTTCGCCTAGTTCTCTTGCTAAGATTTCCATTAGATGTGGTAGGCAGAATCCGCCCTGGCACCTTCCAGCGCTTGCTCTTACACGTCTTTTGATACCGTCTATAGTCCTTGCTCCAAGTGGTCTATTTATTGCATCTACTATTTCGCCTTCTGTTACAGATTCACACCTGCAGATAATTTTGCCATATAATTTGTTTTTCTTGATTAGGTCAGAGTGTTCTTCAAGGCTCATCTGACATGTTTTTGGTATTGGATTTCTGTCTGGTGTGAAATTTTCATTTTCGGCAAATCCATATTTTTCTGCCACAAGATTTGCCATATATTTACCAATAGCTGGAGATGAGGTGAGTCCTGGAGATTCTATACCAAGGCAGTCAAAAAATCCTTCTTCGCTTTCCCCAAGGATAAAGTCGCCACCTAGTTCGTGGGCCCTGTTACCTGAGAAGGATGTGATTACCATCCTAACTGGGACATCTTTCACAGTGCGGCTTGATTTTTCTACAATTTCTTCAAGTCTTTGTCTTGTTGATCTCCTATCATTTTTATCATCTATGAAGTCTGAAGTTGGACCAACAAGTGTGTTGTCATCTATAGTTGGTGTTACAAGGATCCCCTTGCCCTTTTCAGTTGGAAGGTTAAACATTACATGGTTTACAAAACCTGCTGTTTCCTTATCCAATAACAAATACTCACCACGTCTTGCCTTAATTTCATATTTTTTATCAGAAATTTGGTTGTGAAGTTCATCTGAATATACACCAGCACAGTTTATGACCGCTTTGGTTTCAAAGTCTCCATTATTTGTATGTAGGAGCCAGTGGTCGTCTTTTCTTTCGATTTTTTCAACCTTTGTATTAAATTTATAGTCTACACCATTGATGTTTGAAACTTCCGCATAGGCTATATTCATCAAAAATGGATCCAAGATTCCTGCTTCTAAGCAATAGAGTGAACCTACCACATCATCAGTGATATTCTCTTCTAGGGCCAAGGTTTCTTCTCTGTTTAGGATTTTCATTCCCTTGACACCATTTTCTATACCATAATCATATAGTTTTTGAAGTTTTGGCATATCTTTCTCATCATGACACAAAACCAAAGA
Source organism: Anaerococcus mediterraneensis (assembly GCF_900128415.1). Taxonomy (NCBI): domain Bacteria; kingdom Bacillati; phylum Bacillota; class Tissierellia; order Tissierellales; family Peptoniphilaceae; genus Anaerococcus; species Anaerococcus mediterraneensis. The sequence continues at coordinate 157,881 of NZ_LT635772.1, forward strand.
CCCAATTTTTTTATAAGGAAATGCAAATAGCTTGCTCTCCTCCTCCATCATTTGATTTCCAAGAACATTGAATTTTGCCTTTAAACTTCCAGGAACAGCATCATAGCCACCGTGGCAAATACCTGAGTTGGCCTTAGTTGTTTCGGTACAAACGTCTTCGTTTTTTTCAAGTAATAAAAATTTTCCTTTTTTCTTTGATAGGTGGCAAGCCACAGAAGCTCCTACAACTCCTCCACCAATAATTATTACGTCAAGCATCTTTACTCCTTTTATGTAAAAAACTAAATAAAAAAGCGAGCTCAAGTATAAAATTACTCTTGCTCGCTTCTCTCATTCTATTTATTTGTTTATATTATACTACAATAAAATTTTTCAATCAATATTATTCTTCGTAGTGTTTAGCCCAATCGAAAGATCTTCCTATAGCCCTTTGCCAGTTTCTATCTTTCTTGTCTCTTTCTTCTTTAGAAATAGATGGTTCAAAGACTTGGTCTACTAACCTGTATTCTTTTATTTCTTCTTTATCTTTATAATATCCTGTGGCAAGACCTGCTAGGTATGAAGCTCCTAGAGCAGTTGTTTCAAGTGTTTTTGGCCTTTCCACCTTGGTTTGAATCATATCTGCTTGAAATTGCATTAAGAAGTTATTTGCACTAGCACCACCATCTACTTTTAGTTCACGAAGAGCATGGCCTGCATCTCTTTCCATAGAAGCTAATACATCATTTGTTAGATATGCAAGCGACTCAAGGGTTGCTCTTACTATGTGATATTTGTTTGTACCACGTGTTAGACCAACTATAGATCCCCTAGCATATGGGTCCCAATATGGTGCGCCAAGACCTGTAAAGGCAGGAACTACATAGCATCCATTTGTATCATTTACTTTTGTAGCCATGTATTCTGTATCATCAGCAGCATCTACTATTCTTAGTTGGTCTCTAAGCCATTGGATTGCAGAACCAGCAACAAAGATAGATCCTTCAAGTGCATAGTCTACTTTTCCTTCTTCAAGCCCCCAGGCAATTGTAGTTACAAGTCCGTTTTGAGATTTTACAGCTTCTTTTCCTGTATTCATAAGTAGGAAGGCACCTGTACCATAAGTATTTTTAGCGTCTCCCTTTTCAAAGCATGTTTGACCAAATAAAGCTGCTTGTTGGTCACCTGCAATGCCTGCTATCTTAATTTGGCCATCAAAGTATCCTGGGAATGTTGTTCCATAAATATATGAAGATGGTTTTACTTCTGGAAGCATACATTTTGGAATATTTAACATCTCAAGAAGTTCGTCATCCCATTCTAATGTATGGATGTTAAATATCATAGTCCTAGCTGCATTTGAATAGTCAGTTACATGGACCTTGCCACGGGTTAGGTTATAAACTAACCAAGTATCTACTGTACCAAACAAAAGCTCACCCTTTTCTGCTCTTTCTTGGCCATTTTCTATATGGTCTAGGATCCATCTGATTTTGGTTGCAGAAAAGTATGGGTCGACAATTAGACCTGTTTTTTCTTGGATGATAGACCTATAACCATCTTCAACTAGCTTATCTGCCATATCAGCTGTTCTCCTACATTGCCAAACTATGGCATTGTAGACAGGTTTACCAGTATCTTTTTCCCAAACTATAGTTGTTTCTCTTTGGTTGGTTATACCGATGGCCTCTATATCAGAAGCAGATATACCAATTTTGGCTATGGCCTCTGTACAAACTCCAAGTTGGGTTGACCAAATCTCTGTTGGGTCATGTTCTACCCAACCAGGATGTGGGAAAAATTGAGTAAATTCTTTTTGGGCTACTGATACAATTTCACCCTTTTTATCAAAAATTATTGCCCTATTGCTTGTTGTGCCGGCATCTAGTGCCATTATATATTTTGTCATATCCAGTCCTTACATTTTCCAAATATTTTTATTTGATGATGAAACTCCGACAGCGCCCGCATTTATTGCTGCCATTACATCTGTCTTTTCTCTTATAAGCCCACCTGCTATCAGCGGTGCCTGACTCCACCTAGTTATTTCCTCTATGATCTTTGGCATAATACCTGGCAAGATTTCTATAAAATCACAGGATGATTTTTTGATTGTATCTTTGACATTTTGATAAGAAAGTGAATCTAAGATAAAAAACCTGAGCACAGACATAAGCCCGATTTTTCTAGCATAGGCTGCGTTTTGTGCCCTCGTTGTGATAATCCCATCTGCCTTAGTATATTTTTTTATAAAAATACTAGACATAGTCGATGAAGATAGGCCTTCTATCAAGTTTTCATGGACAAAAACAACTTTTCCCAGACTTTTTAGCTTATCTACAATTGCTGGGATCGTTTCGATATTTCCAAAAAGAACGAAAACGATTTTATTTTCCTTATAATCATCCTTCATACATTCTTTTAGGTCTTTGACATCTTTTATAGCCATAACCAAGGGATTGGCATATAGTTGATCATCTACAAGCGACATATTTCCTCCAATAAATACACAAAGCGAGCCTAATTTCTTAGCTCGCTATTCTCTCATGTATTAAATTCTACATATATGGTATCATAAATCAGCTTTTTGTGCAAGCATTTTCATAAGCTTATTTTATATATTAAAAATCAAACAGGCCTAGCTCTCTCTCGGTTAGTTCTCTGTAGTCACCCTCATTTAAATATGGGTCTAGTTTTAAATCCCCAATTGCGATTCTTTTTAGGCTTATTACTTCATTGCCCAAATTTGAAAAAAGTCTTTTTACAAGGTGGTATTTACCCTCTGTGACTATGACTCTTGCCTGGTTTTCGCCTTCTATTATAAGGTCTGCTGGCCTTGCTGTGTAGTCGTCTTCTTTTATATAGACTCCCTTTTTAAACTCATCTACGAGGATTTTATCAATTGGATCACGAGTTATTACCTCATAGGTTTTTTCTATATTTGAGTTTGGACTTGTTATCTTGTGGATAAATTTCCCATCAGTTGACAATAGCAAAAGCCCTCTTGTATCCTTATCAAGTCTGCCTGCAATTGATAGGTCATAGTCTAGATAAAAATCATCCAACAGATCCATCACGGTCTGGTCCCTATCCTTGGTAGCTGATAGGTAGACAGCAGGTTTGTTCATAATTATATATAAATTTTCTATATATTCTACAAAATGCCCCATATAAAAAACTTCATCAACAAGGGGATCTACTTTGACAGAGGAGTCTTTGACAATTTCTCCATTTATAACTAGGGCCCCCTTCTTGGCATTTCTTTTTATATTTTTTCTAGTATCTAGGCCCGTATTACCTATCATCTTATCTACTCTCATTTTCTCCCCTTTTCTAATATATTGTTTGTAGCTACAACCAAGGCATCATAGGACTTGTAAAAATCTATGAGATAAGCCCTGCCCTTTTCGGTTATATAGTAGTATTTTCTCTTTGGTCCTATGGCTGATTTTTTGAAGGTCCCAATTATAAAACCCTTTTTTATAAGCCTGGTCAAAATTGGATAAACTGTCCCCTCAGTCATATTGTAAAATCCGCTGAGTTTGAGCTCTTCTACAATTTCGTAGCCATAGGTTTCTTTATTTTTTATAATGTGTAGGATTATCCCGTCGATAAGCCCCTTTAGCATTTGAGATTCTATCATTTTATCACCTATCTATATTGTATTGCATAGTAGATGGTTTTCAATCACGCTTACAAAAATACTTCATCTGGCAATACTTGCACTGACTTATATCCTTTGTCCTGGTATAAAATAAATTTTCATCTATGAGTTTGGCAATCTTATCTATTTGGTTTAGGTCAAAATCGTTGGATTTTACCTCTATCATTTTATCTTCTTCTATAAAATACAAATACATATTTGAAATTTTTTTACCATTGCCCTCTATTAGGTGTTTGTAGGTCATAAGCTGGTTTTGATATTTATCTAGGACCTCTGGCCTAAAAGACCCAGTTTTTATATCTAAAATAGACCCATCAGATAAACTTATATCCACTTTTCCCTGGAGGATGTAAAAATTCCTATCAAGTTTATAGGAAGTCTCTACGCCTTCTATAAAAAAATTTCTACCTATAAAATTATCTACTGGATATTTATAGGATTGATTTTCTATCAAAAAGTTTTTTAACTTTTCACTATCTTCTGGCCTTAGAAAACTGTATTCTACAAGCTTGTGAACTGCTGTACCAAATTCTGCCGCCTTGTTTGTTAGACTTTCAAAACCCAATTTTCTGATAAACCTATATTTTAGAGGACAAGATTTATAAACTTCTATATCTGTAGTGTAGGATAGGGTTTTTTTCTCTTTTTCCTCTTGGGATTTCTTAAAATCTATGGTCGATAAATTAGAATCAGGAGGCAAGGCCTTTGCAAAATCTTTTAGCCTATAGTCTTCTGAATTATCTAGGAGGACCAAAAGTTTTTTTGCCCTTGTAAAGGCTGTGTAGTATTTTCTATAAAAATCTTTTATAACTGATACCTGGTCTTGGCTAGGAGTTATGAAATTTGCCCTATTTGGCCTTGGCTTATCATAAAGACCTGATACAAATACAGCATCAAACTCAAGGCCCTTGGCTTGGTGGATTGTCATAAAATTTATGGCATCCTTGTGGGTTTCTATATTTGTGTATTCCTCCACGGCCTTGTTTATAAAAAGATTTGCCAAAAATCCCAAAACAAAGTCCCTGTAGTGGTCTTTATCATAAGTTGTGGAAAAAATTTCATCAAATTTCTTGGCAATTTTTATAAAATTAGAAATATTTGTCAAAACCCTACCACCAACGAGGTCATTTTCATCCTGGATTAAAAACTTCCTAAAATAGTCCAGGCCCAAGGCCTTGTAAAGGATGTCTGTTATAGGTTGATCGCAAGTATAAACTTTCAAAAAGTCTTGGATTTCTTTATTTTCTACCAGGTCCTTGTCATTATTTACCTTGTGGAGGTAGTTTTTAAATTCTACTTTTCTTTTCTCATCATAAGAATATATATATTGACTATCTTCAAAATTCGTCTCTATTTCTGCCATCTTTATCAAAATAAAGACAAAGGCCCTTATCTCTTTTCTAAAAAAGAACATAGATGATTTTTTGTTTAAAACCTTGATCCCATTTTCCTCAAAATGTTTTTGGAGCTTTTCTACATAAGGGTGGCTAAGGGATGGGAACAAAAAAGCAATCTGACCCAAATTTATATATTTTTTTATATATTTTATAACCATAACTAGGTTATTTAGGGCATAGGCCCTGGCCCTGACTACAGTATTTGGATTATCCTCATCGCTGACTGACATCAAATTTTTTCTTTCAAAAAAATCTTCATTTAAAAAATTCAAGGACTTGTCTATAATGTGCTGGTTGGACCTGTAGTTTATAGAAATCCTATAAACATTTGCCCTAAATCCTTTTTTCTCCAAACTCCTCTTGGAAAAGTCTGTGAGGTTTTTTGGATTTGCTCCCCTAAAAGAGTATAAGGACTGGTCATCATCTCCAAAAACCATTATATTTTTATCCCTGACAAGGCCAAAAGCAATCTCTTCTTGGATAGGGTTTATGTCCTGATATTCATCAACTATAACAAAATCTATAGACTTTCTGATCTCATCTCCTATGATAGGATCAGAAAGTAGGATGTAAAAATCCCTAAGAATCATCTGAAAATTCCTGAGTTTGTTTTCCCTCAAAAGCTCAACATGGGTCTTGTAAATCCTTGCTGCAAAATTTTCTTTGGGGTCTTCTGATTCTTCTAATTTTTTTATATCATAAAGATAATTTATTAACTCTTCAAAAATAGCCTTGATCTCATTTGCCTTCCTATGGCCGATAAATTTATCAAAATCTTTTATCTTTTCATATCTATTTATGTTTTTTTCTATGAGGTAGATCTCATCATTTTCATCTATTACTTTAATATCTAGGGCTCCGTCTTCTAGGATGGGATATTTTTCTAGAAAATCTATAGCCAAGGAATGAAAATTGCCAATCATCATATCCTTTAACTCTGTTTTGATTCCTTCTTTGTTAAACTCAGAGATAATCCTTGTTGCAAGCTCCCCTGCCGCTTTTTTTGTAAAAGAAGTTATCAAAATCCTGTTTGCATCATAACCCTCATCCCTAATTAGGCTTATAACTTTTTTGACTATAGTGTAGGTTTTGCCCGTCCCTGGTCCAGCAAGGACAGCCGCTGGTGTTTTTGATTTTTTTATAATTATTTCTTGATTTTCATTTATCATAATATCAACTCATAAGCTATTCTTGGCTTTTTTGCCCCTGCCTCATCTATAAAAATCTGTCCTCTTTTTTTGAAAGAAAACTTATTTATAAGGCCAAGCATTTTTTTATTATCCTCGTGGGTGTCTATCCTAATAGAATCTAGGCCCATACTTTTGGCATAAGATTTTATATATTTCAAAAAGTTGGTACCAATATTTTTGCACCTTTGATCGCTTTTTACAGCAAAAGTGTGGATTGTTATATAATTTTTACCCAAAAACTTATCATCTATAGGATCGTAGGATTTTTCCCTATCATTAGATAGAAAACAATAAGCTAAAACTTCCCCATCTTTTTCATAGACAAAAGACTTATCCTTGTCTATTTGACCAGATAAAAAATCATATCCCATAGGCTCTATCTGCCACTGGTCGACCCCATCTTTTTTTAGGGACTTTTTTGCACCTTCTATAATTATTAAAATTTTTTCAAGGTCATTTTTTCTTGCTTTTCTCATAAATACATTATACTACAAGGGCTAAAGTCCTCTTGTTCGCCAAGTATTAAAGTGATATAATGATTCTAAAGTAATAGTAGTAATACATCATGAAAGGAAGTAATATGTACGATTATTTAATTATTGGTAACGGTATTGCTGGCTTGTCAGCAGCCGAAGAAATCAGAAAAAATGACGAAAAAGGATCTATACTAATAGTATCTGATGAAAAAGAAAACACCTATTGGAGAACTAGACTATCTGAGCTAATAGCACAAGATTTTACCGATGAGGAAATCCTTGTCAAAAAAGAATCATGGTATAAGGATAAAAATATAGAAGTAAAACTTGATACACATGCAGAAAAAATTGACAATGACAAAAAGGAAGTCACCCTTGCTTGCGGTACTGTTTTAGAATACGGCAAACTCCTTATAGCTACAGGTGCTCATGCCTTTGTCCCACCAATCAAAAATGCTGATGCAGAAGGTGTTTTTGCTATCAGAAGTGCAAATGACCTAAAGGAATTTAAAAATTACCTAGCTGATAAGAAAAAACTTATCATTATCGGTGGCGGTATCCTAGGACTTGAAGCAGCAAACTCTATCAACAAACTTGGCATAGAAATAACTATAGTCGAAGCCTTTGATTACCTACTTGCTAGACAGCTTGACAAAGACCTATCAAAGAAACTTGAAAAATCTCTAAATGAAGCTGGTATGAAGACCCTAACAGGTGTTACAAGTGATGAAATCCTAATAAAAGACGGCAAGGTTTGTGGCCTAAGACTATCTGATGGCACAGAACTAGAAGCTGATGCTATCATGATCCAAGCAGGTGTCAGATCAAACCTAGATGTAGCCAAAGATTCTGGACTAGAAACCGACAGGGGTATCCTAGTTGGAGAAAACCTCCAAGTAGAAGGCGAAGACATTTATGTAGCAGGAGATGTAGCTCAAATCGGCAACTTCTCAATAGGTCTTTGGACAGCATCTATGGAAATGGGCAAGATCGCTGGAGCAAATATGACTGGTGATAACAAATTATATGAAAAACCAAAACCATTCTCTACACTTATACTAGAAAATGTCAAACTATTCTCAGCTGGCCAAAACTCAGGCGAAGGCATCGAAGAAGTTAAAAAAGAAAATGGAGATAAAATCTACAAGCTATTTAAAAATGGCGACAAATTTGTAGGTGGTATACTTTGGAATGATATTTCATACCAAACCTGTGTCAAAAATATAGTTTTTGAAGGTATGGATCCATCAGAAACAAAACTTGGCAAAGAAATTTTCGGCCTATAAAATAAAAAATATAAAAAAGAGAGCTAGTCACTTGACTATCTCTCTTTTTCTTTGTACAAAAACTCAAGAGCTGATGGGAGCCTTTTTCGCCAATATATTTCGTTATGAATTGCTCCCTCATCTATGACATATTTTATATTGACAGTATCTTTTAAAAATCCGTAGGCCATTTGCGATAGGCTCACATAAGATTTCTGGGTCAGCTCATCGTCAAATTCCTTTGTCCCCGTATCTAAATAAATTTTCTGCTTATTTTTAGAATCATATTTTGATAAAATCTGGCCCATGCCGACTGGTTCTAGGATAAAATGAGTTGACATGGCTAAGACCCTATCAAAATACTCCGGATAGGTAGATCCCATATATAAACTCATGATCCCACCCATAGAAGAACCACCAATTAGCCTAGATGATGGATTTTTACCCTTTTCTACTATTGGCATTAATTCTTCTACAATAAATTCCCCTGTCAAAATCCCCTTTGGATCTAGGTTTTTTCTAGGTTTTTCATTGGTAAATCTTTCAAAAGGCGAATACTCATTTGTCCTTGCCCTTCCCTCTTCGCCTTCCGCACAATAAATCCCAACAAGATTTGCCCTAAGACCTATTTTTTCTATTGCCTTATCCAAAGCCCAAACCTCACCCATAAAAGATTCTTTTTTATCATAGAGATTGGCTCCGTCAAAAAAATACAAAAATAAATCCGATTCCTTATCTTCTATGAAAGTGTAAGTCACATTCCTATCTAAATATTTTGAATAAATCTCTTTTTTATCTATCATTTTTCCCTCTTTTCTTTTGATGATATATTCCTACCCAAAAAACCCCGCTAAAGCGGGGAATTTTTAAGAAATTTTATCATTTGTTCTTGTTTTCATAACCATACTTATAAGGACAAAGACTAAAGAAAAAACCAGCATGATTCCAATATTTGGCAAAATTGTCCCAAAACTTGGATTTTCTAAAAGCATTTCGTTGTTTTTTATATAGTAATAGGATGGGAAAATTTTTCCAAGTGTCAAAGCAGTTTTTGAAAGAAGGGCTTGAGGTACAAAGGCCCCACATAAAAACGAAGATCCCAAAGAAATTACTTGCATGACTCCCGAAATGGTATTTTCGTTTGAGATTAGGCTTGAAATAAATACCGCCATAGTCACAACACTGATTGTGAAGAACAAAGAATTTATCATCATTAGATTTGTATGGTCCTGGCTAAAGTCATATTTGTAGAGGAGTACAAACATTAAAATATAAAGGGCCCAAACTATTAAGCCTGTAAGGACGTGACCTAGGATTAATTCTAAGTTTTGCCTATATTTTGGCATTGGACTTGCCACATTTCTCATAGCAAGGTTCTTTTTTCTATATACACTTACAATAGTTGAAACGATAAGAAGAACTTGGGCAAGGATTAGGTAGTTGATAAAGTTGAAATAAAATAATGACTTATCTTCCTTTCCTAGGTCAATCCCACTTTTTATTCCAACATCTATCGTTTTTTCCAAATCTTCATTGCTATACTTTATAGCGTCCTTGCTAGCAAACCCTGCTAATTCGTAGGTTTTTACCTGGTTTAGGTATTGGTTTATATGCTCTTTTACAACCATCCCATACATATCATTGGGTGCAGCCTTGAAATCCACCTTCCTTTCCTTGCCAAGATTTTCTGGAATTACAAGGTAAGCGCTTATCATCTGGTAAAAAAGCTTATCTTCAACTACCGATTCGTCCATCTCCTTAATTACAGCCTTCTCATCCAAATAATCATAAAGTCCCCTTGATAAATCAGTATTTGATTCGTCTTTTAGGTAGATATTCGGCCTTACATTTGTATATGAAGACTTATCATTTCCAGACTTGGTCGTAAAGGAAATTATGGATAGAAAAATTATGGTGTATAACAAAATAGAGAACTTATGGCCCTTTACTATTTTGAAATAATTCTTAAAGACTCTCATATTCCTTACCTCTCATGAAAAATAGACTCGCTAAGAAAAATGCCATGATAATTAAAATTAAAAGCCCAATATTTTGGTAAAATCTGCCTGTAGACTCATAATAATATAGGGAGTAAATTGCATCTGTAACGACAGAAACCGGATTGATTTTCCCTAAAATTGGCATTTTCTCTTGGATAAGCACCTTTACACTTGAAATCATCATCCCAGATAAAAAACTCATTAGCATGCTGACTGCAATACCTAGGTTTATCTTAAATTCGATTGATTTTTTATTTGAGACTCCAATTAGAATACCCAGGGCAACTCCTGCTAGGGAAGATACCAAGGATAAGAGAACTAAAAGCCACATCCTTCCGCCAAATTCAACTCCCAAAGCCTTATCAAGATAGAAAATAAAGATAAGAGTAATGACAAAATTTATAATCCAAGAAACAAGTATAGAAGCTAGTAAACTTGTCGATTTTTTTATAGGTGCAACTGCGTTTCTTTTGGCGTTTACAGATAAGTTTGCCTCGTATTGGTAAATTACATAAAGCCCCCACATATAGCCATAAATTGTGGTCATCCCAACAAGGGTGTAGAAAAAGGTATTTATAGGGTCCATGTTTTTTCTAGATTCATCCTTGATGTGGTCTTCTACATTCAAAAGTTTTGCCATATCAGTTTGAGGATTTTCTTTCATAATCCTTGTAATCATCTCAGATTTTTGTAAATAATCATTTAAAATTGTGCCTACTATGGTTTCCTCAATACCAGATTTTCTTGTAAAAATTTTATCCTTTTCTTCTATATAGACTCTAATATCTGAATTTGTATCTAAGATTTCTTTGTCACTGGCCTTTGTAATTTTAAAATAATTCTCATCTTCCATTGTTTCTAGGAAAGTTTTGAAATTCTCATCGGATAAGGCCCTTTCGCTTACGGCGATTTCAATTGCTTCAAACTTATTATTTTCAGTAATACCTCCAAAAGCGAGTTTGAAAAAAATGCCTAAAATCATTGGAAATACAAGGGCCCAAAAGATCATGGACTTTTGTCTCAAGAGATATTTAAAAGTATTTTTAAAAGAATGCAAAAACATACTAGTCCCTCAAATCCTTGCCAGTAAACTCTAGGAAAACGTCATTTAAACTTGGTTTTTCAACATTTATAGACCTGTAATCAACTTTTGATTCTGTAAGGATTTCCACAAGGCTTAAAAGCTTCTCGTAGCTTTTGGAAAAAGTCATCTTGCATGTATTATCCTTATAAGAAAAATCTATTATGTGATCCATGTTCTTAAGTTTATCAACCAATTGATCTGGCAAATTATCAGCTACAAAGGAAATTTTCTCGTTAACTTCTATCATATCCTTAAGCTCATCCGATGTTCCTTTGGCAATCACCTTGCCCTTATCTATTATAACTATATCATCGCACAAATAATCAACCTCATCCATGTAGTGAGAGGTGTAGATAATTGTAGAGCCTTCCTGGTTTAGCTTTTTAATCCCTTCCAAAATATTGTTCCTAGATTGGGGATCTACTGCTACTGTTGGCTCGTCAAGGATAATTATATCAGGTCTGTGGGCTATGCCACAGGCTATATTTAGTCTTCTTAAAAGACCGCCCGAAAGTTTTTTAGGCTTAAATTTTACAAAATCATTTAGGCCAACCAAGTCCAAAGTCCTTTGGATTAGCTCTTTTCTTTCGTTTTTATCTCTTATGTATAATCCGCAAAAATAATCTATATTTTCATATACATTTAGTTCATCATAGACGCCCACATCTTGAAAAACTACACCGATTTTTTCTTTTATATCGTAGGCTTCTGGACTCATTTCCTTGCCATAGATTTTGACACTGCCAGCGTCTTTTTTTAAAAGACTTAAGATACAATTTATTGTTGTAGATTTGCCTGAACCATTAGGACCCAAAAGCCCCAAAATTCGCCCCTTCTTTACATCTAAGTCTAGACCATCAACTGCTGTTAAGTACTTGTATTTTTTGACAAGACCCCTAACTTCTATCGAATTTTCCATAAAATCTCCCACTTTTTTCCATAAATTCATTCTTATGTAAATTTTATATAAAATTAATATATTCCGTAAAAGTAATGTAAAATTTGCGTTAAAAAACCACAGACTCATTTGCCTGTGGTTGTGAATTATAGTTTCATTGAATTTTGTCTTCTTCTAAGTCTGGTTATGGTTGCTTTTTCATCGATTTTTACCATGGACATGTCTATAACTGTATCTTTTGGTATATCTACAATTGCTTCTGTTTTTGGAGTTATGATTCCTATTGGTAGGAGGTCTTCTCTTAGGCATCTGTCGTGGCTGGTTAGCTTGCCAAAGACTTTGTCAGATCCTATGCCATCTAGTTTTTCTCCCTTTTTTATATCTCTTTTTGCAATGGTGACTGTATCTGCTACTTGTCCGTGGATTGGAGCTATGGTTGGCTCATTTTCCACTACCGCATTATAGATTGTGATAGGGGCTTCTAGGCTTGTCAAATGGTAAGGCCTGTAGAGTAGATAGTTTGGACCATCACCAAAGCCTAAAAACTTCATAAGGTCTTTTACATCTTCTTTGTCGCTTGTCACGATTATAAATACACCTGGGGCCATTCCCTCAGAAAATTCTACAACTCCGTATGAATTTAGGATCCCACCCTGGCTTTTTAGTCTAAAATCATCGACTGCTGTCTCAGGGCTAGTTTTTATACCGTGGCAACCAAAAACATCTGGCAAAAATCCTAGGGCATTGCAGACTGCATTTAGCTCTATCATGGAGTTTGTACCGTCTACAAAGCTTGTAAGCATTCTTGGTGAAAGTTTTTTGGACCTTGCTTCTTTTTCTAGGTCTTCTGACCCAGCATAATTATCTAGAGGATTGTTTTTGCCCTTGGCAGCTACTAAAACCTCAAGACCCATACCATAGGCATTGTCCACAAGCTCCATTATAGCTCCTGGCTCATCACCAAGGATCCCTGTATAGACAACTCCAGCTTTTTTTGCCATGTCCAAAAGTACAGGTCCTACTGTCGCATCGCATTCTACATTGAAGCTTATCATATGTTTGTGGTACTGGATGGTTTTTCTGGCAATGACTGCTCCAAAAGGAGGGTTGCCAGTACAGTCTATGACAGCATTTATTTGCAAGAGTTTATAGGCTAGTCTATAGTTTGTAGAAACTGCTATATAGCCTTTTTCTAAAACCTCATAGCCCTCATTATAATCATCTGTATAAATTATTTTATCTTCTGAAACACCTGATCCTACCAAGGCCTTAATGGCTTTTTGTGGATTCCTATCTACAACTAGTTTTACATCCATGGCATCGAGTTTGTTAAGTTGGCTGATTAGGGATGATCCCATCTTGCCGCATCCGATTATGGCAAGTTTTATAGACTCACCCTTATCTTTCATTTCTCTTAAATTTCTATTGATTTTTAACATTTTTACTCCTTAAATGCTGGCATACTGCTCTTGCTGATGAGTATGCCCATTGGATATTGTACCCCCCGCAAGCCCCATCAACATCTATAACTTCGCCTATAAAATATAGGCCATCTATTATTTTTGACTGGCAAGTCTTATTATCTATATACCTACTATCGACTCCCCCAATTGTCACTTGGGCGTTTTCTTTATCGTTGATAGCTATTAGGTCAAATTTTAAAGCCTTGATCGTTCCAACAAGTTTTTTTATTTCTTTATTAGTAAGATCACTTGCTTTTTTATCCCCAAGACCCGATCTTTTTATAATATCACCTATGAGTTTTTCATTTAATAAACCCCTCAAAAGATCATAAAGGTCCCAATTTGGGTGGGCTTTTGCAAGCTTTTCGATGATTTCTACTAAGGTTTTAAACTCATAGGCACTCAACAAGTCTACTTCTACCCTGATTGGCTTTTTTTCAAACAAGCCATAGGAAATATCATTTGACAGGTCGAAAATTGCTGTCCCAGTTAGGCCATAGTTTTGAAAAATCACATCATCTGTTGATGATCCTATATATTTATCATCTATATATAGGCTTGCTCTTGCCCTAACTCGCACTCCCTTGGCCTTTTTTGATAGTGGATTTTTGGCCTTATAATTTGTTATACCATAGGAAAGCCTTGTGACCTTGTGGACTTTTTTTATTATTTCAAAAATCTTGCCATCAGATCCAGATCCAGCAAGGCTAATGCCTCCTGTGGCTATGATAAGATTGTCATAAGGGATTTTTTTATCCTCGCATATGACTAGTTTCTTGTCAAAATCTATATCTAAAACCTCAGTTTCAAAGAGAAATTTTGACTTTTCTTTGGCATTCATATACAAGATATCTCTGACAGTTTTTGAGCTCAGGGTCTCTGGGTAGCACCTACCTGATTCTAAGTTTGTTGTCAAAAGCCCTCTTTTTTCAAAAAAATCTATCAAATCATAGTTGTCGTATTTTTCTATTAGGTATTTATAAAAGCCTGGATTTGATGACCTGTAAAATTCTTGCCCCATATTTAGGTTGGTGAAATTGCACCTGCCATTGCCTGTGGCCAAAAGTTTTCTACCGGCAAATTCATTTTTATCTATTATCAGAGCCTGGCCATCGTAGAGATTTGCAAAAAATAATCCACCTACGCCAGCTCCTATGACTAGACTTTTCATAATTCTTCCAATACTTCTTTGAGGGTTTCTTTTTCACTATAAGGTGTTTTTTCATTGCCCTTTAGCTTTATAAAATCTTCTTCGCCCTTGCCCAAAAGTAGGACATAGTCCCCCTCATCAGACATTTTTATAGCTTCTTTTATGGCTTCCTTCCTATCCTTGACCATTTTGTAGGAGCCAGAAAAAGATTCTATGCCCTTTATGATATCTGCACTTATCTCTTCATAAGTTTTAAACTTTGGATCATCTGTTGTTATCACAGCAAAGGCTTGATTTTTTGCCACAATCTCGCCTACAAGTCTCCTAAAATTTTCATCCCTATCACCCTGGATACCAAAAACTACTATTTTTTTCTTATCTCTTGGCAAGGATTTAAAAATTTCCTCATAGGCCCTTGGTGTGTGGGCAAAGTCAATTATGATATTTATGCCAAGGTCATTATCCATATATTCAAAACGAGATGCCACTCCCTTAAAATCAGAAATATTTGCACTGATTTCTTCAAGGCTTGCCCCCATCTGGTAAAGGGTAGTGATAGCTGCTAAGGAGTTATAAATTTCATAATCTGCTATGGTTTTTATAAAAAAGTCCACACCCTTTATCACAAAGCTTATGCCCTTTTCATCTTTTCTAATATTTTCTGCCCTGATATCAGCTTGTGGACTCTGGCCAAAAGTTATAGTTTTTGGAAAAAGGTCTTTGGCCTTGGCTCCCCAAGGATCATCTATATTTGCAATAGTGTTTTCTGCTTGGTCAAAAAGAGAAAGCTTGACTGCAAAATAATTTTCCATTGTTTTGTGGTAGTCTAAATGCTCAGTTGATAAGTTATTAAAAATTCCATACTTAAAATCAATTCCCCCAAGTCTTTTTTGGGCAAGCCCATGGCTTGAAGCCTCTAGGGTCAGGTATTTTATATTTTTTTCTAAACATTTATTTAGGATCTTATTTAGGATATTTATATCTGGGGTTGTATTTGCAGTTGGGATTATTTCCCCGTCTATATCTGCCCCATCTGTGCCGATATTAGCGCACTTACCAAAAATCCTTCCGATCAAAAATGCTATTAGCTTGCTGGTAGTGGTTTTGCCATTGGTCCCTGTGACAGCTATCAAATTCATTTTTTTTGACGGATAGTCATTTATAATATTTGAAATCCTAGCAAAAGTATCTCTAGGATTTTCTACTTTTATATAGGTGATCCCTCCTACAAAGTCAATGTCTTCAGTAAAAACCACAGCCTTTGCCCCATTTTTTATAGCCTGGTATATATAGGCATGGCCATCAAAAATAGATCCCTTGACCGCTACAAAAATAAAGCCATCTTTGATTTCTTTTGAGTTGTTGCTGACATCTACAACATCAAAATCCTCTGCTTTTTTTATATCTATATATGGTATTTTTTCTATAATCTCACTTAATTTTATCAATGTAGGATATATCCTTTCTTTATGATAGCCTGTCTGATTTTTTCGGCATGGTCCTTGCCGTTGGTCTCTAGGGTTAGCTCGACATTTATATTTTTAAACCTAGATACTTGTTTGAAACCATCATGCTCGATTGAGATTACATTTGCCTTGGTCTGGGCAATGAGAGTCAAAAGCTCCTGGAGTTTGCCAGGTATATTTGCAATCTCTACTTCTATCCTTGTGATCTGTCCTGATTCATAAAGTCCCTTGTTTATAAGCTGGCTTATAAAGGACATATCGATATTGCCCCCACTTACTAGACAAACTACATTTTTGTTAAAAAAGTTTAGCTTATCAAGGGCAGCTAGGGACAAGCAACCAGAAGGCTCGGCTATTAGTTTGTGTTTTTCTATAAGTTTTATAAAGGCCATGAGGATCTCCTCGTCAGTGACTGTTATCCAGTCATCGACATAGTCCTTGCATATTTCGTAATTTAGGTCACCAACCCTGGCTACGGCTGTACCATCAGCTATGGTATCAACCCCGTTTAGAGTCACGATTTGACCTTTTTTTATTGATTCTTTCATAGACCTGGCTGAATAAGGCTCTACTCCGATTATTTTTATAAGGGGAGATATCTGTTTGATGCATTTGGCAACTCCAGATATAAGTCCGCCACCGCCAACAGGTACTATGACATAGTCAACATATTTTAAATCTTCTAATATTTCAAGACCTATTGTGCCCTGGCCTTCTATGACATCCATATCATCAAAAGGAGGTATGAAGGTATAGCCTTTTTCTTTTGCAAGTTCTAGGGCATGTTCCTTGCAGGCATCAAAACTTTCCCCAAACAGGTCAACTTCTGCCCCGTATTTCAAAGTCCCTTGGACTTTTATCATTGGAGTATGCTCTGGCATACAGATTATAGCCTTCATTCCTAGTTTGTTGGCAGAAAAAGCTACTCCCTGGGCGTGGTTGCCAGCACTTGCTGTGACTATGCCCTTGGCAGCTGATTGCTTATCTAGTTTTGACAATTTGTTGTAGGCTCCTCTGAGTTTAAAAGAGCCAGTTTTTTGTAAATTTTCTGGTTTTATATATACATTATTATTTGATGATTCAGAAAAAACTTCTGAAAATATAAGGTGGGTAGGATTGGCGACTTGGTCTATCCTCTCCTTGGCTTTTATAAAATCAAACATATGGTCTCCTTAATTTTAGATTAGGCAAAATCAATGATCTTAATCATATTTTACCCCAAATATTTGCTAATATTATTATAACATGGATTTTGAATTCTTTTAACCAAAGTGTAAAATGATCAGAAGATAAAAAAGGAGTTGGCAAATGAAATATTTTGACACAAAAAAAATCTACATATTTTCCCTTTTGATAGGACTGGCTAGTCTTGCAATAGGCTTTTATTATAGGTATTCATATATAAATTTTTTAGGCTTTAATAGGCCTCTACAGCTTAGCTGTCTGATTTGCGCTGGTCTTGGTATCATTGGGGCAATTGTTGCCATAATAGACGGGGTCAACAAACATTTTAGGGGAAATATTTTATTGCTTCTGATCCTAAACCTAGTGATGGCTATGGCAAATCCAATACTCGTAGCAATCGAAGGGTCCCTACAGCCAATAGAAAACCCATACCAAACAGCCTCACCAGAAAAAGGAATCTCGACCAAATTTAAAAGCGATTCTTCATTTATCATAGAGGGCAAGCTTTATAAATTTCCTATAAAATTAAAAGACTTTGTAGATAGCAACTTTTCCTACAGCCTTAATGAAAAAGATGACAAACTTGTAGCTACTATAAATAAAAAAGGTAAATCTTTTGAGGCAAAACCAACTTGGTTTACTGATGGAGAAAACAAAGAAGTCTACAAGGAGTTTTACCTCTTGGAGGCAATTTTTGATAAGGATACTGATAGGGAAAAAATCGAAGATTTGCCTATAGAAAGACTAATCGCATCTGTCATAAACAACAATAGGGACTTTGAGATCAGGGGTATAATGCTTGAAGACTCTATGTATGATATAAAGGAAAGATTTAAGGAAAAAATCACAGAAGATGATGCAAACAAGGATAGGCCTATAAAATCCTACTACCTAGATACAAATGACGGCTACCAGATAAGGCTTGATGCCCTAAATGGCAATGTCCAGTCCATAGAAATTTATAAAAAGAAAAATCACCTAGCCTTGCTAGGTGATTTTTCTTTTTATTTAGATTCTGCTAAGAATGAATCCCAATCTTTTTTGAAGCTTTCTATACCCTGAGTTGTTAGTGGGTGGGTCCACATTTTTTCAAATAGGGTTCCTGGGATTGTAGCTATGTGAGCTCCTGCTAGGGCAGAGTCTTCTAAGTGTTTATTTGTTCTGATAGATGCTGCTATGATTTCACTTTCTAGACCATAGTTATCAAGGACAATTCTAAGATCTTCTATAAGTCTTATTCCGTCTTCTCCCATGTCATCGATCCTACCTACAAATGGTGAGATGTAGGTAGCGCCAGCTTTTGCTGCCATTAGTCCTTGGCTTACTGAAAAGATCAAGGTGCAATTTGTTTTGATACCTTCTTTAGAAAGGGTATTGATTGCCTTTAGACCGTCTTCTGTCATTGGGATTTTGACTACTATGTTGTCAGCCCATTTTGCAATATCACGGGCTTCTTTGACCATATTTTCATAGTCATAGCTTGTAACTTCTGCTGATATTGGTCCATCTACGAAGGATGCTATTTCTGTAACGACTTCTTTAAAATCTCTGCCTTCTTTATAGATTAGGGATGGATTGGTTGTAACTCCATCGCAAAGGCCAAGATCGTTGATTCTTTTAATCTGTTCTACATTCGCTGTGTCTAAGAAAAATTTCATATTTCCTCCCTTATTTCATAAAAAAACAGTAAACCTTACCAGCAAGATGCCCTAAGATTTACTGTTAAGACTCTAGAATATTGTATCAATTTTTTCTTTAAAGTCAATTGCCGCTTGTCTTGGATCTTTATCTTTTGCTATGCCACGTCCTGCTATGAAGGCATAAACATCGATTCCCTTGAAAAGCTCTATTGTATTTACATCAAGACCACCTGTAGCATAAACCTTAAAGCCCATGTCTATTAGCTTTTTGATTTTGTCAAGGTCTTTTTCTCCCCAAGAACCACCGCTTAAAAGTGCATCTCTTGATTGGTGGTAGACAACTTCATCTATACCTATGTCTAGCCATTCTTGGGCTTGTTCAAAAGTCCAATCTCCGTATAGCTCTACTTGGAGCCTGTCTATTTCTTTTTTGGCTGCCTCCATGGTAGGAATTGTTGCACAGCAGATAACTGTCATAATATTTGCCCCTGCATCCTTGCAGTTTTTAGCAACTGTTCCACCTGCGTCTGCACATTTTGTATCTGCCAAGATATCCTTATCTGGATATAGGGCTCTAATTGCCCTAACTGGCTCCATACCATCTTGGAGACATAAAACTGTACCTACTTCTAGTACATCTACTACATCCCCTACTAGTCTAACTGTTTCTAGAGCTTCAGCTAGGTTTTGACTATCTAAAGCTATTTGTAATTTTGGTTTTGTCATCATTGTCTCTTTTCTTTTTTTATTCTTTTCTATTTTAGTTTCTCTCTTAAAAACTTGTGAGCATCTGTGATTATCTCTTTGTAGTTTTCCTCACCCTGGTGCCAAAACTCTCCTGTGTAGAGCTTTACTCCTTGGCTTTTTAGCTCGGCTATAGATTTTTCATATTCTGTATGGCCACCTGTACCAAAGGTCATATCCCTATAGATACCAGGATTTGTTTCTTTTATGTGGGCAGCAAATATATGGCCCTTGCCTAATTTTAGGTCTTCTGTCACATCTGTTCCGTATTTGACGGCAGCGTTTTTTAGGTTGCCTATGTCTGGATATATTCCTAGGTATGGGCTATCAATAAGTTTTACATACTTCATAGCTTTTTCAACTGTATCCATAAATTCTGTTTCCATTGTTTCAAAAGCTAGGATTACGCCATACTTTGATGCCATCTCTACTGCCTTGGCCAAGTTTTCTTCGAAATATTTCTTTGTTTCATCGCTAGATTTTTCATAATAAACATCATAGCCGGCCAGCTGGATTATTTTTATAGAATTTATATCTGCAAATTCTATAGCCTTTTCCATAATGTCTAGACTCTTGTTTCTAACAAATGGATCAAGAGATCCAAAAGGATATTTTCTATGACCAGATAGGCACATGGTCCTAACTCTCATTTGCTCATCTTGTTGAGCCTTGGCTAGTTCATGGGCAAAACCATTATAGAGCCTATTTAGCTTTTCGTCGGTTTCGTCTATGCTTATCTCCAACTGGTCATAGCCAATTTCCTTGGCTAGGGCCAGTTTTTGGTTTATGGTCAGATCATTTGGTAGGGCTTTTTCATATATACCTAGATTAGTCTTGTCCATAATATGAATTTTCTCCGTGTTTTCTTAGATAATGTTTATCTAATAAATCTTGGCTCATAGAATCATGTTTGCCAAGAGATTCTAGGTGCCATCCCATAAAGGCTACTTCTTCTAGGACTACTGAATGAAATACTGAGTCTTCTGCATCGGTGCCAAAGGTAAATGGTCCATGGTTGGCTACAAGGACAGCTGGTATTTGATCAGCTTTTATATTTTTTTCTTTAAATGTTTCTATTATGACAAGGCCAGTATTTTTTTCGTATGCACCCTCTATTTCTTCCTTGGTCATATCTCTTGTTACAGGTATGGTTCCGTAGAAATAGTCACCATGGGTTGTGCCCGTTGCTTTGATGTCTAATTTGGCCTGGGCCATTATTGTTGCCCATCTGGAGTGGGTGTGGGTTATGCCAGATATTTCTGGGAAGGCCTTGTATAGCTCTATGTGAGTTGGTGTATCACTTGATGGTTTTAGCTTACCATCTACTACATTGCCATCCATATCTACTACAACCATGTCGCTTGCCTTCATGGTATCATAAGAAACTCCTGATGGTTTTATAACTATATATTTTCTGTCTTCTGTGATTTCTGATACATTGCCCCAGGTAAATTTAACTAGGTCATATTTTGGAAGCAAGAGATTTGCTTTAAAAACTCTTTCTTTTAATTCTTCAAACATAGATGCCTACTTACTTTTCTAGCAAATTGTTTTCTAGAATTCTCTCTTTGGCCTCATCCTTTGATAGGATGTTTTTCATGCCAATGATTTCTACTCCCTTAGCCTTTAGAGCATCAAAGTCTTTCATAAAGTTTATAGCGCAAAATATAACATCGGCTGTTCTACCTGTAGATTTGCCCTCTGATAGGGAGCAGTGAGATATATCTAGTTTACCTTTATACTCTAACTCCTCAAAAGCTTGTTTTATCTTGTTCATCATCATCAAAGATGTGCCAGCTCCGTTTGCACAAGCAACGATTATTTTCATTTTTTCCTCCTAATTTGATTATTTATTAAGTGTTTCTTTATAGGCTTCGTAATCTTCTGTAATTATAAAGTAACCCTCTTTATTTTTTCTATATTGAATTTGTGGGATAGCTATAAATACGATTGCAGCTATTGCAACACCTATATAACCTATGTTATTCATTATAACTGTAGCAAGTGGCCAAACTGTTGCCCAGTCAACCATGCCTAGGTATCCACCGTATTGGGCAAGTCCTGTATAAGAAGCTATGAAAGCTGAACCAAATACTTGTACCAATCCTGAGATAAATGGTATCAAAAATGCTGCTTTGTATCCGCCCCTATTGTTTGAATAAACACCTAAAACGGCGTTATCAAAGAATAGTGGTACGAAACCAGCTATTATAAGTGTAGGTGATTTCATCAAGAATAATATTGCTATAGCCAAGAATTGTCCCAAGGCACCAAACATAAATCCTATTGTAACTGCATTTGCAGAACCAAAACCAAAAACTGCAGCGCAGTCGATTCCAGGAAGAGCACCTGGTAATAGTTTATTTTGGATACCATCAAATGACGCTGTAAGTTCTCCAACGAATGTCCTAACTCCTAGTTGTAGGATTGCAAGGTTAACTGCAAAAGAGAATGATGATTCTAATATATAAAAGAAGAAGTTATCTTCTAGTTTTAGAGCCTCTTGAGCTATCAGATAGTCCTTGCCTAAAACAACTTGGATTATACCAAAAAATAGGGTCATAAGTATAGCTGTAGCTACCATGTTTTCATTAAATATAGATAAAAATCCTGGTAGTTCTATATCATCTAAGTCCTTGCTATCATCTTTTTTGTGATTTTTAAATAATTTGTCAGATAACCAGCATGCAAATCTTATACCAAACATTTGTTGGTGGGCTATACAAAAACCTGCCCCATCTGTAAGTTTTTGAGTATCTTCAACTGTCAAGTTTGAACCAACAGCCCAATATAGACCTAGTAGGATAGCCATTATGATAAGTATTGGAGTTTGTCCAAGCTTTGGAAAACAAAATACGATTAGCCAAAAAGCTGTAGCAGCTTGTTGCATTTGAACGTGACCTGTTGTAAAGACTGCTCTCATCTTTGTTATATTTTTAAGTCTAACAAGAATAATATTTACTATAAAAGCAATAAGCAAAAGCAGCATTACCTGAGAAAAGGACCTTCCCAAATGCTCCATTCCTTCAGTAACAGCGTTTTGTCCAAAATATGGGTCAATTACAGTTGCTGTTATTTGAAACCTATCTTTAAGACCTGTAAGAATTGGCCTAAATGTTTTTACAAGACCACCAGAACCAACGCTTAGGATCATATATCCAACTGTAGCCTTGATAAAACCTGCTAATGCATCATACCACTTCTTACCATCTAATAGATACCCAATTAGAACCAAAAAACCAATAAAAAATGCTGGTTTAGTCAGTATGTTTTTTACAAATCCATTTAATATACCGTATAAAATATCCATCTTATCCCCCTAGATATTATATTGTTCTTGGACCTTTTTTAGGTCATCGAGATTTTCTACTTTATTTAAAGCTTCTATTATTTCATCGTTGCACAAAATTTCTGACAATTGACCGATATTTTCCAAGTGTTTTTCTGGGTCTACACTTGCCACTGTAAAAAATAATGTTGCATCCTTGTCCCTATCGTTTTCATCAAAAACAACAGGCTTCTTTACCTTCATAAAAGATATAGCTGTGTCATTAACTCCTGTTGCACACTCCTGGCAATGTGGCATGGCTACACCAGGAACTAAAACTATGTATGGTCCATATTTATTGACTGTCTCTATGACTTGCTTTGGATAATTTTCATCAACTATATTTTTTTCTATAAGTTTTCCACATGATTTTGTAATAGCGATTTCCCAAGAATCGCACTGGTCAGTAAAATCATACAGGCCTTTTTCTATAATTTCTTTAAGCATTTTCCCCTCATTAATAATGTTATTTTTAATGCAGCAAAGATTAAAGACTTTTAATCTTTAATCTCAGCTGTCTTGTTCTTTTTTATAAGATAGATTTAAATGGTACGTTTCTTGGATTTTCGAAGGCATCTTCAAATCCTGGTCTATACCTATACTCAAGCTCATCTTTCATTGTTGGCCATACATACTTGCCGCCAACTTCCCATATATATGGTTTGAACTTATATTTTGACCTATCTTTTCTGTAATTCCATAGATATTTTATCTCTTTTGGATCAGCCTTGAAGTTTGTCCAAACATCATGGTGGATCGGAATAACAACTTCACAGCCAACAGACTCAGCCATCCTTAGTATATCAATAGATGTCATCTTGTCTTGGTTGCCCACTGGGTTATCCCCATAAGATCCAAAGGCTATATCTATATCATATTTCTTGCCTACTTCTGCATAACCAATTGAGAAATGAGAGTCACCGGTGTGGTAAACTGTTCCAGCTGGCATTTGGATCAAATAGTTTACTGCCTTTTCATCCATATTTGTTGGGCAAATTCCTTCTATATCCTCACCAACTTCAGTTGTAACTAGGCAAGTCCTGTCAAAAGAATCAAGGGCTAATATAGTAGTATCCTTTATCTTTATCTCATCGCCTGGTTTTACAACTATACACCTATCTTCTGGAACTCCATATGATAGCCATTTATTAACTGACTCTTGTGGTCCTATAAATGGAACATCATCAGCACAGTTTTTTAGAACAGCTGCAGCGAAGAAAGGATCGATATGATCGTTGTGATAGTGTGTTGATAAAACTGCATCTACCTTTGTAACTGCAAATGGATCATACACTATTGGATTTGCCCTGAGGTTTGGTTGTAAAGCCTTGCCACCAGTCATATTTCTCATTTGGTGGTAAGGAGCCATGTCCTTTACCTTTTTTGTTCTTTTTCCATTTCCAAACCATAGGTCAATAGCGATATTGGTATCATTTTCTGTCTTAAACCAAATACCAGTACATCCTATCCACCACATAGCAAAAGTACCTTTTTCTACTACTTCCTCATCGATTTCCTCATTTAGCCAGGTTCCCCACTCAGGAAAAGCACCAAGGATCCACTTTTCTCTTGTAATCTCGTCTATTTGGCTCATATATCCTCCTTTAATATAATAACTAACTAATTTTCTATCTAGGACAATCATATATTATTTTTTATGAAGGGTCAAGCATAAATCTGTTTATTTCTATTGTTTTATATGAATTATTAGATCGTTATTAGTTATATTTTGATTTATACCCCTATATTGCAAATATTTATAAAATAAATCGATCATAAAATTCAATTGTGAAGACTATTTTGTGATTATGTCCCTAAATTTAAAAAATATATGATTTTTTTGATTTTTTTGATGATAAGTATTATCATATATATAAGAATAAGAGGTAAATATGAAAATAAAAAAATCAATTGTTGATAATAGAAGAAATAATATTCTAAATTATATAAAAAAACATAAAAATGCCACTACCCAGGAATTAGTTGACAAGTATGAAGTCTCAGAAATAACCATAAGAAGAGACCTAGATTATCTCCAATCCATTGGCAAGATCGAAAGATACTATGGGGGAGCCAAGGTCAACGAAATTTTAGACGCCAAAAATATGCTCATAGAGGAGAAAAAACACAGGATTGCTAAAAAATGCGCTGATTTTATCAAGGAATATGATGATATTTTTATAAACTCATCGTCTACAGCACTTTTGGTCCTAGAATATCTCAAAAATAAAAGGATAAATGTCATAACCAACAACGGCAAGGCCTTATCTTTGGACCTTGATCCAATGATAACTGTAACCTTGACTGGCGGCAAGACTTCCTATCCAAAAAATGCACTAACAGGGTCATTTGCCATAAATAATCTAAAAACTCTGGCATCTGATATTTCAATAATAGGGATCTCTGGTATCACCAAAGACGGGGAGCTAACCACATCTATGATGGATGAGGTCGAAGTCAACCAGTATATGATAAATGAATCTACCAGCAAAAATATCCTGGTCTGTGATTCATCCAAATTTTTAAAGGTTGCAAATTTTAAGGTAGCATCCTTAGAAAAAATAGACATAGTGATAACAGATGATGATATTGATAGAAACTCAATAAATATGCTAGAAAAAAATAAGGTTCAAGTCATATTGGTATAAACAAAAAATCCTAGTTCCTAAAAAGGAACTAGGATTTTTTTTATTTAGCTTCTTCTAAGGCATTTTCAACAGCTTGTTTTATGCCATTTGAAGTATTTGTAGCCCCAGATACAACCTGAATATCTGATCCATTAGCTTTTTTGATCATTTCAGGGATTTCTTTTATGGCCGGGTCTGAAATACCAGCAGTTTCAGAATGGTTTAGAATGTTTACTTGATCTATCACACCATCCTTAACTACAACTTCGACTTCTATATCGCCACCATGGCCCTTACCAGTGCCTTTGTAGGTCCCGTCTTTATATTTTTGATCAGATACCTGAATCTGGTCAAAATTTATTGTATTTGCTATAATCATAAGATCGTCTTTTTGTTTAGCAAATTCGTCATTTGAAACTTTATTTTCTATATTTTTTGCAGTATTGATACCTGCTATCCTACCATAGACAAAAGCTTGCAAGAGTCCATTGCCTGCCATGTAGGCATTCGACCCATTACTTGAAAATCCTTCTGTAACTCCACCAGCCCCATATAGGCCATCAATCTTACTCCCATCTTTTTTTAGGACTTGGCTGGTCTCAGGATCTATGACAAGACCACCTTGGGTGTGCCTGTAGTCGCCTGTAACTTTGACTGCATAGAAAGGAGACTCAAAAGCTTTTGGAAGCTTGGTCCTATTTAGGTAGTCCTCACCTTTTTCTATGCCCTCTTGGTATTTATCAAATTCTTTTTGTAAATTTTCTTTATTTATACCAGTTTTTTCAGCAAGGTCTTCTATATTTTTTGCCTCTATCAATTCATCTTCACCTATATTTTTCACAGCTGGTATATCCATATCAGCTATATTTTTATCCCAAATCATATAGGCAAAATAATCTTCTTGGTTGACTATGGCTGTCGCAAGTGGAGAATAGCCAACGTATTCGTTTATAAATCTCTTTCCGTCCTTGTTTACTAGGATGCCACCATTATCTAAAAATGCAGATCCCAAGGATTTGTGACTTTCAAAACTGATTGGAGCATAGCCTTGGTAGGCATTCATGGCTGCAGTGTCAGCACCTAAATCCATACCCCACAAGATACCATCACCAGTTGCTCCTGGAGCCACATTTGCAACTCCATTTGCAATTGATGGGGTATATTTTTCAATCATTTCTTTGTTGGCACCAAAACCTGAAGTTGCAAGGATGACCTTATCAGCCTTGAAGGCTATTTTTTTGCCATCTTTTTCTACTATAGCTCCCAAAACCTTGCCGTCTTGGCTAATGAGTTCTTTTGCCTCCATATTTTTTAGGGCAATTATGTTTGGATTTTCATTTATTCTTTCTTCTAGGGTTTTGACAATGCCAGCACCTGATCCTTCAGCAACGTGGATACGGTGGGTTGTTTGGCCATAATAGATAGAATTTGTTTCAAGATTCCATTTTATACCCTGGGTCTCTAGCCACTCTTTGACTGGCTTTGCACCCTCGCTTGCAACTTTTAAAAGCTCTTGGTTTTGAGTATATTCACCAGCACGGTTTATATCTCTCATC
Organism: Anaerococcus mediterraneensis; assembly: GCF_900128415.1. Classification (NCBI taxonomy): domain Bacteria; kingdom Bacillati; phylum Bacillota; class Tissierellia; order Tissierellales; family Peptoniphilaceae; genus Anaerococcus; species Anaerococcus mediterraneensis. Next base: position 184,993 of record NZ_LT635772.1, read on the forward strand.
ATAGCTTCTACGCTATCTTCTATTCCTGCTTCTTCTTGTTCCTTGGTATTTACTGCTGGGATCTTGCCACTTGACATAGATGTAGCTCCACCAAAAGCGGCTTGTTTTTCTAATACTATGACATTGGCCCCCTCTTGTGCTGCAGATAGGGCAGAGACAAGACCTGCTCCCCCACCACCTATGACTAGGACATCTGACTTGTATTCTGCTTCTTCTTTAGCTTGGTCTAATTTTGTATCAGCTTCTTCTTTTGTAGACTCAGACTTTTCCTTGTCTTTGTCATCTGACTTGTCTTTGTCTTTGTTTTCTGTCACAAGAGCTTCTTTGGTGCTTTCTTCCTTGCTAGGATTTTCCGATACCGAGCAAGCTACTAGATTTGATCCAAGCCCTAAGATCAACAAAAGGCTTAAAAGTTTTTTATTCTTTGTCATATACCCTCCATTTATATATTATGCATATATCATAACTTTTTTATAAAATATTGTCAAAAATTTATATATTCAATAAAAATAAAAAATATTTATCACTTATTATAAATTTCCCTATCTAATTTATCTTCACTTGCTCCTACTATGATAGCTGCGGATGATGCTGCGGTGACATTTGTAGCTGTCCTGCCCATATCTGCAAGAGATGAAATTGGAGCTAGGATTACAACCATTTCTACAGGTAGACCCATAGCTGCAAAAACTGCTGTAGTTGCAATTGTAGCTGTGCCAGGAACCCCAACTGTCCCTAGGGAAACCAAAAGAGCTACTAAGACTAATTTTATATAGGAATCAATCCCATAATTTAGCCCCAAAACATTTCCAGTCAAAATCGCTGCAAGGACCGGCCAAAATCCAGCACAACCTGGCATACCCATTGTCGCTCCAGCAGGTGCTACAAAGGATGCTATATTTTCTGAAACTCCAAAGTTATTTACCAAATTATCGACATTGGCAGGGATAGATCCTACTGATGACTGGGTTGTAAAGGCTATAGTCTGGACAGGAAAGTTTTTCCTAAAAAATTTGAAAGGATTAACTTTGCCAAAAATTTTAAGCAAAGCACCAGTTGTGATATAGGAATGTATAAATGATGCTAGGTAGGTCAAAAGCAAAATAAAAACCAAAGGCTTGATAGCAGTGTAGTCTATCCTTGCAACAGCGCTTGCTATTAGAGAAAGGACTGCATAAGGAGTAAAGGAAGTCACAAAGCTTACCAGACTATTGATTATTTCAGAAAAAGCTTCTATAAAATCCCTGAATGGTGCAATTTTTTCCGCCTCACCTTTTTCTTCTAATCTCAAAAATACAATTCCTATCAAAAGGGCAAATACAATGACAGGTATGACCTTGCCATCAGCAGCATCTGCTACTATATTTTTTGGGAAAAAATCTATAATAGCTTGAGCAAAGCTAGGTACTTCTCTAATTTCACTGGCCTTTTCTATAGGAATATTTGCTCCCTTGCCTATAGAAAATACAACCGCCAAAACCACTCCAATAAGGGAACCAAGTACATTGTGTAGAGATAAAATCCCCACAGTCTTGGCACCTACTGTTTTTAGATATGACAAATTTTTGCTAGATATAACAACTTTTATTACTGATGTCAGTAGCAGGGGCATAACTAGGGCAAATAACAAATTGGCATATATTTCCCCAAAAATGCCTAATAATTCAGTTTGGCCTTTAAATATAAAGCCTGTAACTATACCAAAAATTGATCCTAATATAACTCTAAGAGAAAATGATTTTCCCTTTTTCTTTAGCAAGGATAGGACATAAAAAAGTGCCAATCCCACTAACAATGCAAGATATTTCATAATCTTCCTCCTAATATTTTTTTATAATAAAATGAGTAAAAAAAATCTCGTCCCCAAAAAAGGACGAGTTAATCGTGTTTCCACCTTTATTCATTCCTAGATAACTAGAAACCTCAATCGGGGTCAGCAAACCCCTCTCGCTATAACAGGCGACCCTGGGACCTCCTACTTATTTCAAAGATCCGACTTAAAGATGCATAAACACAAGCTTTTTATGGTCAATCTCAGCAAACAAACCTCTCTGTAATAATAGTTTTTGTGTTCTCTTCTTTTTAACGTCAATTTTATTATGTTGGCATTATACAATTCCTAGTAAATTAGTCAAGATTAATTTTCACTTTCATTTTTCCCCTAGCTATAACCTATATCTTAAATAAGTACAAAAAAGCTTGTTTTGACTCCAGCTTTTACAAAAATCCAGCATTTTTATATCAAGATTTTGCTATATCTTTTTCCCAAAGTATAAAACCATTTTTTCCTAATATTGGGTCTGAATAATTATTAGAAAGCAAAATATCCTTGTCTCCAATAGCAAAACCCCTTTCACTTTCTAGATTTATAGCTAGGCTTAGGATTTTTTTATCAGTAAATCTTTCTATGATTAGAAGGCCATCCTTGCTGTATATTTTTATGTCCCCATTTCTTATGGTTTCATGTTTTTTGACAGCTAGGATTTTTTTAATTTTTTCTATAAGCTCTTGCTTTTCCCCTAAAATATCCCAAGGAAAAGCCCTCCTACAGTCAGGGTCTCCCTTTCCTTCTAGGCCGACTTCTGTTCCATAATAAATACAGCTTGCCCCCATATAGACCACATTTAGGGCAAGAGCTGCAAATAATTTATCCAAAGATCCACCAACTTCAGTTATAAACCTAGGTGTATCGTGAGTGTCTAAGAAATTTAGCATCATCCTATTAGCCTGGTCTCTATTTCTCATAATAACCATATTTAAATAATCACTTGTTTCTTGGGCAGTCTTTTCCCCCTTGAAGTAATCTAGACAAGCATTGGTAAAGGCATAGTTCATTATAGAATCAAATTCATCACCTCTGAGAAAGGTTTCTGCGTTGTGCCAATTTTCTCCAATTATGATTGCATCATCCTTTGTGGATTTTATTTCTTTGCGGAATCTCTTCCAAAAATCATGGCTTACTTCATCAGAAACATCAAGCCTCCATCCGTCAATATCAAATTCTTCTATCCAGTACTTGCCAATTTTTATCAAATAATCCTGGACCCCTCTGTTTGAAGTTTTTAGCTTTGGCATATTATAAACGTGAGCGAAGGTCTCATAATTAATTTTTTCTATATCAGCCTTATCTCCATCTATATAAAACCAATCATAAAATTTAGAATCCTTTCCCTTTTCTCTTACGTCTTTAAAAATAGGATTTTCATGACACATGTGGTTAAAGACTCCATCTAGGACTATCCTTATGCCCAGGCTGTGAGCCTTTTCTACAAGCCTTTTAAAATCATTTTTATCGCCAAATTGTGGATCTATTTCAAAATAATCTATAGTGTCATATTTATGGTTGGTTGGAGATTTGAAAATCGGGGTCAAATATAAGCAAGTCACGCCGAGGCCCTTGATGTGGTCAAGTTTTTCTATAATCCCCTTTATATCTCCGCCCGCAAAAGAATTTGGACTTGGTAGATCAGTCCAGGCTTGGTTTATATAAGAATCATCCTTAGAAAAATCTCCCCTCCTAAATCTTTCTGGAAATATCTGATAAAATACAGCTTCCTTCATCCATTCCACAGGCTTAAATAAATCTGCTTCGTTGATATAGGGCATGTGAAAAGATGTGAAATAGAAATTATCAAAGTCAAAATCTTCCTCCAAGCCATTTTCACTAAAATAATAGGTCTTTTTTCCTTCACTTATCTTAAAAATATAGGCAAGTCTCTTGTCAGTAATTTTTAAATCTCTTTCATAGTAGGAAAAATATCCATCCTCGAAGGTTTTTTCCATCTTAGCTTCCTGCCAAAGGCGTGGTTGATCAAATTTATAAGTATAAAGTAGGCTTATATCAAGCCTATCTTTTTTATCAGTCCTAAGCCTAATATTTAATTCATCAGAGCCTGTGGCATAGGCCATAAAACTCTCACTCATATGCAAAATCGCAGCTTTATTCATAATCTCTCCTTAGCGCTTTTATAAATATTATAACATAGGCAAATAAAAATTCATTTTAAAACACAAAGAAAAAAATGCGAATAAAAAATGAATATAATCGCTTTAGGAAAAGAAAAATTTGAAAAACTAAACTACTTTATCCTGATATTACCACACCTAGAAATCTACAAAACTGAAAAAAAGGAAATTAATATATATACAAAAATCTTTGACCAAGCTGAATAATGGTGGTAGAGTTTAAAATATTTTAAAAAATATACATAGAAAAAAGGAAGGTTAGTATGAAAAACAAAAAAATTTATTCATCCCTGATGGCTTTGGCTTTAGCCCTAAGTCTTTCGGCTTGTGGATCTAATACAGATTCTACAAAGGAAGTGGGAAATAAGACAAGTGGACAAGAGGAAAACAAAGGAGCGCAACCTTTACAAGATGGTCAAGAAGAAAATCTTGATGGTTTTGAAAAGCAAACAGCTGATGACACCATAGTTTTGGGTGTAGGTACTATCAATGGTGACTTCATCCAAGGCTACAATAATGATGCCAACGACGTAAACGCCAGGAGGTTCATGGGCATAGAAGGAAACAACGGCTATTCTTGCTATGTAATAGATGAATTTGGGCAGTTCCAAACAAATACTGCTGCTCTTGAAAAAGAACCAGAAGTGACTATGAACGAAGATGGATCTATGACTACTAAATACACCATCAAAAAAGATTTGAAATGGTCAGATGGGGAGCCTATTACAGCTGATGACTATCTTTTCGGCATCCTCCTAGATTCTGATAAGGACTTCAATACTCTTACAGGCTCTTTGGTTATTGGCGCTGATTCCCTAAAGGGATTTGAGGCCTTCAAGAAAGGTGATACAGATTCATTTGAAGGACTTGAAAAGATAGATGACTATACATTTTCTCTTACAGTAGATGCTTCACAATTACCATATTTTGAAGTTCAAGCCCTATCAAACGCAGGCCCTACACCAATGCATTATATTGGAGAAAATTTGGCTGTAGCAAAAGATGGCAAGAAACTTGTTGTTAAAGACGGTTACCAGGTAACTGACCAAGACAAGGAAAATTACAAAAAATCTATAGATACTCAAATTGCCCTCCTAAAAGAAAACTTCGACAAAGATAATGAAGAAGCAGATAAGGAAAGCGAAGATTACAAAAAAGCTAAGGAAGAATTTGACCAAAAAGAAAAAGATTTAGAAGCTCGTAAAAGCGGAGATGTTGACCCAACAAGACTTCTAATTGAAGAAGCCATGATAAAAGAAACTAGCGATTATAGATTCAATCCCGCTGTTACTTGTGGCCCATACAAATTCAATAAATTTGAAAATAACATGGTTAAACTAGACCTTAATGAGAATTACCAAGGTAATTTCAAAGGTGAAAAGGCAAGTATACCTCATATTATTATCCAATTGGTAAATAGAAATATAGGACCAGATCTTCTAGAAAATGGCGATATCGACATTTGGGAAGGAGAAACCGTAGGTGCTAAGATAGACCAACTCAAAAAGGCAGAAGAGGAAGGAAAAATCCAATTATCTTCTTATGAAAGAAATGGTTATGGAAATATAATCTTTTTAACTGATAGAGGAGCCACCCAATACAAGGAAGTAAGACAAGCTATAGCAAGTCTAATGGATAGGAACGAATTTGTTCAAGCCTTCCTAGGCGGTTATGGTGTGGTAACAAATGGTATGTACGGCCAAAGCCAATGGATGTATAAGGAAAGAGGAGCAGACCTACAAGAAAAACTTACAAACTGGGTTTTAAATATTGACAAGGCAAACGACTTATTAGATCAAACTCCTTACAAGTTTGAAAAAGATGGAAAGACCCCATGGGATAAGGCAAAAGCCCTTGATGAATTTAGCAAAAACCAAGAAAGTTTTGATTATTATAGGTATGACGAAAAGGGCAATAAGCTTGTTGTCAACCAATATGGAGCAGAACAATCTCCAATCACAAGCCTCATATCCAACCAACTCCCTCCAAATGCTAAACAAGCTGGTATGGAATATAATGTAACAAGCGGTTCATTCTCAACCCTAATGGACTATTTGAGCTTCCCAAAAGATGATGCAGAATATACAGCCTTTTCAATGGCTTCAGACTTTGCTACACCATTTGATCCATGGTATTACTACTCATCACAAGGACCATTTAATAGAAGCAAGGTAAATGATACAAAGGCTGATGAAGTAACAGCAAGCTTAAGAAAGACAGACCCATCTGACAAAGAAGGCTACCTAGATAAATGGGAAGAATTCCAGAAATGGTATAATGACTACCTACCAGAAATCCCACTATATTCAAATGTATTCCACACAGGATATTCAAATAGAATTAAAGGCTTCGATACTATTACACCAGTATGGCAAGCCTGCGATCAAATAAACGCAATGACCCTTGAAAAATAAAATAAAAAGGTGATGAAAAGAATAGGTAAAGCTATTCTGCCATCGCCTTTTTTCTTTTATATTTAAATCAAGACAAAAATCCTATAGGATTTTTTATCTAGAATTAATTTATCCACAATCCACTTAAAATAAGGTCACTATATAGGCCTTATATTTTTTCTAATGATCTTTGTATTTTATGATTTAATCATATAAGAACAAAGACAAAATCTCTTACTTGTGACATATAGTTATTATTTTGATAATAAAGTGGATCAAAAAAAGACGAGGAACTTTTCTTTCCTCGTCTTTTTTATGCTGGGACTTATCAAATCCCCTTAAAAAATATTAATTATTTAAAATATTAGCTAGCTTATTATTCTGGTTTTTTCTTGATTGAACCAAAGATTAGGCCGCCAATGATTGCTCCTATAACTACAGCACCTACGAATAATAGGGCATGGCTCATAGATCCCATTGCTGGTAGGATAAAGATTCCACCGTGTGGAGCTGGTGCACTTACACCAAAGTATCCGACTATAGCTCCTGCTATGGCTGATCCTATCACGCATGATGGGAGAACTGTCTGTGGTTCTGCCGCAGCAAAAGGTATTGCCCCCTCAGTTATGAAAGATGCTCCTAGGATGTAGTTTGTTATAGTTGTTTTCTTTTGATCTTCATTAAATTTATTTTTGAAAAATGTAGTCGCAATGGCTATAGCTATTGGTGGTACCATGCCCCCAACCATAACTGCCGCCATAAAAGTACCAATACCTGTATCTGTAAAAGCACCGATTGCAAAGGCATAAGCCGCTTTATTTATAGGCCCACCCATGTCTATGGCCATCATGCCTGCAAGTAAGGCACCAAGTAGGACCATGTTTGTACCTGATAGGCTCATTAGCCAGTTGTTTATAAAGCTATTTACACCAGTAAAGATTGGGTCAACTATAAAGAACATTATAGCTCCGACTACAAGTAGGCCCAAGACTGGATAGATTAGCATTGGTTTTAGGCCTTCGATTGATTTTGGTAGGTTTTTTGTAGCTTTCTTTATGAAATTGATCACATATCCTGCAACAAAACCACCAATTAGTCCACCGATAAATCCTGCACCACGGCTTGCCATAAGTCCTGCGACCATACCTGGCATTAGGGCTGGCCTATCGCCTATCGAATAAGCTATATAGCCTGCAAGGATTGGTATCAAGAAGGAAAAGGCATCTCCCCCAAGGCCATTTAGAAATTTGAATACTGTAGACCCGTCTCCGGCAAATCTTTCAAATAAAAATGAAATAGCTAGTAGAATACCACCACCTATAACAAATGGTAGCATATGGCTGATACCATTCATCAGATCGCCATAAATTTTTTGGCCTATGGAGCGGCTTTCTTCTTCATATACAGCTTCTGTTCCGCCTTCTTCGTGGTAGATGTTTGCCCTACCCGCTATAGCTAGGTCAAGTAATTCATCAGCCTTTCTGATCCCGTCAGAAACTGATCTTTGGATGACTTTTTTTCCATCAAACCTTGCTGTTTCTACCTTTTTGTCAGCTGCAATTATAATCACATCAGCTTCTTCTATTTCTGCAGGTGTGAGCCTATTTTTTATACCATCAGACCCATTTGTCTCGACTTTTATAAAAGCGCCCTTTGCCCCAGCAGCTTTTTCTAGGGCTTCCTGAGCCATGTAGGTGTGGGCTATACCATTTGGACAAGCAGTAACTGCTAGGATCTTTGCCATATCTTTTTGGCTTTCTACACTCACTTCTTTTGTATCTTTGGCTTCTTCTTTTGGCTCGCTGTATTTTTTTATAACATCATATACATCATCTTGGCTTTGTACTTTTTTAAGGTCATCAACAAAACTACTCTTCATAATCATTTTTGAAAGCTCTGCAAGGGTTGCCACGTGGAGATTATTTTCTCCATCTGGAGCTGCTATAGCAAAGAAAATCTCTGTAGGCTCTCCGTCTAATGACTCATAATCAAGCCCTCCAATTTTTCTAGCAAAAAGAACCGCTGGTTCTATTACTGTTGCATTTTTGCTGTGAGGGATAGCTACTGATTCCCCTAGGGCAGTAGAGCCTTCTTCCTCTCTTTTTATAAGGCCAGCCTTGAAGTCTTCCTTGCTTTTAACTATGCCCTTATCAAAAAATCTCTGGGCTATTTCATCAATAGCACCCATTTTGTCTGTCGCCGCAAGGTCCAAGATCATCAGATCTCTTTTTAGTAAATCCTTAATTTCCAATTTCTTCTACCTCTACTTCCTCTAGTATTTTATAAATATCTCCCTTTTCTCCAATGTCAGGGCTAAACGCTGTAGCAGATCCACAAGCTACCGCAAGCTTATAAGCATCAATTTTTTTACTGCCATTTTTTAGTCCATAAACAAAACCGCCAACCATGCTATCTCCAGATCCTACAGAATTAACAAGCTTACCAACAAGTGGTTTTGCCCTATAGACCTTATCTTCATCTACAAATATAGAGCCCTTAGCTCCCAAAGAAACTATGACATTTCTAGCCCCAAGCTCGTTTAGCTTTTTGGCATAAGTCACAAGATTTTTATCATCTATATGGCACTCAAAAATTTTGCCAAGCTCGTCTATATTAGGCTTTATGAGAAGGGGTTTATATTTCAAATATGATAGGACCCTCTTATCTGCTATGTCTATAGTGAAATCAGACCCAGTTTTTTCAATGACTTTTTTATAAAAATCATCATCCAAGCTATAAGGCAAGGATCCTGAGATGATTATGGTATCATCTTTTTTTACTTGACCTAAAATCTCAAAAAATTTTTCAAGTTCTGCCTTTTCTATCTTAGGACCTCTAGCATTGATTTCTGTTTCCTTGTCATATTTGAGTTTGACATTGATCCTGGAATCATCCTTTATTCTTACAAAATTTTCCTTTAGTCCGAGATCTTTTATAGAACTTGCTATATACTCTCCTATAAAACCTCCTACAAAACCGAGGTTTATACTATCCTGGCCTAAATTTTTTAGGATCTTGCTTACCATGATCCCCTTGCCGCCAGGATATTTTTCATCTCCTGTCGCTCTGATCGTCGCCCCATCTAAAAAACTATCAAATCTCATGATATAGTCTATAGATGGGTTTGCTGTTATTGTATAAATCATCATTCCTCCCCTATTAGGTCTGCTTGGTTCCTATCAGCGATTTTGGCAAAGTATCTTATATTTTTCTTAGAAGAATCTGCCAAAACATAGGCCCTATTAGAATTTTCTATGGCCTTAGACTTTATGAGGGCCTCTGCAAGATCAGCTGTATAATATCCGCCATCGTCATAACCATTTGCCCCAATAAAGGCTAGGTCAAAATTATAAAAAGATAAGGACCTGAGAGCCTTTGGCCCAGTGGTAACCATAGTTGATCCCTTGACCTGGCCCTCTATAAAAATAGTATTTATACCTTTTTCTACTAGTTTTTCTATATGCATAAAGCCATTGGTCACTACAGTTAGGTCCCCATCACAATCCAGATAATCTATAATCTTTTTGCAGGTAGATCCTCCATCTAAAAATATATATTTGCCATCACCGATCAATTTTGATGCTTTTTGAGCGATTTTTTCCTTGGCACCTATATGCTCAGTTTCATTGTCTCCATAGGCGGACTCACTTGATTTTATATTTAATACGGCACCTCCATGTACCCTTGTGAGCTTGCCCATGTCTTGTAATAGCGATAAGTCACGTCTAAGAGTTGATTCGCTTATATTAAGTTTTTCTGTCAAAACCTTGTTAGATACATTTTTTTCTTTTTCTAATATATCCAAAATTATTTCTAATCTCTGTTCTAAAATCATGATGTTAATATTATAACATCATAAACGATCAAAGTCAATCAATATCAATCATAAAGTTCTATTCATTGACTATTTTATCAGAAAAGATTATAATTATTATAAGTGTTGATATAAAAATAAGGAGATGTGATGAAAGAATTAGAACAAAGAATCCTCAAAGACGGTGTAGTCCTAGGATCAGATATTTTGAAGGTTGATTCATTTTTAAACCAACAAATCGATTCAAAACTAATACATAAAATGGGCGTAGAATTTGCCAATTATTTCAAAGATAAAAACATAGACAAGGTCTTGACTGTAGAGTCATCGGGCATAGCTCCAGCCCTTGCCACAGCCTTTGAGCTAGGTGTAGATTGTGTTTTTGCTAGAAAAAAACAATCCCTAACAACAGGTCATGACTTCTATCATTCAAGCGTCTACTCTTTTACCAAACAAGTTACAAACGAGCTTATAGTTTCAAAAAGCTTCCTTCATGAGGGAGAAAATGTACTTATGATCGATGATTTTTTGGCCAACGGTCAAGCAGCCAAGGGTATGGTAGCTATAATCAGACAAGCCGGCGCTAACCCAGCAGGCCTAGGTATAGTTATAGAAAAATCATTCAGCGACGGTAGGGCCCTCATAGAAGATATGGATATAGATATATATTCTCTAGCTAGAATAGCCAAACTAGAAGACGGAAAAATCACCTTTGTAGAAGAATAATAATAAAAAAATAAACTGCCAGCTCTCTGGCAGTTTTTCTTTGCAAACTATTTTTAACAGTTTGATTTTAATTTTTGTATAAAACATCTGGATCTTGTAGATAGTCAAACAAAAAAGATCCTAAATCTTTAGTCATTCACATAATAATATTTATATTTTAGGTTTATTTATATAATATAATAAAATTGCCTAACACCATATATTATTAGGTGGAAGTAGGTGAGCAGCAATTGACTCGCACTATTCGGGAAAATTTTTATTTCCCCTTGTTTGTTGGGTTAATTTTAATTTTTGTAAAAAGGTATATGGATCTCATAGACAAGTAAATAAAAAAGACGCTAAGTCTCCTCGAGCCGACGGGCTGGTCTCTTAGTGTCTTTTTTCGTGAGCATTTTGTTGACTCGCATACTCAGCTTTATAAGAGGTGGCTTCTCTTGGTATCATTATATTAGATTTGATATTTATTTCAACGATTTTTTATTTTATCTTTTCTATGATCCTAGACCTTGTTTCAAGTTCGTCGCTTGATCCTGATATTGAGTTGTTTTTCTTGGCTAGGTCATTCATTTTGTCTAGGATTTGTTTTGCTTGTTCTAAATCACCTGTTTTTCCGGCGATTTTGTCAATCCCTTCGGTTTTGTACCTTCTTAGGCCAGCATCAAATTGATCAAAACTGTCGTTATAGGTGTCGGAACCTTCTTTTAATTTTAGGGCGCCTGCTCTAAGTTCTAATATGCCTTGGTTTAAATCCCCTATGCCCTTTGACATTGGATTTATTGCCTTTTCATTAATTGATCCAAGCTCTGATAAGGCCTTAGATCTTTCTTTAAATTCGCCAAGACCAGTAGATAATTTTTCTGAACCGCCTTTTAGGTCTTCTGATTTTGAATCTATGAGATTTAGGCCTTGGGCAAGTTTTTCTACCCCATCCTTATTTTGCATAGTTCCATCTTTTAATCTTTCAGATCCTTCTTTTAATTCTCCAACACCATGGTCTATATCATCAATAGCCTTTGCAAGTTTCGCCAAATCGCTTGCAGCAAATCCCTCTTCAAGTTTTTTGACCCCTAGGCCTAAGGCGCTTGACGCGCTAGACAACTCATCTTTTGACATATTTAATTTTTCGCTCATCTGGCCAAGACCTTGGGACAATTTTTCTAAACCACTTGCTAATTCATTTGATCCTTGGCTTAGGCTTGCAATACTTTCATAAATACCTGCATTTACCTGGGCATTTGCACCTAAACTCTGTGCTTGACCATAGAGATTATCTTTTATAGCTCTTAGGCTAGCTATCTGATCTGTCAAAGATCCGTCTTCATTTTTAGCTTCTAAGTTTGTAATCTCAATATCTAGGGCATTTGCCTGAGCATTTATAGCCTGCATAGATGAATCCAAGCTAGGAGCCTTTTTAGTCATTTCATTCAATTTTCCTATTGATGCCGCAAGCTTTGAAGACGACTGACTAGCACTTTCAAGGCCCAAATTTATTTTGTTCAGAGAATCTGCCATTGGCGATATATTTTTAGAAAAATCATCAATACCAGTTTTTAGTTCTAATAATGAAGTCGAGAAACTTTCTAAATCAGACCCACCAAGTCCATGAGAAAGCTCTTTTTTTAGAGCTCCTGTTCCCTTACTTAGTTTATCAAGACCTTGGCATAAACTTTCCGCTCCCAAGTCTAGACTTTCTGCAGCGTTTCTTAGATCATCCATTTTTGAATTTATCTCAGATACACCTTGTGTATATTGGTTGATACCAAGATTTAAGTTTTCGCCACCAGCATTTAGTCTATCAACAGCATCTGTCATAGGTCCTATTTGGCCAGGCAAACTTGCGAAAGCTTGGGCCATCTGATCAAATGATGATTTTAGTTTTCCAGATCCATCAGCAAGCTTTTGGGCCCCTTGGTCTAAGTCAGATATACCAGAATTTAACCTAGCACTACCTTCTTTGAGTTTGCCAGAAGCATCCACCAACTTATCAGCATTGCTAGTTAGCTCTCCTATGCCCTCATCTAGATTGTCCAATGATGACAAATTTTTGCTATCTTGGAAAAATTCATTGCTTATAATAGCGTAGGCTTCCCCTGGATGGAAATTTTCTACATCCATCTCAATTTCAATCTCATCCTTAAATTTATCCAATTTATCTGAATCAAGGATCCCATCAAAATTTTCCCTAAGGCCTGGAGTCAAAATGCCAGCTACAATTTGATTTTTGCCATCTTTGACTATTTTTGCTGAGTCTGATTCTATATTCTTAACCTCGCTATCATCAAAAGTCATCTCTGTCATGACAAGGTATGGAGCATAGATATTTTTCCCAGAACTTAAGTTTTCTTTTACTTTGTTTGTAGCTTTTATAGTGATTTTTAGCCTTCCAGTTTTCCCTTCAAGCTCACTAAATTTTATCTCCTTACCATCTAGTTCATATCTGATATCTACATCTACTGGCAAATCTTTTTGGGTTTTGCCTTGGTAATAAAAATCTTTTTCTTTATTGTCTATATTTATGAAACCGTCCTTGGTCTCAATTTTTTGATCATTTTCTAGATTTTTTATATCAACAAGGTCTGACTTATCTTTTATCTTTTCCTTATTTTCATTGTCAATCCATACAGAAACGGTCTTGTCCTTGACCTTGCCATCTTCCTTTGTTGTATATACAGTTTCATTTTTATAGGCTAGAGGCTCTGATGCGTAGGCAACATTTGTCCCCAATATTGATCCTAAGCTTAAAACTGCAAGAGCTTTTACGAATTTTTTATTCATTTTCTTTTCCTTCCTTAAATCCTTTAGTAGTTTTTTCTATAAAAGGAATTGTAATCCCTATTATAGCTGGCAAAAAGACTATAATTACAAGCATAGAAATTATTGCACCCCTTGCCAAAAACATACAAATTGTTGATACAATCTCCATTTTTGAATAGATACCTACACCAATTGTTGCCGCAAAAAATGATAGGGCCGATGTGACTATAGATCTAGCAGTCTCTTTGACTGATAAGGTCAAGGCCGTATCTAGGTCTTTTTCTTTCTTGTATATAAACAAGAACCTATCCATCATTAGGATAGAATAGTCAATAGTTGATCCTAGTTGGACAACTCCTATAATTATCGATGTGATAAATGGAATTGTCTTGCCCATATAAAATGGTACTGACATATTTATAAAAATCGCAAGCTCTATAGCCGCTATCAAAATAATAGGTATTGCAAGAGACTTAAAGACGAGAGCTATTATCAAAAATACAACTATAATAGATGCTATATTTACCATTTTGAAGTCCTTGTCAGATAAAATAGTCAAATCTTTTGTAAGAACCGCCTCTCCAGTTAGTTTTCCATCTGGATCATGGGCCTTTACTATTTTTTCTATCTCTGAGACCTGATTGTTTACCTCTTCTGATGCAGTTTGATATTTTGAGTTTATCATTATCATCTGGTAGCCATCTTGCTCAAAGTTTTTCTTTAATTTTTCAGGCAAAACCTGACTTGGTATAGTTAGGCCCATCATAGAATTTAGGCTCAAAACATTATTGACACCATCTACATCTTCTATTTCTTCTATCATAGTGTTTATACTTGTTTTTGTTAGATCATCTTTTACAACTACAAAATGACTTGAGGCCATATTATAATCTTTTTTCATCTTGTTTAGGGCAACTATAGAGTCCAAATCTTGTGGGAGTGACCTATCCAAGTTATAATAAAGATCAGTATTTCTAGATCCATAAATAGCAGGTATAAATAGAAGTAAAAATACGATAAATAGGGTCTTTCTATGTTTGATTGTAAAATCTGCTGTCTTTTCAAAATTTGGTAGTAAGACCTTGTGGTTAAACCTATTTACAAGTTTTTCTGATACCAAAATCATAGGAGGTAAGACTACCACAGTAGATATCAGACCCAAAAGAACTCCCTTGCTCATGACAAGTCCTATATCCTTTCCAAGTCCTAGCTCCATCAAAAGCAACACCAAAAATCCAGCAAAGGTTGTAAGGGATGAAGCAAAGATAGATGACAAAGTCGAATCAATAGCCTTGGCCATAGCCTGGTTATTGTTCTCATTTGTTTTTTTCTTCTCTACATACCTATGGTACAAAAATATCGAATAGTCTGTAGTTACTGCCAGCTGCAAGACAGCTGCTATAGCCTTTGTTATATATGAGATCTCGCCCAAAAAGAAATTGGTCCCAAAATTGTACAAAATGGCATAGCCAATATTTAACATAAACAAAAATGGGATAATGGTAGATTCATTCGCCAAAGACAAAACCACAAGGGCTAGTAAAACCGCAAGGGCCACATATATAGGTGTTTCCCTATCTATAAGATCTTTTGTATCCTTGACCAAAGAGGAAATCCCGCTTAGGTATTTTTCCTTAGACTCTATAGCTCTGATAGAGTCAATAGCCTCCATAGTTTTAAATGAAGACGAAGACTCAGAAAACTTGACCATCAAAAGCGTGGAGTCCTCCGCATAAAAAGCATCCCTGATCTTGTCAGGCAAAAACTCATTTGGCACAGTATCGCCTACAATAGATGATTTTGATATTACATCTTCAACCCCATCTATCTTTAGGATTTGGTCTTTTAGTCTATCTGCATCATAGTCATCACCCTTTAGGATCAGCATGCCTGTAGCTGCATTTTTAAAATCCTTATCCAGGATCTCTTGCCCTTGGGTAGACTCTAGGTCAGCTGGTAAATATGATAAAATATCATAATTAACACCAGTAGACTTATAGCCTATCCAAGATGGTATGAGCAGCAAAGTCACAATAAGCAAAACCAATCTGGGATGGTAAGAAATAAATTTTGAAACTTTTTTCATCTCTTCTCCTTTTCAAATATTCTAACAGCAAAACCGTTTAATTGTCCAAAGGCAAATTAGGCTTAATTTCCATTAAAAATAATTGAATTTTCGAAATTAGAAGTCTAACCTAGCAAAAATCTCAAATCCCTCATAAAGGTAAAGAATTAAGATAGAAAATCAATATAAATATTTTTATATAATATTTATTTATGTTTTATTTAGTATTTTTAAATATATTTGAATCTAATATTAATTTATTAAATATTTGTATTGATTTACATTTAAAATACTTCTTTTATCTTTGCTAATATTAAACAATTATTTTGTTGTTCATATTTTATGATACGCCCTTATGAACTATGTTCAAGTAGATTTCTATATATTTTATAACTATTGTTCATTAGATAAATATACTTTGATAAGGAATCGCTAATTGATTTTTGAAAATAAAAGTTTCTTGTTACTTGATTTTCATTGTCTACAAAATCCTCACAATTCAAATCGATAATTTTATAAAAATAAAAAAGAATTTTGAGATAAAAAACAAAAAAATCCCTAAGAAAAAATCTTAGGGATTTAAAAATTTATTTATTTTGTAGCGTTTGCTGCTGCATTTTCTCCAGCAATCCTACCGAATACTGTGATATCAGCCATTGCTACTGATCCAAGTCTATTTGAACCATGGATACCACCTGTTACCTCGCCTGCTGCGTAAAGTCCATCGATCCACTCGCCATCTTTGTTTAAAACTTGAGCGTCTGTGTTGATTTTTAGACCACCCATTGTGTGGTGAACAGCTGGAGCTGCCTTCATCATATAAAATGGTGCGTCTTTTACTTGCCAGCCTAGCATTCTTAGGTTGAATTCTGGGTCTTCTTTTTTTGCAGAGTTTTCGTTGAAAGTCTTAACTGTTTCAAGAAGGGCATCCTTGTCGATGTCGAAGTGTTCTGCTAATTCTTCTAATGTATCAGCTTTTACCATTAGTCCTCTATCGAATAATGATTTTGCTTCTTCTGGGTTTGAAGCCATTGTGCCTGTTTTTTCGTTTGATGTTTCATCCCAAAGTACATAGCCAACATAGTCTGTTTGAGCTTTGATAGCCATTGAGATTTCTCTTCTAGTGCCTAGTTCTTCTACAAATCTCTTACCTTCTTTGTTTACAAGTAGGGCACCACCAACTAGTCTGGTATCTCCACAATATAGAAGTTTGCCTGTTTCTACATCACAAACTGGATAAAGTTGGATTTTGTCCATATCTACTGTGTCTGCACCAAGTTTTTCTGCCATTGTGATACCATCACCTGTTGCTCCTGGTGAATTTGTAGATAGGACGTGTTCGTCAACTTCTTTGTCATTTTCATAGCACATTTCAGCGTTTGCACCGAAACCACCTGATGCTATAACTACTGATTTGGCATTTACTACTAGGTCCCCATCTTTTGTTTCAGCCTTAACTCCGCAAACTTTGCCATCTTTTGAAAGGATTTCTTTTACGTCTGCTTCTGTTATTACTTCTATGCCAAGCTCTTCTGCTTTTTTAGAATAGTTTTTGATAAGTTCATTACCTGTATGAGCTGCAGGGATAAGAGATCTTTTTACTGAGTGACCACCAAAGAACATTAGTGAATCTAACCACTCAACTCCGATATCATCTCTTAGCCAGTAAGCATCTTCTGTCGCCTTATCTGCTAGGACTTTTATAAGGTCTGGGTCTCCGCCTGCTTCTTCAACGTCTTTTGCAAATAATTCTTTACTATCTTCGATGCCTTCTTCTTTTTGAATGTCGTTTGCTGGAGCTGCGTATTCTCCACCAGAGATAAGGGTGTTGCCACCAACTGCTGCTAGCTTTTCAAGCAAAATAACATTTGCTCCTGCTTCTTTAGCTGATACTGCTGCAGCAAAACCTGCACCACCACCACCTATTACAACTACGTCAGTTTCTTTTTCAGTAGTTTCTCCTGTTTTCTTTTCTGCTTCGGATTCAAATGCTTTCACATCCCTACCACTAGCTTCTATAGCAGCCTTTACAGCTTCTATTAGGGCAGTAGATGTAACTGTAGCACCTGAAACTGTATCTACATTTATAGAATTGTTTGCAACAATCTCATCTACAAGCTTATCAGCTGCCTTATCACCAAGTCCTTCTGTTTCCTCATGTTCTAGGTCTATTTTTGTGATTTTGTCACCATCAAAGGTTACGACAGCCTTCAAATCTCCGTTCATACCAGCAGCTACTCCCTCTCCTGTTGTTTGAGCGCTTGCTGTTTGGTCTGTGCCTTTATCAGATGCGTCTTTGTTTGATTGAGATCCACATGCTGATAAAAACATGGTCATTGATAAAAGTAAAGCTAATGCCTTATTCTTTTTCATTATATACTTCCCTCCATATATATTATTACGTCTATATTCTATCAAAGATTTTCATAGACTGCAAGGCCTTGTAGTATCTAGATAAAGACTAATTTATAATTTTTGATCATTGCTTTTAAATATTCATCTTTTCATATAATTATAGGATTTTGAAGAATAATTATAATATAATATTATGATAGATTTTATAGCTTTGATACGAACATATAGGTGAAGGAGGCTTTGATGAATGAAAAAAAGATTATAAAAGGCATAAAGAAAAAAGATGAGAAGGCCCTAAAAATCTTCATCGATACCTATAGTCCAGTCATGAAAGCAAGCATATACAAGGTCCTGACCTTTAGCGAAAATCTCAGAATGGAGGTCCTAAACGATAGCGTCCTAGCAGTTTGGGATAATATAGACTCTTTTGATCCAGCTAGGTCATCTTTTAAAAACTGGTGCGCAGGTATTGCCAGATACAAGGCTATAGACGCTCTCAGAAAGGAAATCAGACACAAAAGTGTGGATTTTGATGAAGTGGAAAATTATATAGAAGACGAAGCTGAGATTCACTTAGACGAAACAGATGAAATTCTAAAGGTCCTAGACGAAAAAGACCGAGAAATTTTTAGGAAATTATTTATTGAAGGTTACTCCTATGACGATTTGAGTAAAATCTACGACATTTCCAAGGCAGGACTTTACAACAGGGTAGCCAGGGGCAAGAAAAAAATAAGAAAGGAAATTCGAGATGAAAAATGTTTATGATAAGATAAATGACCTAGACTTTGAAAGTGATGAATTTGAATTAAATGATATAGAAAGAGAGAAATTATATATGACAGCAAAAACTTATAAGAAAAAATCAAATAAAAAATATATCGCAGTAGCAGCAGCACTCTTGCTTGGTGTAGGGCTAACAGTTTCCCCTGTAAGGGCTCAAGTTTCCAAAGCCTTCACAGACATAAAAGTTTCTATGATGGAAACATTTGGTGCAAGCCCTGAATCATACAAATATGTGACAGAACTTCACAAACCAATACAAATTGGCGATGACTCTTTCATCCTAGAAAATCTCGCCATTGAAGATAATAAAATGTTTTTAAATATAATTAGACAAGCAGAAGCTTTTGAAAATACTTCGCCAGAATCCATGCCAGACTCATCAATTTATAAGGTTGTGATAAATGGGGAAACTTACAGGGCCCTTGGAGAATCTGGCTCTTCAGGTCTAAATGAAGATAAAAAAACTTTCACCAAATCAACCATGCTAAGCTTTGACAAGGACTTTCCAAGACTGGAAAATGCAGTCGTAGACCTCTACTTCCTAAATGATTCAAAAAGTGATATTGTATCTATCAAGGCTTCTACAAATCTTGTGAATGGAGAAAATAAAGTCTTAGCTCAAAACTACGACCTTGAAAATGGGGCAAACATAAAACTAATGAAAATAAACCCAATCACAATGACAGCTGTAATTGAAGGTCTTGATATAGATTATGACTACCAACTTGAAGGACTTGACAAGGATGGTAAAAAAGTCCAACTTGACCTAAGAACAGTTGATGATGGCGTATTTACCTTCATCTATAATTCAGGATTCTCAGATTTAAGCCTAGACCAAATAAAAGACGGCAGAGAAATCACCTTCACCCTATCAGGATCAAAAATAAATGAAACTTCAGGCAAATTAACAGACGGAAACTACGAAAAAGTCGCAGAATTTACTCTTTCAGCAAAATAAGTAATTTAAAAGTAGGTGAGAAAATCACCTACTTTTTTAATAAGCATTTTCTATCATCTTGTATGATTCGTAAAACATAAAGGCTGATGCTAGGCCTACTAGGACTATGAATTTTACATCAAGGCTTATAGTCAAATTTATGGCTAAGATATTTAAAAATCCCGCAATATAATACCTATAAGTATCCTTTTTAGGCAGGTCGCCCAGATAGGTTCCGAGCTTTTTATCAACTCTGATTCCAAGATAATTCTGATATAGTAAAAATATAAGTCCCCAAGCCAAAAAAATCGCAAAGAAATACCAGATTTCATAGACTTTCATGGTATAAACCGACAAAATAATCAAAATCCACATCCCAATTAAAAATCCCAAATAAATTCGTTTTTCTTTGTTAGAAAGATTTCTGGCCATGATTTTTCCTTTCTTTTTCCTCTTTATATTTATACCCATTCTCCCCCCTCAAACAAAAAAAGAAGGCCAAAGCCTTCTTGTAAATATTTTTTAATATGATAGGTCCTTCTTTGTGGGATTCCTCTTCCCTGCGGTCATCGGAATTACGGACGGAGGAATGTTCTTTAAACCTAAAATCGCTTTGCCTTTAAGCATTTATTATAACCTCAACCTGCTCTTCTAGGACGTCCTTGTTGTGTTTAGTCTCTGAAGAATAGGCGAAGATTAGGCCCTCATCTTCTATTTGAAGTTTCTTTTTGATTTGATTTATATGTTTTTGGATCTGACTCTTTTTTATTTTATCAAACTTGGTTGCTATGACAAAACCCATGTAGCCAGAATCTATGATCCACTCATACATCTGCTTATCCTGGGCTGTTGGCTCGTGGCGGATATCAACCAAGAGGAAAACCTCTTTGAGATTTTCCCTATCGTGGAGATATTCGTTTATAAGCTTATCCCATTTTGCTTTTTCTGCCTTAGATACTTTTGCAAAGCCGTAGCCAGGTAGGTCTACCAACCTAAAAGTGTCATTGGCCCTATAGAAATTGATTGTCCTGGTCTTGCCCGGCTTTGAGCTGGTTTTGGCAAGGGCCTTCCTATTTGAAAATGAATTTATAAAAGAAGACTTGCCAACATTAGATCTCCCCACAAAGGCAATCTCTGCTAGGTTGTCATTTGGCCATTGAGATTTAAAACCTGCTACCTGTTCAAGTTCTATTTTTTTGATTTTCATTTGAGGGCTCTTTCTATGACTTCTGAGACATTGGATACTGGGATAAAGTTGATCTTATCTCTAATTTCTTTGTCGATATCCTCTATATCTCTTTGGTTATCCTTCGGTATGATGACATTTTTGATCCCGTATGAGTAGGCTGCAAGAGCCTTTTCCTTTAGGCCGCCAATGGCTAGGACATCACCAGTTATGGTGACCTCTCCTGTCATCGCCAAATCGTTTTTGACTTTCTTGCCAGTAAGGGCTGATGTGATGGCTGTTGTCATGGTAATACCTGCAGATGGGCCATCTTTAGGAGTTGCACCCTCTGGAACGTGGACATGGATATCCTTATTTTCATAAAATTTGCCAGTTATGCCCAAATCTTTGGCATTTGATCTGATATAAACTATAGCAGCCTGACCAGATTCTTTCATGACATCTCCAAGGGATCCTGTAAACTCTACATTGCCCTTGCCTTCCATGACATTGGCCTCGACTGTAAGCATGGTACCGCCGACAGATGTCCAGGCAAGACCGTTTACAACTCCTACCTTTTCTTCTTTTAGGATGTGGTCTTCTATAAATTTGTCACGACCAAGGTATTTGTTATAATTTTGCATGGTAACTCTGACAGATTTTTTGCCCTCAAGGATTTCCTTGACTGCTCGTCTGCAAACCTTGCCTATGAGTCTTTCAAGCTCTCTGACTCCGGCCTCTCTGGTGTAGGCTTTGATGATTTTTTCTATGACCTTATCAGATATTGACAGTTCGCTATCTTTTAGACCAGTATTTTTCATCTGTTTTTTTATCAGATATCTTTTTGCAATATTTACTTTCTCGCTCATGGTATAGCCAGAAATTTCTATAACCTCTAGCCTATCAAAAAGAGCGTCTGGTATCTGGTTTATGTCATTGGCTGTTGTTATAAAAAATACATCAGATAAGTTAAATGGTATATCAAGATAACGGTCAATAAATTTATCATTTTGCTCTGGATCTAGGACTTCAAGAAGGGCAGATGATGGGTCTCCCCTAAAATCTGAACCCAATTTGTCGATCTCATCTAACAAAAATAGTGGATTTCTAACACCGACACGGTTTATATTTGCTATAACTCGGCCTGCCATGGCCCCAACATAGGTTCTCCTGTGGCCTCTGATTTCTGATTCGTCAGTCACTCCGCCAAGTCTCATAGAGACAAACTCACGATTTAGTGCACGGGCTACAGACTTAGCTATGGAGGTTTTTCCAACTCCTGGAGGGCCTACAAGACAGATTATAGATCCTTTTACAGATTTATTTTTGATCTTGACTGCTATTGACTCTAGGATCCTCTCCTTGACATCCTTTAGGCCGTAGTGGTCCTCATCTAGGATTTGCTGGGCCTTTTTTATATCAAGGCTTTCTTTGGATTTTTTATTCCAAGGAAGGCCCACTACAAAATCAAGATAAGAAGACAAAACCCCATAATCAGGGCTCATCTCTGGTATCATTTCAAGCCTATCCAGGTCTTTTTCTAGGGACTTTCTAGCCTGTTTGTCAAATTTGATCTTGTCTATCTTTGCCCTAAGCTCATCAACCTCATTGTCAGCCTGGCCTGTTGTAGATGCAAGCTCCTTTTTTAGGACATCCATCTTTTCTCTTAGATAATATTCCTTTTGGGATTGGTTGATATTTTCTGTGACTTCTCTTTCTATTTCAGCACTCAATTTTTTAAGCTCTAGCTCTTTTTTTATTATCCCATGAAGGATCCTCATCCTCTCCTCTGTATCGAGAGTTGATAGGATCTCATAATATTCTTTTGGTGCTAAGTCAAGATGAAAACTAATGAGGTCTACAAGCTTGTGGAAATCTTCTACCTCATTCATCCCATAGGAAATCTCATCTAAGATCTTGTCATCCAAAGATGAGTATTCGTTAAAATCTTCTATAATTAATTTTCTAAGAGCCAAAAGGATTGGAGAATCTTTTTCTGCATCCTCCTGGTATTCAAAAACCCTAACTGTAGACTTTAAGAAACCCTCTCCTATCTTTAGGTCATCAAGTCTAGCTACTGATTCTGCCTGGACAAAGACTCTTATATCCCCATTTGGTAAGGTAAAAGTCTCTTTGATCTTGGCTACGATCCCATATTCGTATAGGGTATCCTTTTGCGGACTTTCTTGGAAAATATCTTTTTGGTTGACCAGAAAAATAGGCTGGTCATTTAATTTTGCATTTTCTACTGCATTTTTAGATATGGCCCTGGCACAATCAAAGCTAAGCAGGGCAGTAGGCATAGCCCAAAAACCCCTCAGAGCTACTAGGGGTAGACTTAAATCATATTCTTTGTATATATCATTCATAAATTGCCTCTTTCAATCTGATAAAAAGGGCCGTTGCTATGAATCATCTCCCAATTTTTAGAAAAAATCTATAATTGAGTGATAACTTGCAACAAGCCCTTATCACTTTCATTTATATATTAGTTTAGACTGATCATCGATAGATTCTTTGGTGACTACAACCTCTTTTATATCCTCTTTGGATGGGATCTCATACATGACATCCAAAAGTAGGTTTTCAAGTATTGTCCTAAGTCCTCTGGCTCCTGTTTTTTGATCAAAGGCTTTTTTTGCTATTTCTTTTATAGCCTCATCTTCAAAGCTGAGCTTTACATCATCAAGGTCAAATAGCTTTTGGTATTGTTTGATCAAAGAGTTCTTTGGCTCCTTTAGGATTCTGACAAGACTATCTTCATCCAAAGCCTCTAGGCTAACAATAATCGGAACCCTACCAATAAATTCTGGTATGAGACCATATTTTAATAAATCCTCTGTATTTACCAAGGATAGGTCGGTTGTTTCTCTTTTTGAAATATCAGCACCAAAACCGATCGTCTTATCCATGTGTCTTTGATTTATTATATCTCCTATGCCCTCAAAAGCACCACCTAGGATAAACAAAATGTTTGTTGTATCAACTCTGATATATTCCTGGGATGGGTGTTTTCTACCACCTTGTGGTGGAACATTGGCCTCTGTACCCTCTATGAGTTTTAAAAGAGCCTGTTGGACTCCCTCACCACTGACATCACGGGTTATAGATGGATTTTCACTTTTTCTGGTGATCTTATCTATCTCATCGACATAGATTATGCCGTATTCTGCTGCCTCTATATCATAATCAGCTGCTTGGACAAGTTTTAGGATGATATTTTCTACATCCTCACCTACATATCCTGCCTCAGTTAGACTGGTGGCATCTGCAATAGCAAATGGCACATTTAGCTTTTTGGCTAGAGTTTGGGCTAGCAAAGTCTTTCCAGACCCGGTTGGTCCAAGCATTAGGATATTTGATTTTTGCAGCTCAACTTCTGAGTCGCTTTCATTGCTGGTAATTCTCTTGTAGTGGTTATAGACAGCCACAGACAAAGTCTTTTTAGCATCTTCTTGACCTACTACATATTGGTCGAGATATGCTTTTATATCCTTTGGTTTTGATAAATCAAAATCTAGGTCAAAGGAAAAGTCAGAATTATTGTCCGCCTCTATGATATCAGAACAAAGCTCTATACATTCATTGCATATATAGGCATCTGCCCCTGCTATTATTCTTTTAACTTGGCTGGCATCTTTCCCACAAAAAGAGCATTTTATACCCTTGTTATCTGTATTTGCCATTATTTATTGCTCTCTATTACCTTATCTATCAAGCCATATTCTAGGGCTTCTGCTGCAGTCATTGCGAAATCTCTATCTGTATCTTTTTCGATAGTTTCTAGGGACTTGCCTGTATTTTCTGCCAAAATCCTATTTAGGTTGGCCTTTATCTTTAGGATTTGTTCAGCCTGGATAACTATATCTGAGGCTTGTCCTTGGGCACCGCCAGATGGTTGGTGGATCATTATGTTGGAGTTTGGTAGGGAAAATCTCTTGCCTTTTGCTCCTGAGGATAATAAAACTGCACCCATTGATGCTGCCTGGCCTATACAGATAGTTGACACATCTGGCTTTATATAATTCATTGTGTCATAAATGGCTAGACCACTTGTGACAACCCCACCTGGTGAGTTTATATAAAAATGGATATCCTTGTTTGGATCTTCACTTTCTAGAAACAAAAGTTGGGCAATGATTATATCGCTGACCTCATCGCGAACTTCTCCTGATAAGAAAATTATCCTATCTTTTAGAAGTCTGGAATAGATGTCGTAGGCTCTTTCACCTCTATTGGTTTGTTCTACTACTGTAGGTACTAGATAATTTTTTGCTAACATTTTTCCTCCTAAATTGCAAGCTAGGCTTGCCTGGTATTTGCGGAGAAAATCCTTATTTGTTTTCCTCTACAAATTTGTGATATTGATCATGAGGAAGAGCTTTTGCTTTTTCTACTAAAAGTTCGACAGCCTTTCTTCTCTTGATATTTTCTTCAAGAGTTTGGTCAGAAACATTTTTAGCAAAGATTTCTTTGAATTTCTCAAAATCATCTATACCGTAGTTTTTAGCTGTTTCTTTTAGCTCTTCTTCTTTTTCTTCTTCACTAACTTCTATATTTTCTTTTAGGGCAAGCTCATCTATAACTAAGTTTGCCTTGACTCTAGCTTCTGCTTGGGCCCTATATTGCTCACGAATTTCAGAAATATCCATTTTGGTCATTTCTACATATTGGCTAAGTGTTATACCCATTTGTTGTAGTCTTTGGTCTAGATTTTGTAGTTCGTAGTCTATTTCTCTACTAACCATTGATTCTGGAGCGCTAACTTCAGTTTTTTCTACTAGGGCCTCTACTGCTTGGTTTTGCATAGAATTTTGTGCATAGTCTTTTTTGCTGTCTGCTAGTTTTTCTCTAAGGTTGTTTTTAAGTTCTTCTAGAGAGTCATATTCTGAGATATCTTTTGCAAACTCATCATCAAGCTCTGGTAGTTGTTTTTCTGTAATAGAGTTAAGCTCTACAACAAATTTTGCATCCTTGCCTTGGAATTCTTTTGCTTGGTAGTCTTCTGGGAAGGTTACATTGACATCAAACTTATCACCAACGTTGTGACCTATGATTTGGTCTTCAAAACCTGTGATGAAAGTATTTGATCCTATAACAAGGTCATAGCCTTCTGCCTTGCCGCCTTCAAATCTTTCTCCGTCCAAGTAGCCATCAAAGTCTATATTTACTTTGTCGCCTTCTTTTACTGGTCTATCTTCTACTGGTACAAGTCTTGCATTTTCTTCTAGTTGTCTATTAAGCTCAGCGTCAATATCTTCATCAGTTACTTCGCTAGATACTTCTTCTATAACAAGGTTATTATAGTCACCAAGTTCTGGGTGTGGTTTTGTTTCAACTTCTACCTTAAATCTAATGTCCTTGCCTTCTTCTATATCATATAGGTCTACTGATGGTTGGTCTATGACCTCTAGGCCTAGCTCTTCTACAGCAGCTTCATAAGGCTCTGGGAATACTATTTGGATAGCATCATCATAGAATACTTCTGGGCCATACATTTTTTCTATAACTCTTTTTGGAACATGGCCTGGTCTAAAACCATCTATCCTATATCTTTTTTTGTTTCTCTTATATACTGTATCAATTGCTTTTTTAAAGTCGTCATAAGCAACGTCAAATTCAAATTTTGCTAAGTTATTCTCGTGTGATTTTAGTTCTGTCATTTTCTCCTCCATGAACGTTCTTATACTCATTGAAATAATATACTACTAATTTACTCATCTATCAAGATTTGGCGCCTTAGATCGTATAAAATCAAGTATGTCATCTTTATTATTTGCTAGTGATCCATAAAAGACATTTTCTTCTACTAATTTTAGGATCTTTCCTATGTCCTTGCCCTCTTTATAACCGACTTTTATAAGGTCATGGCCATCTATAGCCAAATCTTTTCTACTTTTGGGTATATCCTTATTTTTTAGGTCGGATAATATTTTTCTGGCATTTTCTATATTGGATAGGTCTTTGTTATTTGTTGCAAGCTTATCTGCCGCCTGCAGGTCTAAAAGCCTAATTAGGTTGTCTTCTCCTAGCTTTCTAAAAAGTCTGGCCACAGATTTTTCTGTATAGGTATTGGCTGCATCCATATGTCTTTTTATCAAAAGACCAACATCTTCTATTGTCTTTTTTGAAAATCTCAAGTCCTTTAGTCTTTCTTCGCAAATATCTTTTGACATATTTTGGTGGCCAAAAAACCTGCCCTGGCCATTTTCATCCAAGAAAAATGTATGGGGCTTGCCTACATCGTGGAAAAGACCTGCAAGTCTTGTGACCAGGTCTTCTGGTGTATTTTTTAAAACTTCTAGGCTGTGGTCATAGACATCCAAATAATGATGGATAGAATGCTGGTCAAAGCCCTTTAGCCTCTCTATTTCCGGGAAAATCTGCCCTAAAAGTCCAAGCTCATCCATTAATCTAATAGCCTTATCTGGCCTTTGGCAGAGGATGATCTTTGAAAATTCATCTTGGATTCTCTCCTTAGAAATATAGGCGATATTTTTATTATAATATTTTATGGCTTTTCTAAGGTCTTCTTCTATTTCAAAGCCAAGGATGCTTGCAAACCTCACCGCCCTTAGGGCCCTGAGATAATCCTCTCCTATCCTCTTATAGGGATCGCCAACTGCCCTTATGATCTTTTTTTCTATATCAATTTTTCCACCAAAGGGATCTATAATCCTAGCATTTCTGATGGCCATAGCATTTATAGTAAAATCTCTCCTGGATAGGTCTTCTTCTATAGTTTTGGCAAAGGATATTTTTTCCGGGTGTCTCTTGTCCCTATATGACTTTTCCTCTCTAAAACTTGTGATTTCAAAAGATTCTATCCCATCGATGGCTTTTATAGTCCCAAATCTTTGGCCTATATCGACCAATTTATAGCAAGCAAAGATTTTTTTTATTTGCTCAGGCCTTGCCTCTGTGGCTATATCTATATCGGTAGAATTTTTGCCCATAACCATATCCCTGACAAAACCACCTACTACATAGGATTTAAAACCTGCATCTTCAAGCCTTGCTAAAATATTTTTCGCCTTATCAGTCATTTTTTATTTCAGGTATTTTTGTAACTTCTATCTTGTAGTTTATCATATCATCACCATCATAAACCTCTATACCATCCGGCAAATCTAGTTGGACCTCTCCATATTTCGATGATTTTATATTGCCAAGGACCACAGGTTTTGTTGATATAGATTCTATATCTTTGATAAGCTCGCCTTGGCCTTTTATAATGATATTTTCTGGCGATATGGCCCTCATTGTTTCCACATAGCCATTTGCAATTTGTCCCCTAACTCTAAGGTCGACTTTGACCTTTTTTGTTTCATAAACTAAAAATGATAAATTGACATCCTTATTGTCTAGGTCAAGTCCATCAATAACCTTGCCCTTTCTATCATAGACATTGATATTTAGGTTGTGGATCTTGCCATCTAGGTATTCTGGCTCATTTATATTGACCTCTATCCTGTCAACATTGTTTATGACAGACTCTGGCCCCTTTATTTTTATTTCTTTAGGCTTTTGTTCGTTGACCTCGACAATTTTTCCATCCTTGAGCTTATCAGCAATCACAACATTTACTGGCAAGGTCTTTTGGACTATCCTTTGGATATTGAGATTGATTTTATTAGGATCAACATAATCAAGATAGATTCCACTTGGCTTGTCTATCTTTACATCTAATGAATTGATCCCTTCTTTAGCATCCATAACATTGATCGATGCCTGTATATCATCAGCATTTAAACTTACTATATTATCCCTAGAGCCTGTTAGCCTTACAGTAACAGAGCCTATATCATCTTTTGAAACTATGGTATAGCCTGCATTTTCTAGCTTATCTTGGTTCTGGATTATGACAGGTATATTTCTAAAAGTCCTATTTGTAGATGGGTTTGTAGATGTGGTTACAAAAGTCCACATAACTACGGATACTATAATAGAAAGCAAAATAAGCTGGCTGTCACCTTTTTTGTTTATTTTTTTGATTTTTTCCAAAAAATTATTCATGCTGTGGCTCACTTTCTACTATTTCACTTCTCAGTCTGATCTTTAGGGAGTCTTCGTCAAAATACCTATTTATAACTCCATTTTCACAGACAGAAATATTGCCCGTCTCCTCTGATACAACTATGACAACTGCATCACTTCTTTCTGTAATCCCTATTGCCGCCCTGTGTCTTGTACCTAGTTCTTTGGATATGGTGTTGGAGGTAGACAAAGGCAAATAGCAGGCTGCCGCTACTATGGTATCTTTTCTAATGATGACCGCCCCATCGTGAAGGGGTGTATTTGGTATAAAAATATTTATAAGTAATTCGCTTGATATATCCGAATTTAGTTTTGTCCCAGATTCTACAATATCAGAAAGACCAACTTGCCTTTCCAAGACAACCAAGGCCCCAATTTTTTGCCTAGACAAGGAGGACATAGCTGATACCAACTCATTAACGCTATCCTCATCCCTTTTTATACGGTCTTGCGAAAAAATCGACCTGCCCCTACCAATTCTTTCAAGTCCTGTCCTAAGCTCTGGCTGAAAAACTACTATGATAAATACAAGAGAAACTGTCAAAAACTGGTTCATCACCCAGGAAACCACATTTAAGTTTAGCATATCTGCAATAGATGCAAAAATCAAAACGAGAATCAGTCCCTTGAGTACCTGTTCTGCCCTAGTATTTCTAAGTAGGGAAAAGAGCTTGTATATAACAAAGGCAATGATGGCTATGTCTATAACATCAGTGACCCTAATAAGCATAAGGCTAGTTATAAAATTATCTAAAAAATTCATTATCTTCCCCTCAATTTATTTATTTCTTTATAGTATAATACTTTTTTTCTTGTGTTTTTAAAACATATTAAAGAACTATTATAATGGTATAAAATCAAATAGTTTCATTAATTAATTTTCACCAATCTTCCTACAATATATATGTTAAAATTTCAATTGATGAGTATTTTTTTCATTCTATTAAGTTTTTTGTCGTTATCATCTCCATTCCTCCTTAATTCCTATCATATATAAATGATTAAATAATATGTATTTATTAAATTAATGTAAGTTATTTTCTTCCTACTATTATAACATTTTTCAGTTATAAGACGAAAAAAAGAACCCCAAGAGGTTCTAAATTTCACCTTTTTTTCTAATTTTGATCACTAGAATATTTCTCTATAAAATCGTGGACTATCTTTTTATAACCTTCCCTATCCTTATAGGCAAATGATGCGTGCTTATAATTTTCTACAGTGATTAGTTCTTTTTTGTCATCAGCCTTTGCCGCATATAAGTCTTCTGCCATATATGGTGGGGTCACTTTGTCTATCTTAGAATGAGTAATTAACACTGGAATATCAATATTTTTCATATATTCCCTTCCGTCCATATCAGAAAAACTTATGCCGAGTTTGACTTTTGAATATAAATCGCCAGTTTTTATCATATAGTTAAGAGGTATTCCTTGTTTTTTTGAAATATCTCTCATCACATTTTCTATCATGTCAAAGCCATTAGAAACTGGACTTTCAAGTATTAGATAATCGATATTTGAAGAATTATTGCTTGCAGCAATTACACTCGTAAGTCCTCCATAAGATTCTCCCCAAAGAATTAACTTTCCATATTGGTATTTTTCACGAATATAGTCGATGACTGCTCTTGTATCTTCGTATTCTAAAAGACCGGATGTGTTATAAGCTGCCATGTTTTCTCCAGAATTTCTCTGATCATAGGAGATTGCGTCATAACCTAATTCTAGGAAAGTTTTCATAATCGGTATTATAGTTTCTTTTGTTCCTCCCATACCGTGAACTAGGACGGCAACGTTTTTATTTCCAAGCTTTTTAGCAAAAATTGCTGGGACTCTATGGTCTAAATCTTGATTTTCTATCTCAATTTTTTCTAGCTTGTAGTTTTTTACTAGATCATCATAGTCTTTTTTAAATTCTTGAGAATTTTTTATGGTTTCTTCTCTGCTTACCACATTTGTATAGCCATCAAAAACGGCCTTGCCAGTAAAGATAGAAATTCCAATCCCTCCAATAATTAATAAGATAAGTAGACCTAAAAGTATCTTTCTTACTACTTTTTTCATAAAAACCTCCGGCAGATTATTTTAACTTCCTTTTGCTATTCTACCCCTTATTATAACACCTATTTGTCAAATCTATGTAAAATAAAGACAAAAAAGAACCCCCGAAGGGATTCTTCTTATTTTTTATCCAAGCATGACATCTAAAATCATCATTACCACAAAGCCTACAGAAAACCCAATGGTTCCTATATTGGTGTGGCTTTCGCCTTCGCCTGTGGCTTCTGGGACTAGTTCTTCTACTACCACATACATCATGGCTCCTGCCGCGAAGGCTAGGAGGTATGGGAGGATTGGGACCATTATTGATGATAATAATATTGTGACGATTGCTGCTATTGGCTCTACTATGCCTGAGAATACTCCCATGCCGAAAGCCTTGTGTTTGCTGACTCCTACTGCCTTAAGTGGCATGGAGATGATGGCTCCTTCTGGGAAGTTTTGGATGGCTATTCCTATTGATAGGACCATGGCTGCTGCCATTGTAAGATCGCCCTTGCCGTAGAGGACTCCTGCGAAGGATACGCCTACGGCCATGCCTTCTGGGATGTTATGTATAATTACTGCAAGGACCATCATGGTTGTTTTTCTTAGGCTTTCTGCCTTAATTCCTTCTGGATGGTCAGAATCAATATGCTGGTGGGGTATGACTGAGTCTAGGAAGAGCAAAAAGGCAATTCCTACTAGAAATCCCACTGCTGCTGGCATCCAGGCTAAGCGAGCCAGTTTGTCTTCTACCATGTCCATGGCTGGCATGAGGAGGGACCAGATGGATGCTGCCACCATGACCCCTGCTGCAAAGCCAGACAGGCCCTTTTGGACCTTCTCTTTTAGTTGACCTCTCATGAAATAAACGCAGGCTGCGCCCAAGCTTGTACCTATAAATGGGATCATAATCCCTAAAAGAGCTTGTGAATTCATATTAGTCTATCTTCCAAATGTCATCTGCATAGTCAACTATGGTCCTATCTGATGAGAAGAAACCAGAGTTGGCTATATTTATCAGGCTTTTTCTCGCCCAATCAAGTCTGTTTCTGTATTCTTTGTTGAGTTTTTGATGGGTTTTCTTGTAGGAATCAAAATCTTTTAGTAGGTAATATTGGTCAGCCCTACCTCCATTTTGTGGATTTATAAGTTCGTTATAAATATCCAAGAAATAGTATGAGTCATTATCACTAAATTCGCCGCTTACAAGGCTATCAACAACATCTTTGATGTCTTCATCTTTGCTATAGTATTCAAAAGCATTGTAGGTATCTGCAATTTCTGCTAGCTCTTCTACTGTAGCACCAAATCTATAGTTGTTTTCCTCGCCTGCATGCTCAAAGATTTCTACGTTTGCACCATCAAGTGTACCTAGGGTTAGGGCACCATTTAGCATAAATTTCATATTGCCAGTACCACTTGCTTCCTTACCAGCTGTTGAGATTTGTTCTGAAACATCTGCTGCTGGGAAGAGTTTTTCTCCATATGTTACCCTGTAGTTTTGTACAAAGACGACCTTTAGTTTGTCATTTACATCCTTGTCGTTGTTTATAACCCTAGCTATCTCGTTGGCAAATTTGATCATGCCCTTTGCCCTAAAATATCCTGGAGCAGCCTTACCACCAAAGATAAAGGTTGTTGGTGTAAAGTCTAGGTCTGGGTTTGCCTTGAGCTTGTGGTATAGGTGGATGATGTGGAGGATGTTTAGGTGTTGTCTCTTGTATTCGTGGATCCTCTTAATTTGGATATCAAAGATTGATTCTGGGTCTATCTTTATACCTTCATTTTCTAGGATATATTTTGCAAGTTGGTTTTTCTTTTCTTGCTTGATGTCTAAAAATTCTTGGAGTACTTTTTCATCGTCTACAAATTTTTCTAGACCCTTTAGTTTTGATAGATCGCTCTTCCAAGAATCATCTCCAAGCTTTTCTGTTATAAATTTAGATAGTTCTCTGTTAGAGTAAACTAGCCATCTTCTTGGGGTGATACCATTGGTTTTGTTGTTAAATTTCTCTGGAGAAATCTTGTACCATTCTTTGAAGGTATCATCTTTTAGGATTTGTGAGTGGATCTCAGCAACACCGTTTACAGAAAAACCTACATAGATAGCAAGGTTTGCCATGTGGACGCTGCCATTTGTCATGATCCTATATGGAGCAATTTGCTCTCCGCTAAATCCTTTGGCTTCTAGTTCTTTTACAAGTTTTTTATCAATTTCTTCTATGATTTCTAGACATCTTGGGCTTACTTCTTGGACTAGGTCATCTTGCCATCTTTCAAGAGCTTCTTGCAAGACTGTGTGGTTTGTAAAGGCAAAGACCTTGCTTGCGATTTCAAAAGCATCATCAAAGAAAATGCCATTTTCATCTACTAGTACCCTGATTAGCTCTGGGATAGCCATGATTGGGTGGGTATCATTGAGCTGGATTACGTGGTATCTAGCAAAGTTTTCAAATTTGAGGTCTGTTGGGAAATCTCTCTTGTATCTTTCTACCATGTCCTGGATAGAAGCTGAACAGAAGAAATATTGTTGTTTAAGCCTTAGAAGCTTACCTGCTCTTTGCATATCGTTTGGATATAAAACCCTTGTTATATCTTCTGCCCTATTTTTTTCTGCTACAGCCTGATCATATTCGAAATTATTGAATTTAGCAAAGTCAAACTCTTCGAATGGTTCTGATTGCCATAGTCTAAGGGTGTTTACTACTCCATTTTCAAAACCAACTACCGGCATATCATATGGAACAGCCTTGACTTGTTGGTCTCTAAATTTGACGATTTTAGCATCAGAATCTACTCTGATTGACCAACCGTCACCATCCTTTATCCAGCTATCACCGTGTTCTACCTGGAATCCCTTTTTGATTTCTTGTTTAAAGATACCTTCTCTGTATCTAACACCATAACCAACTAGGCTTAGGTTTTGACTGGCAGCTGAGTCCATAAAGCAAGCTGCAAGTCTACCAAGACCTCCATTACCAAGGGCTGCATCATCTTCGTAGTTTTCTATTTCTTCGAAGTTTATGCCAAGCTCACCAAGTAGGTCTTTTACCTCATCATAGATACCTAAGTTTATTAGGTTGTTACCTAGGGACCTACCAATCAAAAATTCTGCTGATAGGTAGTAGGCTTTTCTTTGGTTTCTAGATTTGGCCTTGCTCTCTCTCCAGTCTTTGTTTATAAGACCCATTATTGTAGCGCAAAGTGCATCATACCTGTCTTTGCTAGAGGTATCCTCAAAGCTTTTTAAGGTTATCCTCTGCAGGTTTTCCATATAATGG
Source organism: Anaerococcus mediterraneensis (assembly GCF_900128415.1). Classification (NCBI taxonomy): domain Bacteria; kingdom Bacillati; phylum Bacillota; class Tissierellia; order Tissierellales; family Peptoniphilaceae; genus Anaerococcus; species Anaerococcus mediterraneensis. Next base: position 219,320 of record NZ_LT635772.1, read on the forward strand.
TCACAAAACTTATTCTTTTCTAATCCTTGCATTAATTCCTCCCATAAATTTTGGACATATCTTTAAATTTCTTTGCTATGTCCTCATCAAAATCTTCTTCTACCGCTCTCCAAACCCAGTTGCCACCAACTGTGCCTGGGGAATTGATCTTGCTATCATTTGATAGACCAAAAAGATCCTGAATTTCATAAATTGCAACATCTGATACAGATGCCATCAAGACTCTATTGATTTCATCTCTTATGTCTTCTTTATTTTCTATACCTAAATATTTTTTTATAAGTTCTAATAAATGTTCATCAGCACTGTCAATAAATCCTTGCAAGGTGTCTGAATCGTGTGTTGAGGCATAAACTAAAGAATTTTTCTCATAATTGTGTGGCAGATAGTCACTATCAAAATTGTCACCAAAGGCAAATTGAATAACATTCATGCCAGGAAATCCATAGTGGTCTTTTAAATCTACAACTTCTTTTGTTATAAAGCCTAAGTCTTCTGCTATAAATCTAGCATCTGGGAAGGCTTCTTTTATAGCGTCAAAAAAGGCATAAGGTTCTCCCTTTTCCCAAGATCCGTACTTGGCTGTATCATCGCTAGCTGGTATTGCATAGTAGGCTTCAAATCCTCTAAAATGGTCTAATCTTAAAATATCATAGAGTCTTAGACTCATTCCGATTCTTTTTTTCCAAAATGCAAAATTCTCGGTATCCTTCATATAATCCCAACGGTAGACAGGGTTGCCCCAGAGTTGTCCATCTTCTGAATATCCATCTGGAGGTGCTCCCCCAACTACTATAGGTTGTTTTGTCTCTTTATCAAGTTTAAGTATGTTATTATTTACCCAAGCGTCACAAGAATCATAGGCTACATATATAGGAAGGTCTCCTATAATCTCTATTTGATGCCTATTTGTGAAATCTTTTAGATTTTGCCATTGTTTGAAAAATTCGTATTGGATAAAGATATAAAAATCAATTAGGTCTTGATTTTCTTTTTTAAACTCATTTAAGGCTGACTTTTTCCTATCACGGAGGTCTTCATCCCACATATCCCAAGACCTATCTAGGTTATCTCTCTTTATAGCCATAAAAAGTCCATAGTCTTCTATCCAATCAGCTTCTTTTTTTCTAAATTCTTTTATTTCCTTATCTATTTTGCCCTTGGAGTTTTCAAAGGCAATCTCTAAAACTCTGTACCTAACATTGTAGAGTCTAGCATAGTCTATAGAGCGTTCATCTGATCCAAAGTCAATATTTTCTAGGTCTTCTTTTGTCAAAAGTCCATCTTCTACCAAAAGATCTAGGTCTACAAAATAGGGATTGCCCGCGAAGGATGAAAAAGATTGGTAAGGGCTATCTCCATATGAGGTCTGTCCTAAAGGTAGGATTTGCCAAAATTTGGCCCCAGCTTCTGTCAAATAGTCTACAAAATCATAGGCTGCCTTGCCAAAAGTCCCAATACCATATTTAGATGGGAGGGAGAATATAGGCATTATAATCCCGTATGATCTTTCTAATCTCTCTTGTTTTTTCATAAATAACTCCTATAAAAAATAAATAAATCCTGTATAGGTCCTAGGTTGATTGTGGAAATCTTCTAGAAAAAACCTATAAGACCTACCCCAACTAGAAACTACAAGTTCGTGCTTGCCATCTTTTTTATTCATTTCGGTTATAACCAAGCCATGGTGGCTCATGACATCTATATTTTTTGATAGCCAGTTTATAAAAATAATAGGTCTATCGTTTTTTAGCCCCTGGTCAATAAAGGCAATTTTTTCTTCTAGGCTTGATCTTTTTGTCAGCCTATCTTCTAGAATCCTATAGGATAGGGACAGACCAAGCTTATGATTTATTATATCAAGCCTTTTTAGGAGGCTTTTAGCAGTAGGTACTCCATTTGCCTTGGGTCTAATCCTCCTATAAAAATAATATTGGACATCATTGTAGGTATCAAAATCTACTAGTCTCTGACCAGTCATATAAAAATAAACATTGGTAAAGGCTGTTACCACACAAGCCCTATCCCTAAAAAATTGGGATAAGCCTTTTTCTTTGAGCCAATTTTGATGGCCCCCATAAAAAATCTGCCCATCTTTTTTTACGCTTACAAAATTTTTACTATCTTTAAGCTTCGTCATCTACTTCTATATCCTTGATCTTGTAGGTCTTATCCCTTTTTGCAATAATCATCTCTTCGCTTATGTCTTTCTCCTCCAGAACCTTGTGGATTTTTTCATGAACTAAGGTATAGATCACTGAAACAACTGGTATTGAAACAAGCATACCCCAAATACCAAAAGCAGCCCCTCCAATTGTTACTGATGCCATAACCCAAACTGCTGGAAGCCCAACCCTATCACCAGCTATAGCAGGATAGACTATATTTTCTTGGATTTGCTGGATTATTACATCATATATAATAAACACCAAGGCCTTAAATGGTGATTCTATAAATATCAATACAGCTGAGAATCCTGCACCAAAAATAGGACCGAAAATTGGTATCAAGTCTGATAGACCAACCAAAACTGAAATCATAACAGCATTTGGTATCCTAAGTATAAACATACCGATAAAGGTAAGTGTTGATAGGCACACAACTGATATAAGTCTAGAATAAAGATAGTCTTTGAAGGTATTGTAGGATAAAGAAAATACCTTGTTTATATAATCAGCTGTTTCTTCTTTAAAGACAGCATAAAGTATCCTTGTACCATTTGTTTTTAGCATTTTTTTATAAAGTAGGACAAAAATAGAAAAAACAAACATGGTAAATATACCTATTAGCCCGCTTGATACAGAGTTTATAAGGCTAGTTGCCCTAGAGAAAATATCAACATTGTTGCCCTTTAAAAAGGAAATCGCAGCATTTCTCATACTGTACCAATCTACATCCTCAAAAGTTTCCATAAACTTTTCTGCAAGCGGCTCTGTAAGAGGATATTTATTTAGGATTTCATGTATCTCATTAACAAAATATGGCCATTTGTTTGAAAATGTATTTATTATTTTAATGACTGCTGGGACCAATATATATATCAATATAACAAGGAAGATTATAAGTATCAACCAAGATAAGAGCAGTGCCAATATATTTCTTAACTTTTCTTTTTTCTGATCAGGCAAAAATTTCCTAAGTTTTTTCTCAAAAAAATTCATAGGTATGCTTATTATAAAAGCTAGTGCTCCCCCCAGGATAAAGGGCTGGATAATTGTGTACAATTTGCCAAGAGCTTTCATAACATTGGCAATATAGAAAAATCCAAAATATAATAAGATCCCTATAATAACGACCTTTAAGAGGTTTTTTGATCTTGTATCTAATTCTTTCATGTTTACGCCTTTCTTTGATAATCTGTATTCATTTTACCATTTATAAGCTAGAAAATAAAACACCGGCTTTCTTTCATGTTATAATAATATAAAGGAGAATAACTTATTATGAAAATATCTTATATAATTGCTGGTGGACCCTTTGATGGCTTTTTTGATAAGGTCGGAGAAAACGACTTGGTCATCACAGCTGACAAGGGATATGAATATGCCAAAGCTGAAAATATCAAAATAGATTATGCCATAGGAGATTTTGATTCTACAGCTAAGCCCGATTTTGACAAGCTCATAACCCTAAACCCCATAAAAGATTTTACCGATACTGATGCTGCCATCAGGCTTGCCATAGAAAGAGGCTATGAAAATATCACAATCTATGGAGGCCTGGGAGGCAGGGAGGGCCACACTGTAGCCAATATAAAAACTATATTTCACTATAAAAATAAGGATATAAATATAAAACTAAAATCAAAAAATAAGGAAGTTTTTGTTATAAATGAGAAATTTACCTATGACTACAGGGGCAAGGATTTTTATGTATCTATCTTTTCCCTAACAGAATCTTCTACCCTGGATATCAGGGGCTTGTACTACGAGCTTGATAATTATGAAATGAAAAATGACGATAGCCTAGGTGTATCAAACCAAACAAACAAGAGAGATTTCGAGATAGATGTCAAAGAAGGGTCCCTACTTGTAATTTTTGAGGATTTTTCTGCATAAAAAAAGGAAGCTGAGGCTTCCTTTTTGCTTTTAGTAATTATTTTGTTTTTTTTCTCTGTCTTTTTCGTTTGAAGATTGTTGTTTTTCTTGGTATTCTTGTCTGGTTAGAACATCTACAACATCCACATTTACTGTTACAACATCAAGGCCTGTCATCTCTTTTATATTTTGGCCTACTGCTTTTTGTATATCATTGAAGATCTGTCTAGCATTTTTACCGTATTCAATGATTACATCTAGGTTTATCTTTGCTTCTCTCTCGCCAACTTCTACATTAACACCGGCTGTTTTCCTGTCGTTAGATCCAAAAAATGATCCGATAGAATCAGCTATATTGCCTTTCATTTCAAGAATACCATCTACATTGTTGATTGCTATTCTTGCAATTTTTGCTACAACCTTATCCTCGATTATAAGTTTACTTTCTTCGTATTCTAATTCCCTATCAGAATGAAGGTCTTTGTTTTCTACTGCTTTGCTGTTTTCTGTCATTTTTATCTCCTTAATTTAAAATTTTCCTAATGATTTGAAGCGCTCTTACATCTTTATCAAAATAAGCTCCTATAAAATAGCCAATTATCATGACTACCCATATGCCCAAGGTCCTAAAGAAACCAAAGTTAAATAGGCAGATCAGTGTCAAAAGGCTTAGAATAAGAGAGTTTACCTTGCCTTTGTTTTTTTTGTAGAAATTAAGAAAAGATAATCTATTTCTTTCTTTAATATCAAGTTTTCTCATTTCTACATCATATACGTTATAGTCTTTTTTATCTTCGATATTTTCCATCTTATCTCTTCTCTATTTCTTTTTCTTTTTTATCTAGCTTTAAATCAAGCTTTACATCATCTATACCTGTAAAATCTTTAAGTCGTCCAATGATCTCTTCTCTTATCCTCTCAGAGAAATTATTTATATCATCATTTCCAAAATAATCCACTAGGGCCTTGGCTTGTATCTTTTCATTATCGACTATGACAGCCTTGGTTTTTATAGGTTTCACATCTATATACTTGGCAAGGGATTTTTCCATAATAGCCTCTAGTGACCTCCTTGTAAGAAGGATGCTTCCCTTTTCATCTTCTATGAGAACATCAAAACCCCTGTTAGAATTTTTCTTAAGGATTACAAGGATTATGATTGAAAATAAAACCAATAAAACACCGATACCAATGAAAAATCCTTTCATAAAGATCTCATTTGATATCAAAGTATTTAGGAATTCAACATCAGTAAAAAAATTACCAAGGCTATTAATATCAATTCCTAAAGCCAAAAACAAGGCTCCCAGTAGGAGTAAAATTATTAGCATAAAAGAATAAAGAAATTTCATAAATTTTCCCATATTTATCTCCTTAGTAAAATATTACCCTACTTGGATCCTCTTCAATCATTATCTTCTAATTTTAAATTAAGGTCTAACCATGTTTCATCGAGGTCATCTCTCATATCTTCAAGGTCTTTCATTTCCCTAAAAAGTTCTGCAACTCGTATCTGATCATCATAAAAACCTTGGGTCAAGCTTTCTTTTGTGAGAGATTTTATTTTCCCGTCAATTTCACCCATATCTTTTTCGATATTTCTAATCTTGGTCTTTATGGCCCTTATCTCATCTCTTTTTAGTTTTTCCTTGGCCCTTTGTTTTCTAACCTCTGTCTTTGTGATCTTGGATTTTTCTTCTTCTGTAAGGCTTGCTTCTCTAATTTTTTCTAAATAATAATCATAATTACCCAGATATAGGTCTATCCCATCAGATTTCATATCCAGGATTTTGGAGGCGATTTTATTTAAAAAATACCTATCGTGGGAGATAATGAGAAGTGTCCCCTCAAAATCTAGAATAGCATCTTCTAAGATCTCCTTGGAGTCAATATCTAGGTGGTTGGTAGGCTCATCCATAAGGATAAAATTGCAATCTGAAATCATAAGTTTCAATAAGGAAATCCTCGCCCTCTCTCCCCCAGAAAGCTCACTAATTGGCCTATACACATCTGTATCGTAAAACATAAATTTAGCCAAAAAAGACCTAATTTCATAATTTGTAAGCATAGGATAGGCGGCTCTGATTTCATCAAAAATCGTATTTTCTGTATCTAGGGATTTTTGTTCCTGGTCAAAATATCCAATATTTACTGACTGACCAAGATTTATCTTGCCAACATCCCTTAGTTCCTCACCCAAAATCATCCTAAAAAGTGTGGTTTTTCCTACACCATTATCTCCAATTATGGCTACCCTTTCTTTTCTGTAGATATCAAAAGAAATATTTTTGAATATCTTTTTTTGATCAAAGGATTTTTCTAAATTTTCTACCTTCAAAACATCCATACCAGATTGGATACGAGGGGTGAATTTTAAATTCATTGTATCGGCAAGCTCTACCGGCTTTTCTATTCTTTCCATTTTATCTAGGAGTTTTTGCCTAGACCTAGATTGAGAGATCCCCCTTTTTCTTTTGGATCCTCCTAGATTTTTAAGCCTATCTATGATCTCTTCTTGCCTTTCGATTTCTTTTTGCTGGCTCTTGTATTGGTGGATCCTTACCTGCCTATCTTTTTTTCTTTGGTCCATAAACTCAGTATAGTTTCCCTTATAGGATTCTAATTTTCCATTTTCTAAAACCATCATTTGGTTGACTGTGGCATCTAAAAAATACCTGTCGTGGGAGATTATTATAGCCGATCCCTTATAGTTTTTTATAAAGTTTTCTAAAAATCTGATAGCCTTTATATCTAGGTGGTTTGTTGGCTCGTCTAATAAGAGTAGATCTGGCTTTTCTAAAAGAAGGCCTGCCAGCTCTACCCTAGCTTTTTGCCCGCCTGATAAGTCGGATATTTTTTTGTCAAATTCATCTTTTTCAAAACCCATAGCAGTCAGGGTCCCTTCAAGCTCACTTTTTATGGCGTAACCATTTTTTCTGTGAAAGATTTCTGACTTGTGGGTGTATTCATCCATAATCTGCTCAAGTTTAGCCTTATCTTTTTCTACCGACATGGCTTTTTCTAGATTTCTGATCTCTTTTTCTAGCTTTATAATATCATCAAAAACTGACAGGCAATACTCATATATGGTCATCTGACTATCTAGGGATAAGATCTGCTTTAGGTAACCAACCTTGACTTGGTCTGGTATAAAAATCTTTCCCTCATCAGGCCTAATGCTTCCTGTCAAAATATTAAAAAGGGTAGACTTGCCAGCACCGTTTACACCAACAAGTCCTGCCTTATCCCCCTTTTCTAAATTAAAACTTAGCCTAGAAAATATCTCCTTGTTGGGATATTCCTTGGCTAAGTTTGATACATTGAGTACATTCATTTAAAATATAAAATCCTCTGGCGAATTCATAAAATAAGTCAAGGTAAATAGTGATTCGTCCAAGTGAACAGATTCTATAACTGTGCCATTTTTAACTTTTAAATCTACTGGAGAGAAGTTCCAAATTCCCTTTACTCCACATTCACAAAGTATATCTGCCAAGTCTTGGGCAGCTTTTTTTGGTGTAGCTATTATGCCGATATCAACAGGGTTTTTTTCTAAAAAATCTCTTAAGTCTTTTATATCACGAACTTCTACCCCATCTTCTGCATCTTTTCTGCTTTCCACATCAAAAACCGCTTCAAAATTATAGCCCAAATCTCCGAAAGATTTGTATTTATAAAGAGCATGGCCTATATTACCATAGCCCAAGAGGACTATTTTATATTTTTTGTCAACTCCTATTATCTTTGATAGCTCAGCTATAAGCTCTTTTACATTGTAGCCATATCCTTGTTGGCCAAAGCAACCAAAATGGTTTAGGTCTTGTCTGATTTGACTAGCTGTAAGTCCTGTGATTTCTGATAATTCTTTGGAGGATACTCTTATAATCCCCTTTTCATTAATACTTTCTAAATACCTATAGTATTTTGGTAATCGTTTGATTACTGATAAAGAAATATTTTGTTTATTCATAAATTTTTATCTCCGATCCATCGCTATCCTCATCATTTAAAATATGAGAATTTAGTATCTGTCTATCCTCGTCAGTCAAGCCATCATTTTTTTCATTCTCTTCAATATCTTTTATGATTTCATCTAGTTTTGCATCTCTAATCTGTCTTATTTCTTCCTCAGTCAAATTTTTATCTTCTGCTGGTTTTGTATTATTTAGCATAAGACTTAGCATTTGCATGATATAGACAACTAACAAGCTTGAATAAAATATGAATTGGTTATTTTTTATAAAAAACTCACTATGTATGACTATGTTTGTGGGTAGTCCCTTTATAAACATAGCAATAGCTGATAGGCCGTGGATTGATAGAGCTCCAAAGGCCAAGCTTGTTATTATGGCTACAAATATGGAAAAACCCTTAGCATTTTTATTCAAAAATACATCAAATCCATATATTAGCATAAAAGTCCAAGATAGGATAAAGGATACATACCACAAGAGTGATACTATCCATTCATCCGTATATCTTTGAGAAATAGTTAGGGCAAATAAAGCAATTATGAAAAATACCAAGATCTTGCTGATGGTTCTTTCAAATTTATTTTCCAAAGCTTTCTCCTATTTTTTTGATTTGTACCTCTTTGTAGCATCTAGGATTTTCTTTCTAATCCTGAGATTGTTAGGTGTGATCTCTATTAGCTCATCTTCTTCTACAAACTCCATCATCTCCTCTACACTCATCTTTTTGGCTGGTGTTAGGATAATGGCATCATCATTGCCGCTTGCTCTTGTATTGGTCATTTTCTTTTTTCTGCAGACATTGACATCAATATCAAGACCCTTGGCATTGGACCCAACTATAAGACCCTCATAAATTTCTTCGCCAGGTTCTATAAATAGTTGGCCTCTGGATTGGGCTGCATTTAGGCCATAGGCGGTTGCAAGACCCTTTTCTGTCGCTATAAGAGAACCTAACTGCCTATGGTCTAGGTCTCCCTTGTACCTGTCATATCCCTCAAACTCTGTATTTAAAATACCTGTACCCTTGGTATCGGTCATAAATTCTGTCCTATAGCCGATTAGACCTCTGGCTGGTATCCTAAATACTAGTCTAGAATAGCCTGATGCTGATGGGTGCATATCTATCATTTCACCCTTTCTGCGACCAAGTTTTTCTATTATTGATCCTGTATAAGCTTCATCTACATCTATTGTAGCAATCTCTATTGGCTCAAGCTTTTTGCCATTTTCATCTTCTTTGTACATTACTTCTGGTTTTGAAACTTGGAACTCATAGCCTTCCCTGCGTAGGTTTTCTATGAGGACTGATAGGTGGAGTTCGCCCCTGCCTGAAACCTTGAAGGCCTCAGTTGTATCTGTGTTTTCTACCCTCAAAGAAACATCAGTTTCTGCTTCTTTAAATAGCCTATCTCTGATGTGGCGGCTTGTGACATACTTGCCATCACGACCTGCAAATGGTGAGTCATTTACAGAAAAAGTCATAGATAGGGTTGGCTCTGAGATTTTTGTAAACTCAATTGGGCTGTGGTCAGCCTCTGTTCCTATAGTATCTCCAATATTTATATCTTCCATACCTGATAGGGCTACTATGGAGCCGAATTTTGATTTTTCTACCTCTACCCTATTTAGGCCATCAAATTCATAAATTGTCACGATTTTAGATTTTACAAGCCTGTCTGGTTCGTTGTAATTGACTATGACAGCTTGGTCATTTTTTCTAATAACTCCGCTTTCAACCTTGCCTATAGCAATTGTGCCTAGGTAGTCATTGTAGTCTGTAGTTGACACTAGGACCTTAAAACCAGCATTTTCCTCTGCTTCAAAAGCTGGGGTGTAGTCTATGATTGTATCTAAAAGATCTGTCATATCTTCTTTTACAGTTCCCTTTTCATTTGAAGCCCAACCTTGTTTGGCTGATGCATATACAAAAGGAGACTCTAGGTAGGACTCATCGGCATCTAGGGAAATAAATAAGTCCAAGATCTCATCTTCTACTTCATCAATCCTCTCATCTGGCCTATCTACCTTGTTGATACAAACTATAGCTGGTAATCCTAGCTCTATAGCCTTTTTTAGGACGAATTTTGTTTGTGGCATTGGCCCTTCGTGGCTATCTACAACAAGGACAACTGACTCAGCCATATTCAAAACCCTCTCTACCTCTCCACCAAAATCAGCGTGGCCTGGGGTATCGATTATATTTATTTTCTTATCTTTATAGTAAACAGCAGTATTTTTTGCAAGAATGGTTATACCCCTTTCTTTTTCTATACTGCCTGAGTCCATGACCCTTTCTTTTATCTCTTCGTTATCTCTAAATAAACCTGATGTTTTTAATAGACCATCTACAAGTGTTGTCTTTCCGTGGTCTACGTGGGCAATTATTGCTACATTTCTAACATCTTCTCTTAACATAAATCCTTCTTTCATTACTAACAAATTCTATCAATATATTATACCTAACGTTAATAAATTATCAATAACTATCATTAAAAAACATCTCTTGGATTTTTTTTACCAAAGAGATGTTTTATATCTTATTTAAAATAAGACAGGCTATAGTATTTTTATCAATAATCATTTGATCAGACAATTTTTCTACTAGGGCTATGCCTCTACCATTTTCTGCAAACCTATCACAAGATCCACCTCTTGCTATCCCCTTGCCCTCATCAGTGACTTTTAGGTATAAAAACCTATCGCTAACCATGGCATTGACTACTATTTTTTTCTTTATATCTTTCTGATTGCCATGTTTATAGGAGTTGGCCATAAGCTCATCTAGGATCAGTTTGAACCTAAAAATAATATCTTCTTGGTAGGACCTATCCTCTAGCAGGTCAATAAAATCATCCCTAATTTTTTTTATATTTTTAAGGTCAGAATTGACGACCGTCCTTATTATTTCCATACTATTCCCTCATCTAAAATGTTTATACCCATTTTTGATAATAAGTATAGCTTGTGTAAAATATTGTTAATATTCTAGGTCCCTATTTTTTTTATATGAAAATGTGGTATAATGGATCCATAGTAAAAATGAAAGGAGATTTTTATGAAATACGTATGTACAGCATGTGGATTTATCTATGATCCAGCAGAAGGTGATGTTGATAACGGAGTAGAAGCAGGTACAGAATTTGATCAACTTCCAGAAGATTGGGTTTGCCCAGTATGTGGAGTTGGCAAAGACATGTTCGAAGCTCAAGAATAATCAATCAAAAAGAGGCTTTTGCCTCTTTTATTTTTTATAAAATTGTGATTAAAAGATATACAAAAAAAAGAAAACCCTCGGTTTATCTTGTAGTTTTATAGGCTAAAAGATAGGTTCTGAGGGTTTTATTTTATTTTTTATAAGTCTTGGTCTCTTAAATAGTCGTGAAATTCTTTAAAAGATTCAAAAACTAGGTCAGCATCAGCCTTTATTTCATCACTTTGGTCTATATCTAGGATTAAAACAGCCTTGGCTTTTGAAAGTCTAGCAGCTCTGATGCCTGTATTTGAGTCCTCTAGTACAAAGGTGTTTTCTGGTTTTGATCCCAAAAGCTCCATAGTTTTATTAAAAATCATAGGACTGGGTTTGCATTCTTTTACCTGGTCACCTGTTACTATTAGGTCAAAAAATTTCCTCGCATCTATTTCTTCTTTGCCATAGAGGCTATCAAGCCTATCCATGCTAGATGCTGTAGCCATTGCAAGCTTATATCCCTTTTCCTTTAGGTAGGTTAAAAGCTCTATGGTATAGGCTTTGTACAAAGACCCCTGGTGGTTATTTATCAAATCACTTCTCATCTGGTTCATCTCTAAATTTATGGCCTTAGCTTTTTCTTTAGAAAAGCCAAATTTTTCAGAAATTATATCAGTTGTTTCATCGAAGTTTTTGCCATTTATGATTTTTTTGACACCAAGGTCAAAATCAAAACCATATTTATCGGCCATTGCCTGCCAAGTTTTATAATAAATTTTTTCTGAGTCTAGGAGCGTCCCGTCATTGTCAAAGATAAAAGTATCCATGGCTATTTGGTCCAATCCTCCTCACGGTTTTCATCCCATTTATAATGGAAGGTACCGTCTTTATCTACTCTCTTGTAGGTGTGGGCTCCAAAATAATCTCTTTGGGCCTGGATCATATTTGCTGATAAAACAGCAGACCTGTAGCTATCGTAGTAGCTTAGGGCGCTTGTAAAGCCTGGTACAGCAAGACCTGCCATGATAGCCATACTTGTTACTTCTCTAGCAGCTTCTTGGTAGGATTCTGCTATTTCTTTGAAGTAATCATCTAACAAGATATTTTCTAGTTTTGGATTTTTGTCAAAGGCTTCCATAATTTTTTCTAGGAATTGAGCCCTGATTATGCAACCACCCCTAAATATACTTGCTATCTCTTTATAATCTAAATCCCAACCGTATTTGTCACTAGCCTCACGATAAAGGGTAAAACCTTGGGCATAGGACATGATTTTTGAAAAATATAGGGCCTTTCTGATTTTTTCTATGAGTTCATCATTTACTTCTACAGATTTTTCTTCTGGTCCTTTTAAAACCTTAGATGCTGCTAGCCTATCTTCTTTCATAGCAGAGATATATCTAGCAAAAAGTGCTGCATTTATTGTTGGTAGGGCAACTCCCATATTTAGGGCTGTTTCGCTTGTCCATTTGCCTGTACCCTTGTTACCGGCCATGTCCAAAATTATATCTATGATTGGTTTGCCTGTTTCCTTATCATATTTAGTTAAAATATCAGATGTGATTTCTATTAGGTAGGAATCAAGCTCGCCCTCATTCCACTTTTTGAAAATATTCGCCAAGTCTTTGACATCTATTTTTAGGTGGTTTCTCATTATATCATAGGCTTCTGCTATTAACTGCATATCGCCATATTCTATTCCATTGTGGACCATTTTTACAAAATGACCTGCCCCGTCCTTGCCAATATAGGTTACACAAGGCTTGCCATCACTTGGTGCTTTGGCAGAAATCTCCTCTAGGATTGGTCTTATTTCTTCGTAAGCTTCTTTTTCTCCACCTGGCATGAGGCTTGGACCTTTTAGAGCTCCTTCTTCTCCACCAGATACTCCCATACCTATAAAATTGATTTTTAAATCTCTAAATTTTTTGGACCTTCGGATTGTGTCATGGTAGTTGGCATTGCCGCAGTCTACTATGACATCACCATTATCTAAAAATGGTGCGACCTTATCAATCATGCTGTCTGTAGCCTCTCCAGCTAGGACCATGATCAAGATTGTCCTTGGTTTTTCGATTGATTCTACAAAATCTTTTATATCATAAGAGTCAATTAGGTTTTTATCCGGGTGGTTTTTTTTAATTTTTTGTGTTAAATCGTCTGTTATATTGTATATAGCTACGTTATGGCCCCTGCTTTCAAGGTTTAGGGCTAGGCTTGAGCCCATAACTCCCATTCCCATAACGCCAATTTTTGCTTTAGTCATACATTCTCCCACTATTTCTTAAAACATATTCATCATATTCTGCGCTGGATTTTTTGATAGCTTCATCAAGGCCTTGTAGGTATGACAAGCCTAGGGCCCTATCATATAGGCCATAGCCAGGACGGGCCTTTTCTTCCCAAATTGTCCTGCCGTGGTCTGGTCTTGCTAGGCCATCAAAGCCAGTATCGTTTAGGGCCTTCATTATGGCATACATATCTAGGGATCCTTGATTAGATTTGTGAGCAGATTCTATAAAGTGTCCAGGTTCAAAGATCTCAACATTTCTAAGATGAACAAAATTTATCCTTCCCTTTAAGGCGTGGATTAAGTCAACTAGGTCATTATCTGGATTTGCTCCTATAGATCCTGTACAAAGGGCCATGCCATTGTATGGAGAGTCCACAGCCTCCATTATCTTTAGTATATCTTCCTTATTTTTTGTAATCCTTGGATAATTGAACATCTCGTATGGTGGATCATCTGGGTGGATGGCCATCTTGACCCCAGCTTCTTCGCAAACTGGGATTACTTCTTTTAGGAAATATACGAGGTTATCAAAAAGTTTTTCTCTGGTGATGCCCTTGTACATATCTTCAAGGCTTTTAAATTTCTTTAGTCTTTCAGGCTCCCATCCAGATAGAGAAAATCCTTTTGTTTGGCCAGATACCAAAGAGAACATATCATCTGGATCTATAGAGTCTATTATTTTTTGATCGTACTCTAGGGTTGTAGAACCATCAGCAAGCTCATAAGATAGGTTGGTTTTTGCCCAACCAAAGATTGGTTTGAAACTATAACAGATAACTTCCACTCCGTTTTTGCCCAAGTTTCTGACTGATTCTTTGTAAATATCTATATATTTATCACGATCATCTGTACCTGCCTTGATAGCATCATGGACTGCTACACTTTCTATACCAACTAATTTTAGACCCTTAGCCTCTGCCAAATCTTTTAATTCTTTGACTTCTTCATATGTCCAAAGGTCTCCAGGCAGTTTATCTGTCAAAGTACCGACAACTCCGTACATATCTGGGATCTGCCTAATGTGATCAAGGGTTATAGGATCATCTTTCCCATACCACCTAAAAGTCCATTTCATTTCTTATTCCTTTCTATAGTTTTAAATCTCTGATTTTTCTAAAAATCGTCGTCTTCATCATCTTCTTCAAGGCTTGCTGCTGACCACTTGCTGATGCCGTTTAGGCCTTCTGTCATAATTTGATCAACAGTTTCCTCGATAGATCCGTCTGATAATTGTTCGCTAATAGCTTGGATAAGAATTGGTAAATTTACACCACTTAGGACATATTTGTTTGCTTTGAATTCTTTTTCTAGCTTGTTTATTGTAAGCAGAGACTGGTTGTATGGACTTGCATTTGCTATATCTGTTAAGAATAAAACTTCTTTTTCTCTACCAAAACCATCAATCATCTCTAGCATTTTTTCGCCTAGCTTGTTTACATCATCGCCATGGTTTAGGTTTAGGGTATGGACATTATCCACAGCCCCTATTATAAGTTTGGCTGCATCTTTTAGTCCATCACTCATTGATCCGTGAGTAGCTAATATTATTTCAAACATTTTTATCTCCTTTTGTTAATTCTTGGTACAAGTTTTCTAAGTTTTCGGCATTTATATTGCGACTATTAAGGGATTCTTTGCTGATCTTATAGGTGTGACCTATTTTTTCTGCCCCAATCCTAAGAGAAGTATTTTTTGTAAGATAGGCTTTTGAAAAAAGCTCTTCATTGCCTTGGTAGTCAAGGCTTTTTATATCCTGATCACTACCTATAGAATCTAGGTAGATGATCTCTGCTCTTGGATTTAGCTCTGATAGTCTTTCAAGGCCAGCATTATTGCTACAACCTGAGTCTAAAAAAGCATAGGCTGTATTTTTTTTATAGTCATTTTCAAGTATCAGGTTTATCATAAAAATGATAGAAGATGTATTCCTGACCATGGTTTTTCTATAGGCTAGTCCCCTTGCAGTTTTCCCTAGCAATATAAAGAATAAAAAATAGGACACTATGATCAATATAGATGGCAAGCTTATCAAATCGTTGCTATCAAGAATTTTTCTTGCAAACAAGATTGTGTACAATAAACCCAAAATTATCACAAGAATAGATGATAAAAGCAAGCTAGCCATGGTTGTCTTTTTTTGTTTATCCTTATCCATAGGATAATAGTCACCCAAAAAAGTACCTGGTGTGTCATAATAAGTAGCAACAATGGTTTTGGCCATTTTTATACTGCCAAAATAAATATTTTTATTTTTCTTGCCATGGTTGTTAAAATTATCTATTTTTACATCAGATCCTAGATACTTTAGGTCCTTTTCCAAAGCAAAGACAGCCTTATCTTTCTGATTTTGAGTAAACCTTTTGGATAAAATATATCCATACCTAACTAATATATCTTCTTTAAATTCTTTATTAATCATGATGTCCTTTTTATTTTAAAGTATTATCTTATTTATTATAGATTGCCATAGCATCATCATAAGATGTTTTAGGAGCAGATGGTGTTGATTGGAAATAGATATTTGTAATACCCATTTCATCATGCATTTCTCTTAGCATTTTTGCATCTTCTTCATCTATATATACAGTACTATAAACTTGTACGTCATCTTCTGACTTTTTAGCTATACCACCAAGGTTAAGTTCAGTAATTGGAATGCCGTGTTTGGCAAGTTCATAAAAAACTTTGATTGTTTTTGCTATAACTATTGCTGAATAATCTTTGAACTCATATTCATCCCAATAGAATTTTGCCTTATCAATGGTCATTACTATTGTTTTTTTCCCTGTACGGCTGCCTGCACTTTTGTATAAATCTTTCATAAATTTATCTTTTGCAACAACATCGTCAACAACAAATATTGAGTTTACACCGTTTCTTTGTGATAAGGTCAACATAACTTGACCGTGGATTAGACGCTCGTCAACACGAGCTAGATTAATTTGTCCCATTTTTTCTCCTTTTAAAATAAAATTTTATAGTATACCTACAGCACCTAGGATTGCTAGGATTAGTGTTAGCCATAGTAGTGCTTTTGTAACATTAAGACCTTTTTTGTTAAAGTACATATAGACACCTGCAACTACTGCTAGTGGCAAGATACCTGGCAAGATCTTATCTAGGGTTTCTTGAAGAACGAATGCTTTTCCTGATATATCAAATTCTAGACTTGATGTTACCTTTACGTAGTTACCAGCTAGGATACCCATCATGAAAAGACCTAGGATTGATAGGGTTTCTATAGATTTTTGGATACCTGTACTTGCAACTAAGTTTGTAGCATTACGTCCCATTTTGAAACCTTGTTTTGCAAAGAATAGACCAATTAGTAATTGGTAAAGTGCAAAAGCTACTACTGGGAATAAAGCTCCCATTGCTGAACCGCTTTGTGCCCATGGAACTGCTATAGCTATAAAGATATATTGGATTGTACCAGAATCGATAGCATCCCCTATACCTGCTAGGGCTCCCATTAGACCAGCCTTTGTGTTATACATTAGGTCATCGGTCATGGTTATTTCTAGACCATTGGCTTCTTGGTGAGCACGTTCTTGCTCCATAGATGACATAAGTCCTGTTATAACTCCACCACCCCATGAAAGCTGGGTGTTGAAAAATAGCATTTGTCTTCTATATGCTGCCTTTAGATCTTCATCATCCTTATAAAGTTTTCTAAGCAGTGGCATCATAGCCCATAGCAATGAACCTGCTAGGTAGTGTTCAAATGAGTGTGGAACTTCATTTATGAAATGCCAACGTAAATATGTTCTTTTGACATCTTTCTGAGTGATTTCCTCAGGTGTGTATCTTTGTTTTGTATTTTCCATTTTTTCCTCCCTCAATTTTGCCTAAAAGTCATCATCGTCATCATCAAAATCAGATCCTGATGAGTCAGCTGCTGCCTTGTGTCCAGAAAACTTAGCTTCGACAAAGATAAGTGCTAAAACTGTTCCAAGGATAGCGTATGTTACCATTGAAACGTTTAGTTCTTTAAATATTACACTCATAAAGTAAGCTAAAATGAAAAATGGTATATAATCTTTTCTACCAATTACATATACTGTTGTAGCAATACCAATAGCTGCAAGGCCGCCACCTATAACGTCAAGTACGTGTAGGACTGGTGTACCTTCTAGTTTAGCTACAAGGTCTGCTATAACTGGTGCTCCAAAATAAAGAGCTGCAAACATCAATGGTACAAATATTACAAATGATGCTATGATTGGATAGAAAACTACTGTTCTTGTGATAGCCTTGTCATCAAGTTTTTCTATATGACCATCAACCCTCTTTAGGATAAAGGTGTTAACGAAAAATCTAAATTGATAAGCATAAGATCCTAATAGTCCTACCGGTACTGCTATTGCAATAGATGCCTCTGGTGTCAAATCTCCTAAAAGAGCAACTGGCACTGCTATAGCAGCTGCAACAGCTGGCTCTGATGGCATTGATCCACCTGGTGAGAAAACACCCATGTATATTAGCTGCAAGGCTGCTGTTACAACCATAGCACCACTAACATTTCCCATTACGATACCTACAACTAAACCTGTCATCAAAGGTGAGAAACGCATTGTAAGTGTTGCACCACCTAAAAATGATCTTGACATAACTGCGGCTACCCACAAAGCTATTAATAAACTTTGTAATGCGGTTAATTTGTCCATAACTTCTCCTTTATTTATTTATATATTCTTCTAATTTTATAAATGTTTCTTTTAAAATTTCTTGATTAATTTCTATAGGCAACAAGTGGATTTTTTCCTTGCTGTCCATATATTTGGTCATCTCTTCCATTTCCTTGTCGGTTAATTGATCTATTCCCAAATCTTTAAGTGATTTTGGCAATTCTAATATGCGGTAGAAATCTCTTAGATTATCGATTTCATCCCATTTTCCCTCCAAGGCTAGTTGGTACATCATACCATAGGCAACCTTTTCACCATGCAAAAATCTATGAACTTGTGGCAAGTAGGTTGAGATAGCATCATGTACTGTATGAGCTGCTGTGTTTCTAGCGTATTTTCCGCCAGTACCACCAACCAAGCCTGCTATTCCAAATATAACTTCTGATAAATTGTAGAAAACTTGACTTACTTGTCCTTTTTCTAGGTCTTCTATAGCCTCTTGGTAGTTGTTTATGATTTCTTCTCTACATATTTTTGCAGCTGTTCTTGATAATTGAACCATTGGTGAGATGATTATTTCTTCTTGGCTTGTTACCATATCAGATTCGTACCATTTGACTATTGTATCTGCAAGACCTGCAATAAAATATCTCTTTGGTGTGGTTATTATCAAGTTTGGATCTGTCACCAAAAACTCTGAGTTGAAATTTTGGTGTTCTGTCTTTCCTTCTGATAGACCATTTTCTTTATACATAACTGACAAGGCTGCCCATGGGGCACAGTTACTTGCTAGTGTTGGTACTAGACCAAAAGGCACTTTTGTTTTTGCACTTACCAACAAGGATAAGTCACTCATCTTTCCACCGCCAACACCTAGTATAAAGTCTATTTTTTTATCCCTTACGATCTCAGATACCCTGTCAGCCTCTGCATATGAGCATTCTCCCCTATATTTTTCTAGGTTGAATTTTATATCTTCATCTTTTAGGACATTTTCAAAAAATGGCTCTGCTTTCTCCCATGATATGCCACCATGCAAAAGCAAAACATTTTTTGCTCCCCTACCTCTTAGGAGTTTGGTCACATCATCAATAGCACCTTCTTCATAGTGATAATAATCAGGTCCTACTTTTAAAATCAAATCATTAATCATATATTTACTACTCCTTATAGAAAATTAACTATCCCATCTGGCCTTTGTCCCTTAGAAACTTTTTCGCAATCACTTACACATTTTTCTCCCATTCCACCTAGGCACTCATAGGTGTAAGCTGAGGTGTGGGTTGTTACAATTACATTTTCAAAATCAAAGTATGGGTGGTTTTCTATGGCTGGCTCTACCTCCAAAACATCTGTTGCAAAACCTGCCACTTTGTTGGATTTTAGAGCTTGAACCATAGATTTTTCATCTATTAGAGCTCCTCTGCTACAATTTGAGATATAAACCCCATCTTTCATTTTTTTAAATTCTGCGTCTGAAAGCATATGATAATTTTTTTCATTAAGGCTTGCAGCAATACAAATGACATCTGATTTTTCTAGAAGCGTGTCTAGGTCGACCTTATCGGCTCCAAAGCTTTGACAATAAAGGTCATCTTTGTTTGGATCATAGGCTAAAACCTTTGCCCTAAAACCGTAGTTTAAAATCTCGCTGACCCTGCTTCCTATATTGCCTATACCAATGATACCTACAGTCTTAAAAGAAAGTCCATTGCCTATAAAGCTTGCTCTTTTTTGCCAATTTCCAGTTTTGGCTGCCTTATTAGCTTGGATTGTCTTTCTCATAACTGAAAGCAAATTGGTCACGCAATTTTCTGCTACTGGATCTCTCTCGACTAGGGCTGCTACCTTTGTGACATAAGTCCCATGATCCTTTGCAGCATCTAGGTCTATATTGTTAAATCCAATACCATGTCTAGCTATTATTTTTAGTTCGTCTTTGTTTTCAAAAAACTCTTTGGTAAAAAACGGTGTGACTCCAGAAATGATGTAGTTGTAGCCTTGCAAGAGCTCAGCTAGTTCTTTGCCATCAATCTGACTGTCAACTGTAAATCTTTCGACCTGTCCGATTTTTTCTAATCGGTCCATATGGTCAGTAAAAATTTTTCCAAAGGAGCTTGAATTGACGATTGCAATCTTGTCTTTCATTTTCTCTCCTGTTCTAATCTTTTCTTCTCTCTTCTTATCTCTACCTGACAGACTCATAAATTTCTCTGGCCTGTCTGCACAAGGTGCTTATCTCATCCCATTTTCCTTCTTGAACCAATTTTTGATCACAAATCCATGATCCGCCTACAGCGTGGATCTTTTCAAAGGATAAAAATTCTTTCAAATTATCTATATTTACGCCGCCTGTTGGCATAAATTTGATATTTGGAAATGGTCCTGCCAAGCTTTTTATGGCCTTTAGTCCACCAAAAATCCCTGCAGGGAAAAATTTGACAACTTTGATGCCATCTTTTATAGCCATCATTATCTCTGTTGGGCTGACTACTCCTGGAAATACTGGAATATCCTTTTCCTGACATCTAGCAACTATCTCAGGGTCATAGCCAGGTGAAACAATGAATTTAGCGCCTGCTTCTATAGCAGCATCCGCTTGGTCTACATTGATGATTGTCCCTGCACCGACATATACTTCTGGCATTTTTTCTGCTATTTCTTTTATAGCATCCTTTGCAGCATCAGTTCTAAATGTCACTTCTGCTACATCTATTCCGCCATCATATAGAGCCTTTGCCAAGGGATAAGCATCTTCTACCTTGTCAATTACTACTACGGGTATGATCCCGCATTTTTCAAACCTATCTTTTGACATAATAACCTCCCTTTATATATTGTACACTATAAAGGCATTTACTTGCAAACTTTTTTATATTTATAAATCCTATAAAATACACATTTATGAGGAAAATCGATTTCATTTTTTCTTATAAAAAGAAAAACCTCAAAGTATAAACTTCAAGGTTTAATCTAGGTCTTTCTTATCTCTTTTTCTTATGGCTAGGCCAATAGCGACCACTATGGCTAGGAGAAATATCAAAGCTATAAATATTATAGGATTTGAACCGAGATAGTTTTCTTCCTCTTGATCATCTTCGGCAGCCAAGGCATAGATCTTATCCCTATCGATCTCATCCTTATCCCTGTCTGATTTTACTTCTATAACCAATTTATCTTTTTTGCTAGATATTTCTTTATCCTGATCATCTGTTGGCGAAGAAGTATCTAAATCTTGGTTTTTTTCTACCTTGGTCATATCCCTAGTTATAGATTTTATTTTATTGGCAGCTTCATTTTCTAGACTTTTCTTTTGGCTAGAAGTTTTGGCTTTTTCTATTTTTTCACTATAGTCTTTTATGATAATTTCTGTTTGTCTATCAGGGTTTTCCTTATTATCTGTCTTTATGGTCTTTTTGACTTCAGATAAAGCCTTAGTCAGGTCAGAATCTTCATCAAGTTTGTTGACTAGGTCATCTACAGCCTTTTCTATACTTTTTATATCATAGTCTTTTTTATCAGTTTTTACATTGTTGTTTGCTGATTTTTCTTCGACTTTTTTAGGATCTGACTCATCTCTTTTTACTTCAGTCTTTTGTGGTTCTGATTTTTTCTCTTCTTCGTTTTTATCCGGATTCTGGTCTTTTTTATTCCCCTCAGTCTTTGACTGGTCAGGTTTTACATCTTCGGTCATTATTATCTTGCCGCCAAGTTTTTGGTCCTTGTTATCTGTTGGTTTTTCCCCCTCAGAAGCAAGACTTGTAAAAGGCAAAATAAGAGCAAGAAAGCTTAGTAAAATCATATTTTTCATTTCTTTCATTACAACCACCTTCCTACTATTATTTTACTGCATCAAAATCTTTTAAACAAATTAACTAATCACTATCAAGCTGGTCATCAGAAGAATACCATCCCTTGCCTATTATAGATGAGGTATTTAGGATTGTGATAAAGGAAAAAGGATCTATTGCTTTTATAAAATGCCTAAATTTTGCTGCCTCAAAATTGCTAGTTACGCAGAAAAATACAGATAAGTCGCTTTTCTTATAAAGGCCCTTGGCATTTACAATGGTAGCTGACCTGTTTAGGTCATCTCTTATAAATCTACCGACTTCTTCTGTTTTGCTAGTTATTATTATAAAAAGCTTGGCAGTATTCATCGATCCTATTATAAGGTCAACAAAGATTCCCTTCATCATAAGACCTAAAATAGAAAATAGTCCTGTCTCCACGCCAAAAATCTTAATAGCCGAAATAGTAAATATAGAATCTACTACAAGTAGGGACTTGCCGACCTCAAGCGAGCTAAATTTCTTTATAATCATAGCTATGATGTCTGTACCCCCAGATGAGGCTGCTAGGTTAAAAAGTATAGCTGATCCTACTGATGACATCAGAAGGGTAAAAATCAATTCTAACATTTTGTTATCAGTTAGGGGACTTGTAATAGGTATTATCCTAGCTAATAAAAGGGCTGTAAGAGAGTTTAGGATAGCTACATAGCCAGTTCTAAGCGTAAATTTTTTGCCTATAGTAAAAAAGGCTATGATTAAAAGAGTAACGTTATAAAAAAGAGTTAGCTGGGGCCTAGTAAAGGGCAAAAACATCGAACTTATGATACTCATACCCTCCACGCCACCTATTACAAAGCTGTTTGGATATTTAAAAAAATGAGTACCACAAGCCATAAGTATGGATGCAAAACTCATCCAAAAAATCCTATAAGACCTGCTTTTTGTGTTACGCTCATCTATATTTTTTCTAATCTCTTCGTGATATAAATCCTTAGACTCTTCAGTTTTCAATTTATCTCTCCACTATTTTTTTAAATTATACAATGAACCAACTTTAAATCCTTTTATGGTTAAAGTTGGCTCATTAAATTTTTTATTGAATTTTGACTAGCTTAGTCGTTTGAATAATTATCAAAATATCCCTGGACAAGTACAACAGGTGTTCCCTTATCTCCTGATCCAGAAACCAAATCTGATAGGGATCCCAAAAGATCTGTGATCTGTCTAGGTGTTGTACCTAGGCGTTTGTTTTGATCAACCTCATCTTTGTGGGCATCCTTTTGCCTAACAAGTTCTTTGAAGGCATCTGCTGCCTCTTTGCCCCTCATAGAGGCTAGGTCATTATCAGCTATATATTTTAGCTTTAGTTCGTTTGGAGTACCTGTCAAACCATCTGTAAAACCTGGTGATACAACAGGATCTGCTAGCTCCCAAATGTGACCTACAGGGTCTTTGAAGGCTCCGTCACCATAGATCATGACCTCTATATGTTTGCCTGTTTCTTCTATCAATCTTTTTTGAAGCTTTTCTACAAAGTCCTGGGCATTTCTTGGGAAAAGTTTTACAACATCACCAGTTGATAAATTTGATCCCAAAAGACCGTATTCAGAGTTGTATCCTGAGCCATCTACAGGCTCTGTCATTATATCATCAAGCTTTAAAACTTTTTTAGCCCCTGCCTCTACAAGCTGTCTTTTGACAATCTCCCTTGTATGGATTGAGCTAACCAAAACACTGTCAGTAAATTTTAGTGCATCAACAGGATTGTTTAAAAAGTGAACTTCAGAATTCTTTGCAATTTCAGTATAAAATTCTGGATAATCCATACCAGTAAACAAGTGTTTATAATCACCTGCTACTTTTCTAAAATCATCTAAGCTTAAAACATCTTTATAAGGATTTATATCAGAATTGAACAAATCCATCTCATCCATAAGGAGGTTGCCCACCTCATCTGATGGATAAGACAAACAAATATGGAGCTTTTTGCCAGTAAGGGCAAAAGCCTTTAGCAAAATTGAAAATCTATTTCTACTCAAAATAGGAAATAAAATTGCAACCTCATCATCCTCAAACTTATCAGAAAAATCCTTGGCTATCTCTTGGATAGTTGCATAATTGCCCTGACTTCTAGCAAGCAAAGACTCTGTTACAGCCACAACATCCTTGTCATTAAGCCTTACTTCTTCTTTGCCAACTTCTTCTACCAAATCGCCAACGATTTTAACCAAATCATCGCCAGCTTTTATAATCGGAGCCCTAAGCCCCATTGCTCTTGTACCTATTAATCTTTCCATTATTAATCCCCTTTCGTGAAAATTATACAGCCTTTTTTTAAAAAAATAAAATGAGCTTTGTAATTAATTTATATTTCTAAAAAAATATAAAAATTACTAAAAATTAGCTCTTGGCATCAAACTTATCCTTGCATTTTGGACACCTAACCTTGATCTTGCCCTTGTTTTTTGGGATCCTGAGTTTTTGTCCACATGATGGGCAAGAAATATATTTATAAGCTGAGGTCTCTTTATTGCTTTTTTTGAAAACACCTTTTAGAGGATCAATAAAATTTTTTACAAAGACCTGGTTCTCTTGATTTCTTTTGACAATATTTGAGCTCATAGACCTAAAAAGTGCATAGAAAATAAAGACACTTGATAGGACATTTAAAAATGTAGATTTGACAAAATAAGCTACTACCACTAGGACTATAGCAGCCCAAATCAAAAATATACCGTATTCGTCTATTCCATTTTTCTTTTGCATATTATTCACCTACCAAACTTTCCATAACTTTTGCTATATCATCATTAATAAGATAATCAGCCCTGGTATCCCTGCTTGTTTGATCCTTGTTTATCAGAATAAGTTTATCTCCCTTATAAAAATCTATAAGGCCCGCTGCAGGATAGACAACAAGACTCGTCCCGCCTACAATCAAAACATCAGCTTGGGCAATCAGATTTATAGCATAAGAAATACTATTTTGGTCAAGACCCTCACCATATAAAACTATATCAGGTCTTATAATCCCGCCACACTTATCACAATGGGCCTCTTTTGGGAAGCTTTTTACATAGGCAAGGTCAAAATTTTTATGGCATTTGGTACAATAATAATCCCTGAGATTGCCATGAAGTTCTATAACATTTTTGCTCCCAGCCTCTTGGTGGAGACTATCGACATTTTGTGTTATAACTCCTCTAAGCTTGCCCATCTTCTCTAGTTTTGCAAGAGCATAGTGGGCTGGGTTTGGTTTAATTCCTTCAATCATCAGATTTTCCTTGCAATAAGTCATAAACTCATCAGGATGATTTACAAAAAAATCATGGCTAAGCATATACTCTGGTGAATATTTGGAATTGTTCTCCCTATTATAAAGTCCAGTAGCCGACCTAAAATCAGGCACCCCAGAAGCAGTTGATACTCCTGCCCCACCAAAAAACACTATATTATTCGATTCATCAATTAATTTTTTAACTTCTTTTATATCGCTCATAGCCACCCTTTCTATTCACTATCATTATAATCTTTATAAGTTTATATACAAGATTTTAGACTTTTATTTTACTTTTTTAATATTTGTGGTATTATATATTTGTAGTCATTAAAAACGAAAATAAATGAAAAATAAATTTGACATAAATAAAAATTTATAGTATATTGTAATAGTCGATGACATCGGGGTGTGGCGCAGCTTGGTAGCGCGCGTGTTTTGGGAACATGAGGTCGAAGGTTCGAATCCTTTCACCCCGACCACATAATTCAACCATTAGCATAATGGTTGTTTTTTTGTGTTATTTTATTTAATTAACTCCATACATTGAAACCTAATGTATTACCAGCGCTTCGGCTTTGGAAAGGTGAGGCTCAAAGATTCGAATCCTTTCACCTCGACCAAATAAAAATATTCATTCAAACTAAACAAAACTAGCTTAAACTTAATGAAATTAAAAATAATTATTCACATATTATGAAAACTAACGCACACCAGAACAAACATTTGTAGTTAAAATGTAGTTAATAGGATCTCGGTATAATATAAATAAAAGAGGGCTTAATCGGCCTTTTTTTTGATTGATCTTTATATTTTTCTAACATAGACACAAAATATTTCTCTTCTCCAGTAAAACTAGTTTGTTACACCCATCTGCTGTATTATATTCTCTTAAATAATTTAAGTTTACTCTTTATTCTTTTGCTATATAAACATAGCATTAAAAATCATCTAAAGACCTAGTTATAGAAAAATTAAAAAAGACACAAAAAACCACCCAATTATGGGTGGTTTTTCGGCATTGACCTTGCTTTTATTTTATATTATTTTCAATTGTTTCTCAAGAGCGCAAGTCAAAACTTTTGAAAAATTAAGGCCTCTACTCTTAAAAGATTGGAACTAATATGGTTGTCGTGTATAAATCTCTACCGTCCTGTAATTACGGCGTAACTTTTCTGCTTTCCTATCGATCATGTATATTATGCTACAAATAACTATCTTCTACACTATAGGTTATAGGCCTTTTTTTCATTATTTTTAAATATTTTAGATCTACTAATTTATTAAGAGATCTTTTTACTTGTACTACAGGATGTCTATCCTCTGACATTTTTTCAATAATTTCTTCCCTAGATATAGGGCTATTAAATAAAAATAGAGCATTGGGTAAAAAGCCAATTAGCAATTTTTTATCTAAATCTTTATCTAAATTGCTGTCTTTATTTATCCTATCTATAAGCACATTAATTTTTTGAGTTTTATCTATCAAATTTTCAACCATTTCTTCTTGACCTTTTATAAGTATCTCTAAAAAAGTATCTATGAAGAAGTTTAATTCCCCTTTATTTTTTTGTCCATTAGTAACATCAAATGCTTTGTAATATTTTGCTTTTTCTAAATACGATCCTCTTGATAAAGACAATGCAGTTAAATATGAATACTCACTTTCTATATAAATGCTAGATATAAACCTACCCAACCTTCCATTTCCATCATAAAAAGGATGTATATATTCAAAATAGTAGTGACCAATAGCAAGCTTTAATAACAATGGTAAATTAGCTTCATTTACGAATTTTAACATATTGTCTATGTGCTCTATGATATTATCTTCTCCAACAATACCTTTGTGTATAGTTTCACCACTAACCGTACCTAGTTTGTTTATATGAACATCATTTTTTCTAAATATAAACCCATCAGGTAAATTATCAGATGCTATTTCTCCATCAGTTATTTTATCATATATTTTTCTAATATCTTTGCTATCTTTTGGGATTTTTAGTGCTTTGTTTATAAGTAATAAATAAGAATTTATAGTGCTATTAAATCTTTCCTCTTTGGTATCATTATTAGATAATATCTTTTTTGTAGAAAATACAATATCCTCTTTCTTTGATTCCACACCCTCTAATTCATTGCTAGACTGTAATTCACTTGATATAGCATCCACTAAAAGAGATTCACCAATTACTGGTGGAAGTTGTTGCTCTAATTCTATTAACGTCTTATCATTTTTTCTAATTTTATCTAATTTTATATGAGTTTGTATATTAGGGACAAAGTAAAGATTATAATTTTCATTAATTGATTTTATCTCTAGATTTGTTTTTAGAGTATTTTCGTTATTAATTCTTTTTATATACTCATCATTATATTTATCATAATTTTTATAGTAAATTTTATATATATAATCCATATCTTTATCCTTTCTTTAAAATTAATAAATATTTTTCATTTATTGGATCTATTATATTCCTTTTTACAATATTTTAAAGTTTTATAAAAAATAGGAACAAAAAAGGCCTACCCCAGTACAAAGTAGGTTTTAGAGCCTTATCTAATAGATCCCTCTTTTCTGTAAAAGTTTTACTGTAACCTTAGGCATAAACTTTTTATTAATCAAATAATCATCCATGACCCACTTTGTTATTTTTTGCTTTTGGTATATATCACATTAAATTTCTTGTTTATCACCATTATAGGTGTTTTTTACATATATATCATCAATGGTAATGGACCTAAGAATTATCCACGATCAGTACTTTCTGTTAAGTTACCCATTTAACAAGGATTATTCTTTACATATATAAAAAAATAAACCCCAGATCCATTTTATAGATCTAGGGTTTTACTGGTCTTATATTCTGTTTTAAAAATTTTTACCAGCTTCTTTTTGAGTTGGCAGGCTTTTTTTGTAGTTTTGTAAGAATTTTTCGAAGCCTTCTTTCATATCTGCCTTTGCTTCTAGGCTTATTTTTTTGTTTGTTTGTGCAAATACTTTTTCTTTTAGAAAGTTATCAAGGCTTTCCTCTGGTTTTTTATTTTTGCTAAAGGCTGCAAGGATTGCAATGCCCCAAGGGCCACCTTCGCTAGCTGATTGGTAGGTAGCTACTTTTGTATCTAGGGCAGCTGACACGATATTTTGCATGATTTCTTTGCTTTTAAAAACTCCACCATGGCCTAGCATTTCTTCTATGATTACATTTTCTTTTTCTGTCAATATATCTTGGCCTATTCTGATGGTTGCCATTATAGAATACAAGTTTGCTAGGATAAAATTGGCCAAAGTAAACTTGCTATCTTCTTTTCTGATGACCATTGGTCTGCCTTCAAGAACTCCATTGATGGGTTCTCCTGATAGGTAGTTATAGACTATAAGGCCTCCTGCATCTAAGTCTGCTTCTTTGCTTTTATTGTAGATATAAGAGTATAGATCATTTTCGATAGCCTTATTATCTTTTGCAAATTCGGCAAATAAGGATAGCCAAGCATCAAAATCTGCTGTTCCATTATTACAATGGACCATGGCTACTGGCTTGCCATCAGGAGTTGTAACTATATCTATTTCTTTATAGTATTTTTCTAGGTCTTTTTCCAAAACTATCATAGAAAAAATAGATGTGCCTATAGATATGTTGCCTGTTTTTTCTGATACAGAGTTGGTGGCAACCATACCCGTACCAGCATCGCCTTCTGGTGGACACATGATGGCACCAGGTTCTAGATCTCCATCAGGATCCAAAAGTTTTGCTCCTTCTGGGGTCAAATTGCCAGCATTCTCTCCAGCAACCATGACTTTTGGCAATATTTTTTTTATTTTTATATTATGCTCTTTGACTTCTCTTATCTGGTCAAATTTTTCTATAAGATCCTGCCTATAGTCATAGTTTTTATCTACTGGAAACATGCCAGATGCATCACCTATACCCAATACTTTTTGCCCAGATAAAAGATAATGAACATAACCAGACAGGGTTGTCATATAGTCTATCTTATCTACAAAGCTTTCTTTACTTAAAATCGCCTGATATAGGTGGGCTACAGACCAGCGGTGGGGAATATTGAAATTGAAATAATCTGTCAAAAAATTGACTGCTTGGTCTGTATTGGTATTTCTCCACGTCCTAAAAGGAGTAATAAGGTCCATATTTTTATCAAAGGCCAAAAGTCCGTGCATCATACCAGATATGCCCAAGCCAGCAATTTTTTCTAGCTTTAGTCCGTATTTAGTGGATACATTTTCTTTTAAATCTTTGAAGGAATTTGCAAGGCCTATTTTTATCTCTCCTAAACTATAGGTCCAAAATCCATCGATGTAGGATGCCTCCCACTGAAAAGATCCCTGGGCCAAAACTTCAAAATCCTCATTTATTAGGACTGATTTCATCCTAGTGGACCCTAGCTCTATACCCAGATAGGCCCTTCCATCTTCTATTTCTTTTTTGATTTTTTCTATTTTCTTTTCCATAAAAATCCTTTAATTAAAATTATCCCAAACCAGGTCCAAACTTTCTGAGATAGCCTTATATTTTTTGAATTTCTCTTTGTATTTTTCTACATTTTCCTTGTTTGGATAGTAGGTTTCCTTGACTTTGACCAATTTTTTGCTAGCATCTTCTATAGAGTCAAAAACCCCAACACCAACTGATGCTAAAATGCAAGCCCCATAGGCTCCTAGCTCTTCTTGGTCTATGACCTCTATAGGCTTATCCAAAATGTCTGCAAAAATTTGTATCCAAATTGGAGAATTTGAAATCCCACCTGTAAGCCTAAAGGCTTTGAAATCATCTTTTACTTCCAGCAATTTGTCTATATGGACCTTGTGGCTAAAGGCTACTCCCTCATAAATTGCCCTGTATATTTCTTCATTTTTTGTTGAAGAATCCATACCAATTATAGTTGCCTTGGCTTTTTCTGAGTAGTTAGACCCATAAATATATGGGAAAAATAAAGGTCCCTTAACATCAATCTGGCAGTTTCTTACTTTTTCATTTATTATATCATATTTATTTTCATCCTTGTTTTCTGCAAGAGTATTTAAAAACCACTCAAAATTTGATGCAGAAGTTGGAGATGATTCTTCTATCAAAACATAATCATCTATGCAGTACAAGGAGTTTTTGGTCGTCCTATTTTTGACTTTAAAATCCTTTGCAATAAACTCATTTATAGACCAGGTCCCGCCAATTATAGCAAGATAATCTTCATTTCTAATATCCATTGCTATAGCACAAGCGTCTATATCAAATGCTCCAGCTACAAGCACGCAACCTTCTGGCAATCCTGTAAGCTGACTTGCCTCCTTAGTGATTTTTCCAGCTATTTCTGTAGATTTTATCAAAGGAGGGAATTTATCCTTGACTTCTTCTAGGCCAAGTTTTTCAAAAATCTCATCTGAATATGACCTGGTGTTTAGGTCCAAGATACCAGATCCAGAAAAGTCTGTGATTTCTGCCCTAGCTTCTCCTGTGAGTTTATAACTTAGAAAATCTTTGATACCAAAAAACCACTCGATCTGGTCTAACAAGTCTTTTTTATTGTCCATAATCCACCTAACTAGGGCTGGAACTTGTACAGGAATTAGGTCTTGGTAGTTGAATTTCCTAAGATATTCATTTGTCCCATCATTTTTCCATTTTTCTGTATATTCATAGGCCCTATTGTCAGTTGACAATATAGAATTCATCACAATTTTGCCATCATAGCCCATAGGATATAGTCCCTTGCCGTGGCCCGATATTGATATGGCTATGATATCATCTCTATTTATATTTGCTTTTTCTATGGCTTCTTTTATAACCTGGCAATTTTTCTGCCAAACTTCTTCCATATCTCTTTCTACAAATAGAGGCCTTTCAGAAATCGTCTTTATTTTTCTAGAGGCTTTTGCAAGAAGCTTGCCATCAGTATTTATAACTATGGCCTTGGTTACAGTGCCTCCGTTATCTAATCCTATTAAATATTTCATAAGCTATCCTTAATCTATAATAAAGTTTTTAAAATTTTCCAAATCTTCTAATTTCGCTAGACTATCTACAGCACCAAGTCTGGTTACACAAATCGCCCCACACTTTGTAGCTATTTCTACAGAATCCAACAGACTTTTACCCTCGTGAATGCCATAGATCAAACCTGCCATAAAAGAGTCCCCAGCAGCTGTAGGATCTACTGCCTTGACCTTGTAGGCAGGCACTTCACACACCCCATCATCATTGATTAGGACTGAGCCCTTGCTACCAAGTTTGACCAAGACATTTTCTATATCTAGGCTTTTCCTAAAATCTTCTGCCTTGGCCAAAAGATCATCCTTATCCTTGATCTCTTCTCCTAAAATATGGGCTAGCTCAGTTTCATTTGGGCTTATTAGGTAGGTACCCCTAAAGATATCCTTATCTATATCTCTGATTGGTCCAGCATCTATGATTAGCTTTTTATTATTTTCCCTACAAATTTTTATAATCTCTTCTATACCCGAGATAGCTATTTCTAGCTGGATCATGATAATATCTGCAGATAAAATTTTCTCATAATAGACTTTTCTAATATTTTCTCCATTTAAGTCTTCATTGGCTCCAATATCTACAATTATATAATTCTCGCCCTCGCTATTTACAGGTATATAGCAAGTCCCCGTTTTTTTATCCTTACTTATTAGCATATTTTCAGTTGATAGTTTATGGTCTTTTAGATTTTTAAGGAGGATTTTGCCATGATCATCGTCTCCGACGGCCCCAACAAATTCGACATCACTAGTTAGGTTTCTGATGGCTATGGCACAATTTTCGCCCTTGCCACCGCATTTTAACTCAACTGATTTTGCTATAATATTTTGACCTTCTGACGGAAAATTTTCTACCTGGATAACTACATCCATATTTATGCTGCCAATTACTAAAATATTACTCATATTTACCTCTTTATAAAATAAGGAGCCAAAAGGCCCCTTATTGATTAAAAATTATTTTGTATAGTCATCTGGAGGTCCCATGATGATGGTCTTGCCATCTTCTTTAACTCCGATTTTACCAAATCCTTCGATTTCCATACCGTCTGTTAGTTCTTTGCCTTCAAGCATAGTTTTAGCTACACCTACTGTTAGGTAGCCAAGTTTAGCTGGGTCCCATAGAACA
Source organism: Anaerococcus mediterraneensis (assembly GCF_900128415.1). Lineage (NCBI taxonomy): Bacteria > Bacillati > Bacillota > Tissierellia > Tissierellales > Peptoniphilaceae > Anaerococcus > Anaerococcus mediterraneensis. Next base: position 251,643 of record NZ_LT635772.1, read on the forward strand.
CCAACATCCAAAGATCCATCTTCCAAGAAGTCTTGAGCATCTTCTTTTACACAAGTACCAACAACTGAAACTTTATCTTGTAGTCCACGTTCACGGATTGCTTGTGCTACTCCAAGAGGAGCTACTGTTGAATAACCCAAGATACCATCAAGTTCTGGATAAGCTGTAAGTAGGTCAAGTGTTTTTGTGTATGCTTGTTGTTGAATTTCATCACTTGGAATTCTGTCTGTAACTAATTTTAGTCCTGGATATTTTTCTTTAGCATATGCTTCACCAAAGTCGATCCAAGCATTTAGGTTAGCAGCTGATAGACCACCAGTAACTACAGCATAGTTACCTTCTTCTTTTCCAATTTTCTCAACCAATAAATCTACCAAGTGTTCACCAAGTTCTTTATTGTCGATTTGACGAACAGAAGCATCGATAATGTCACTATCTGTTGGAGAATCCCAGTCAAGAACCAAGATACCAGCGTCTTTTGCTTTTTGTAATACTGGCAATACTGCAGCTGGGTCGTTAGGAGCTACTGCTATAGCATCTACTCCCTTGTTGATTAGGTCTTCGATCATTTTTACTTGCTCAGCAGCATCTGCTTTTGTTGGGCCAGTGTAGATAACTTTTACCCCAAGTTCTTTACCAGCTTTTAAAGCACCTTCACCTGTTTGAGTAAAGTAAGGAATACCTAAAAGTTTTGGCATTATAGCGATTGTATATTCGCCTTCACCACTTGTTTGCTCACCCTCAGCTTCTTTTTCTGTTGTTTCTACAGCTTCGGTTTTTTCTTTAGATTCACCTTCTTTTGCAGGTGCTTCTTTAGATCCGCCTCCACAAGCTGTTACAGCAAACAACATTGCTAATGTTAGAGCTGATGCGAAAATTTTTCTTAATTTTTTCATACTTCCTCCTTAAAAATTAAGATTTATTGTTTAAGATTTTCTTATGAAAATCGAAAAACCAATTAATTAACCTTCTTTTGGGCTATAAGTTTTTTATCATTTATCATTCTAGAAATTTGTTTTATAGCAAGTACAGCTATCAAGATAGCTCCTATTGTTATATCAACAATATTCCTGTTTATACCTATGATGTTTAGACCAGTACCTATGACTTGGATAATGGCAACAGCTATAACTGTACCTGCTACACTACCCTCACCACCTGCTATATTTGTACCACCTAAGACTACAGCTGTGACTGTCTGCATCAAATATGATGAACCGTAGTCAATCTTTGCTGAATTGTATCTTGAAATCATGATCATTCCTGCCATAGCTGATAAGCATGCTGAGAAAAGATATGATTTGAAAACTGTCCATTTGACATCTACACCAGAATATTCAGTAGCCATGATGTTTGATCCTGACAAGAAAAGGTGTTTGCCCCAAACAGTTTTTTCTAAAAGTATATAGCTAATTATAATTATAACTATATAGATTAGCATAGGGATAGGTAGGCCTAGGATTTTGCCATTACCTATTTTCATAAATTCCATAGGAAATCCTGAAACTGCACCACCCTTTGTGAGGTTTAGACCAATACCTTCAAATAGCTTGCTAGTACCCAAGGTTACAAGCAAGGCAGCAACACCTATATATGATACAAAGGCACCATTTATAACGCCCATTATAAGAGCACTTATTATAGAAACTACAAAGGCTAAAAATATACCAAGTATAGGATTTGATTGGGTAAGTCCACTAGATAGGACAAAGGCAGCTATAATTCCTGATAAGGATGCAATCATAGCTACAGCTAGGTTGATACCACCTGTTAGGATTATAGTCATCATTGCTAGTGCCAGGATACCAAATTCTGGCATCTGGGATACCATTGATTGGAAGTTGTTAACTGTGAAGAACTGTGCAGGTCTTGCAATCCCCATTATAACTATGGTCAATACTAAAACCAGCAGCAAAATTCTTTCTGATTTTGATTTTCTTTTAAATGATTTTTTCTTTACCATATTTCTACCTACTCTTCCACGTCAACTTTGACTAGTTTGCCTTTTTCTATATTTCTCTTGACAACATCTATTGTGATTGCAGCAAGGATTATTATTCCCATAACTATGTTTTGCCAATAGGTTGGTACTCTTGCTATGATCAAACCGTTATTTATAAAGGCCATAAGTATTGTACCTAGTATGGTTCCAAAAACTGATCCGACACCACCAAGAGTACTAGCTCCACCAATTACTGCTATAGATATTACTGTCATATCTATACCTACATAGGTGTTTGGGTTTACACCTTGAACTATGGATGTATTTATAAATCCAGCTAGACCAACAAGCATACCTATATAAACATAGACTAATATTTTAATTTTATCAACTTTATAACCAACTCTAAGCGCTGATAGCTCACTACCACCAACAGCATAAACTCCCCTACCTATAACTGTGTAGTGAAGTATAAATGATGTTATTATTGCAGCTACTATCAAAAATACAACTTGGATTGGTATGGAGAAGTCTCCTACTTGAAATAATCTAGTAAAACCAAAGTCTTGGAACCATTTTGGTAGGCCGGTGATCATATTACCATCTGTATAGTAAAGTACACTACCCATCAAAATACTGTTTATACCAAGTGTTATAACCATTGCAGGCAACTTTAGTTTTGTTACAAGCAAACCATTTACAAGTCCAACAAGGCCTCCAACTACAATACAAATTATAAGTATTGGCGCGATGCCCATGCCTGTATTTACCAAAAGCTTACCACAAACTAAGGATGTTAGTGTGATATTGCCTGGGATTGATAGGTCTATACCGCCAGTTATTAAGACGCACAACATACCCAAAGCCATTATTCCATATATAGTATTGCCCTTTGATATATCGACAAAGTTTCTTATGGTAAAGAAATTTGGGGTCATCAAACTTAGGACAAATACTAATAATATAGTTATAATAAGGATTGGAAATTCATTTCTTTTTAATAAATTTTTCATAATATAACCTTTTCCTATTTTACAACTGCCTTATCCATTATCATCTCTTGGTTTAGGTCCTTGTTCATAAATTCACCTGAAATCCTACCCCTCCTCATTACTAGGATCCTATCTGAAACTGACAAGACTTCTGGGAGGTCTGATGATACTACTATGATGCTAGTTCCTTCATTTGCAAGCTTTCTAAGTATCTTATGTATCTCAGTTTTAGCACCTACGTCTACACCGTTTGTAGGCTCATCGATCATTAGGATCTGAACTTTTGTTCCTATCCATTTGGCTAGGACTACCTTTTGTTGGTTACCGCCTGATAACTCCTTGCATAGGGCATCTGGATTGTTTGGCCTAACATCTAAAAGCTCCATTAGGCTTTCTATATCTTCGTTCTTTTTGCTATCGTCTATGACTCCATTTTTCTTATATTTGGATAAGACTGGCAAAACTATATTATCACTTATCGGATAATCTAAAACCAAGCCTTGGGTCTGCCTACTTTCTGGCACTAGGCCCAAGCTGTTTTCTAGGGCTGCTTTTGGAGAGTTTATAGAAACTTCCTTACCTTTTATTTTTATTTTTCCGCTATCTGCTTTTACAATTCCAAAAATAGTTTGTAAAACTTCGCTCCTACCTGATCCTACAAGACCAGTTATACCTAGGATCTCTCCCTTGTTTAGTTTGAAAGATATATCTTTGTAGTTTCCCTTCTTAGAAAGGTTTTCAACCTCTAGAATAACATCATCTTTTTCTGTAGGATTTGAGTAGTCTTCTATCATAAGCTCCCTACCTACCATTTTTGAAATGAGTTTTGACCTATCAGTCTCATCTATCTTCATAGTATCAACATACTGGCCATCTCTAAATACTGTAAACCTATCACTAACCCTAAATAACTCATCCATCTTGTGAGAGACAAACATGACCGCCATCCCCTCATCTCTAAGATGGTCTATGATATTAAATAAATTGTCAGCTTCGGTTGTAGATAGGGCCGATGTCGGCTCATCCATTATGATCATTTTTGCATCTTGAGCTATAGCACTAGCTATGGCTACGATTTGTTTTCTAGCTACAGATAGGTTATCTACAATCTCCATAGGGTTTATCTTTACCCCTACCTTATCCAAGGCTATCCTTGATTTTTCTTTTATATCCTTCCAGTTTAGAACTTTGTCTCCTCTTTCTATAATCTGGTTGATCATAATATTTTCTGCAACAGTAAGGTTGCCAAAAAGTGAAAAATCTTGGTATATTACAGAAATCCCCTTGTTGAGTGAATCTAAAACTCCATTAAATTCTACTTCTTGGCCCTCTATTTTTATTATAGAGCCCTCGTCTGGTTTATGAGCTCCGGTTATAACTTTTATCAAAGTTGACTTGCCTGCGCCATTTTCACCAACTAAAGAATGGACTTCTCCTGGATAAATATCAAACTTTACATTTTTCAGTGCCTTGACACCTGGAAAGGTTTTACTTACATTTTCCAATTCAAGAAATGGCATTGCCATAAAACTCACCTCTTACCTTATAATCTAATACTTCTTTATTTAGGCTTACCCCAAAATCTTTTGCAAGTTCAATAAATCCTTCTGTACTTATAGAATCGACAACTGGCATACCACTTGATAGGATCTTCATATAAATTTCTGCAGATTTTTCTACAGTCTCAGCTAACCCAAAGGTCTCCTCTAAGCTCTTGCCTGCAGCAAAGGTTCCGTGGTGAGACCAGAGTATAACATCAAATTTTTCCATCAGCTCACTGCTTACAAGACCAATTTCTACAGAACCAGGCACTAGCCAATCTATAAAGCCAACACCATCTGGATAAACAACAGGACACTCAGTTGCCATCTCCCATAAGATCCTGCTATAAAGCCTCCAATCTTTTGGTAGGATAAAGGTCATCGCTATAAGATTTGTAGTGTGAGCATGGTAAATTGTCCTATATTCTCCCTTTGTCTTTTCTTTTTTTACAGAATGGTTTAATAGATGTGTTGGAAGCTCGCTTGTTGGCTTGTTTCCTTTTTCAAAACCCCAACAAATCCTATATCTACTTCCATCTTCCGATATCTTTATAATTCCGATTTTTTCTTCTGTCTCAGAATCTATGTCCCCAAAAAATTTTCCGCTGCCCGTTACCAAAAAGTAATCGTTTTCTATATTTGGTATTTTAACCCCAAGATCGATCCAAGGACCCTGGTCAGATAAATAATTTTTTAGGTCTCTTACTTCATCCTCATTTAGTCTATAGCTTAGGTTGCCACCATTTCTTTCGTGCCAACCATGGGCATAACCTTTTAGACAGATTCCTACAAATCTTTTTATAAGTGGATAAGATAACACTGGGTCCATATCTAACCCCTCTTGGCTAGTACGTCTTTTTCGTACTTCTCAACTTCATCTATCCACTCTAAGTCTAACATAACATCGTTTTTTGCACAATAGTAATTCCATACATCTGCAAAAGGTAAAGTTTTTACATCTTCAGAAACAGCCAAAAGTCTAGTAAAATCTAAGTCTTTTTGATACTTAGCCAATTTTTCTTTTGGATTTAATAGTCCTACCAATAAAGATTTTTGTACATTTCTCATACCAACTATCCAAGCTGCTACCCTATTTATGCTTGCATCAAAATAGTCAACTCCTATAGCAAATTTTTCATAACCTATATTTATTATCTCAGAGCAAACTTCCCTCATATCATCGTTGAATTTTACAACGTGGTCACTATCCCATCTTACTGGTCTAGTTAGGTGGAGGGCTATCTTATCTGAGAATATTGACAAGGATGATAATTTGTCTGCAACATTTTCAGTTGGGTGGAAATGTCCTACATCTATTAGACATAGTATATCATTTTTTGCAGCATATTGCATATAAAATTCATGGCTACCTACTGTATAGGATTCTACGCCTATACCAAAAACCTTTTGTTCAACAGCTACATCTACCTTTTGCCTATCATAACCACATGCAAGAATTTTATCTAGTGAATCTTTAAGTCTAAGTCTTGGGCTTAGCCTATCTGCAGGATCTTCTTTTAGTCCATCTGGTATCCAAATATTGCAAAGGACTCTAGAACCCAGTTTTTCTGCCATATACTCCGAGATTTCTAGGCTCTTTATCCCATGTCTTATCCAAAATTGTCTGTCTTCTTCTATTGGGCTAGAAAGTGTACCGAACTCAGATCTTGGATGTGAGAAAAATGTTGGATTGAAATCAAGGGCCAAATCATTTTCTTTTGCAAATTCGATCCACCTATCAAAGTGTTTTGGCTCTATCTGGTCCCTATCAACTTCGCCCTCGAAATGTCCGTAAATAGCATGGAGGTTTAGTCTTTTTTTGCCAGGTATTAATTCTAAAGCCTTTTTAATATCTGCCATTAGCTCTTCTTCGTTTCTAGCCTTGCCTGGGTAATTGCCTGTAGCTTGGATGCCACCGCTTACTGCAAATGAGTTTTTCTCAAAACCTCCTATATCATCACCTTGCCAGCAATTCATAGATACTGGGATCTTGGCCAGGCTTTCTATAACCTTATCTGTATCAATCCCGTATTTTTGGTAAACTTTCTTAGCATTTTCATAATTGTTTTTTATAAGCTCATTCATGGCCGATCTCCTTTACTAATTTCGCTTCTTTGAGCAGTTTTCTAATTTCTTCAAGTCCTATATTTTCTTCTAAGTTTATTTGTGCCATGAGATTACCTATGGCTGATCCCTCTACTGGTCCGATAAAGATATCAAGGTCCAGATTTTCTTTTAGCATTTGATTTAAGATTTGAGCCTGGCTGCCTCCACCTATTATATATAAGGATTTGTGCTTGACTCCTGTTAGGTCATCGATTATTGAAATCGATTTTTTATATAGGCCAACAAGTGAATTGTAAAAAATCTTCATCAGGTCTTTTACTTCTAGGCCGCCCCTGTAATTATTTTTTTCTAGATAAGAAACCATAGCTTCTTTCATTGAAGTCGGAGATAAAAATACTGGATCATTTAGGTCTATTGTCGCTGTCTCATTGGACCCTAGGACAAAAGAATCAAGGTCTGCAAAGCTATATTTTTTCTCTAAATCGATCCTAAGCCTTTGGACTATCCACATACCATTTATATTTTTCAAAAATCTTATGGTCTTATTTATACCACCCTCATTTGTATAGTTTTCATCAAAGGCTTTTTTATTTATCAAAGGCCTATCTATCAAATCTCCAAGCAAGGACCAGGTCCCTGATGATAAAAATAAATTTTCTTCTCCCTCAGGTACAGTCACAACTGCACTTGCTGTATCATGACTTGCCACTGCTATTAGATTTATTTCTTTTTCTGTCTTTATATTTTCATTTTTTATTGGCCCTATTAGGTCAGGTGCTTGTAGAATTTTACCAAAAATCTTTTTTGGTAGTCCCAGTTTTTCTATCAGGTCATAATCCCAATCCCTTTTTATAGGATCTAACAATTGAGTAGAGCTGGCATTTGTGTATTCGTTATATTTTTTGCCAGTCAAAATATAAGATATATAATCAGGGATCATCAAAAACCTATCAGCTTTTTCCAAAAGCTCTGGTTGGTATTTTTTTAAATAATAAAGCTGGTAGATAGAATTAAAAGATTGGTACTGGATACCTGTTTTTTCATAGAGTCCATAGTCTCCAAAAATCGATTTCACTTCATCTACAACCGCAAGAGTTCTTTCCTCCCTATAGGAAATAGGATCTCCTATCAACTTGCCCTCCTTATCTATTAGGACAAAATCAACCGCCCAGGAGTCCACTCCGATACTACTTATATCATCAAACTTCTTGTTTGCTTTATTTATACCCTCATAAATATTATTTATAATCTTTTCTATATCCCAAACCAGACAATCTTCTTTTTTTATCAGGTAATCATCAAATCTGTGGACTTCTTCTATAGAGAATTTAGAGTTTTCAACTTCTCCCACAAAAATTTTCCCACTTGATGCTCCCAAATCAATAGCTAGGTGTTTCATTTTCTAGTGATTACCCCTAAGCTCATCAATTAGTTCTTTATAAGGCCTATCTTTGTTAAACAAGGCTGATGTACCCAAAACAAAACCATCAACACCTTTTTTTGAAAGACCATGGACTTTTTCTTTGCTGATAGCCCCATCGACAAAAACCTTAAAATTATACTTTTCCTTATAGGTCATAAGGTCATCAATTTTTTCATCTACAAAGTCTAAATATTTTTGTCCTGCAAATCCAGGGCTTACTGTCATTACCAAAACATAATCAACCAAGGATAAGAGTGATTTTATAGTAGCAAGCTCTAGGTTTGGATTTATTACAATACCAGCAGCCATACCAGATTTTTCTATTTGGCTAATAAGTCTAACTGGGTGGTCAGTCTTTTCTGGATGAAAATAAAATATTTGGCAACCAAGATCTGCAAAAAATTCTACCTTACTTTCCGGATTTTCTACCATCAAATGAGCATCTACAGTTAGATCTGTGTGGCTTCTTATATACTTATACTCATTTAGTCCAAGGGCATAATTTGGCACATAATTACCATCCATTATGTCCATATGGAATCCATCAACTCCAGCTTTTTCTAGCGACTCAATTTCTTCTTTTATTTTTCCAATGTCAAAACACATAGTAGATGGGTACAAAAGCATATTTTCCTCCATTATTTTCTTATAAAGTTTTGGCAAGGCCTAAACCCGCCCTATCTTAACGTTTTCCTTACCTATATAATATTACATTTTTGATATTTTGTAAAATTTGAACCATATATTGGAAATTTTCCCAGAAATGTTTAAGTTCAGTTCAATATTGTTCAAATCATTTCAAAGTTGTATAATCTTTTCAGGAGGCTATATGATTTCAGCAGAAAGACTAAATAAAATATTAGATATATTAAAAGAGAAAAAATATGTAAGTATTAACGACCTCAGTCAGAACCTATATGTTTCTAAATCCACTATTCGCAGAGACCTCATAGACTTAGAAAAGTCTGGACACATTATTAGAAATAGGGGCGGCGCATCCTTGGTTTCATCAAACTCCTTTGAGGTTTCTAGCCAGTTTAGATACAAGGAAAACTTCGAGAAAAAAGATTATATAACAAATCTGGCCCTAGATTTTATAGAAAATACCATGTCAATATGCCTTGATGCATCCTCTACTGTCGACCTCTTGTCAAAAAAACTTCAAAGGTTCAAAAAATTGATCTTGATCACAAATTCTGTATCTATTCCGTCTTATTTTAATGACCACGAAAAAATAAGAGTTTATAGTTCTGGTGGTCTCTTAAAGAATAATTACAACTACTATATAGGTTCAAGTACAGAAAAATTTTTAGCCCAATTTTTGCCTGACCTATACATATTTTCCGTAAAATCAATCGATCATTCTGGAATTTATGAAGCTGAGCATGACCAAATACTGATAAAAAGGCAAATGATAAAAAATTCAAAAATGAGCATTCTTTTGGTAGATTCTAGCAAATTTGATACTCATTCCTTTATAAAAGTGTCGGATTTAGAAAAAATTGATTATATAATTAGCGATAAAAAGCCAAAAAATTTTGCTTCTTATTCTGATGACATAAAGAAAAAATTCTTATACTAAGATAATTAAAAAAAAAGCACCTCAATGGGTGCTTTTTAAAATATATTTTGCAGGATAATAATGTAATTTGCTTATCTAAGTTTAAGTATTGGAGATACCCTCTTATATACTAGGTCAGTCACTAGACTAGCTAGGGCTCCTTTTATTATGTTAAATGGAGCTATTGATAGGACCATTAGACTAAAATATGATTTTACAAGTCCGTTTGTCTTGCTTGTCATACCTACAAAGGCTGACATATCTAGACCCATTACCTTGCCATAGGTTGGAAATACTACAAAGGCATTTGATAGGGTTGCTACTGCTGTCATAGCTATGACTCCACAGATCAATGAGAATATAGCTGTTTTTTTGGTCTTTTTGCTTTTATAGATTGTAGTTGATACAAAAACGAATGTCGCACCAACGATAAAGTTTGATAATTCGCCTACACCATAAGTGGTTGTTTTTGTTAGGTTTAGGACGTTTTTTATAAGTTGGATTAGGACTCCATACCAAGGTCCCATTGCAAATCCACCAACTAGGGCTGGTACATCAGCAAGGTCGATTTTCATAAATGGTGGGGCTATTGGAATTGGTATTTGTATAAACATAAGCACATAAGCTAATGCTGCCAAGATTCCAACTTTGACTACGTTGTTTAGTGATAAAGCTTTTGTTCTGTTCATAAATCCTCCCTTTGGGCAATAAAAAATGCCCGAAAATCAGGGCACGAAAGAATTATTTTAACTTCTCTCATCCAGACTATACTGTCGGTTTTGGAATTTCACCAAATCGGTCCGAAGACTCGCAGACTATCACTGCCGGTTAAGGAATTGCACCTTTCCCTGAAGAAGTAATGTTTTACATTACTTTGTTATTTGCTTTTCTATCCTCATTATAAACCTTGTATAAATTATTGTCAAATTTATTCTTACTTATTTGAGTCAAGGACCCACCTGTATCCTACGCGGTTGACTGTTTCTATTGGGCATAGGTTTACTTTTTTAAATTGGATTCTTATTTTTCTAATATGCTCTCTGACTGATCTTTCTGTAGTTTCTATACCTTTTTCTTCTTTCATTATCTCTACCAATTTTTCTTTTGACAGGGTCTTGCCCATGTTGTTTACAAGGATTGAGCAGATGCTTACTTCTGATTTGGTTAGGTCTAGAATTTGACCGCCAACTCTAAAAATCCCATTTTCTTCTTCGAGTCTGCATTCTCCAGACTGCCAGATCTTTGATCTTGATAGTTCTTCTACTTTATCAAATATATTTTTTATAAACTCTTCTCTAGTAAATGAATGGATCACAAAATCTTTGTCATCTAATTCTTGCTCATATGGGTTTTTTTCATACCTTTCTGTCAAATAGATAACTGGTATGTTTGTTTTCTGTTTTATATATTGGATAAATTGCAGACATCTGTTGTGGGTCATATCTACAAGTATAAGGTCAAATACGCTGCAGTCCCTAAACAAAAGATCATCAATTGAGTCTATTTTTTCCACTACCACTTCGTCTTTATCAAAATGGGCATTTAGAAGTTCTGAAACTCCATTTTTATTTTCTACTGATGCTATTCTCATTTACTCTCCCTCCTTTTGTATTTTATTCCAGCCTCATATTATATTTTAAAAAAATATGTTTTTAATGTAGTTTTGTTTTGTCAATTTAACGACTTATCATATCTTTGTGGCTATTATAATCGTTAATTTTTAATTTACTTTTTTATTATATCATGTTTTCAAAGAATTTTAAATCAAAAAAAGAGCCCTAAGACTCTTTCTTATTTTTTACATGAGCTTTTTAAAAATATTATTTTAAATTAGAATTACAAATATTACTAAGCTAAAGAATTCTACCTAAAAATTTATTTATAATAAAGCGTATGGAACTTTTTATTATAAATAATATTTTTTCATAACTTGTAAGTTTTCATCAAGTTCATATACAAGTGGTTGACCTGTTGGGATTTCGAGACCCATTATATCATCATCAGATATATTTTCTAGGTGTTTTGCTAGGGCTCTAAGGCTGTTGCCGTGAGCTGCAACTAGGACAGTCTCTCCAGCTAGAAGTTGTGGTGCTATTTGGTCAAAGTAGTATGGTAGTACTCTTTCTAGGGTTACTTTTAGGTTTTCTGCTCCAGGTATTACATCTTTTGGAAGGTGAGCAAACATTGGCAAGCTTGCTTGTCTTTCTTTTTCTTCTTCTGAGATTTCTGGAGGAAGTGTATCATATGATCTTCTCCAAATATGAACTTGGTCATCACCATATTTTTCTGCTGTTTCTGCTTTGTTTAGACCTTGGAGTGCACCGTAGTGTCTTTCGTTTAGTCTGTAGGTTTTATTTTGTGGTACATACATTTGGTCAGAATATTCTAGGGCGTAGTTACAGGTTTTGATAGCTCTTTTTAGGATAGAAGTATGGGCATGGTCAAATCTTATGCCTGCTTCTTTGATTTTTCTACCAGCTTCTTTGGCTTCTTCTACACCTTTTTCAGATAGGTCTACATCTACCCAGCCTGTAAATTTGTTTGCAAGGTTCCATTCACTTTGTCCGTGTCTTACTAGTACAAGTTTTATTGTCATTATCTTCTCCTTAGTTTTTCAAAAGCTGCACTTTCGGCTTGCTTGCTTTTTATAGCTTCGTTCCTATTTTCATCAAGTTGGTCCATCCAGTTTAGGGCCTTGGCTGTGCCTACTATAACACATTCTTGTGGCTTGTCAGCTATTTTTGCCTTGATCCTAAATTTCTCTTCTATCCTGTCTTTAAGTCCTATTGTATAGACTCCACCACCTGTTAGTATTATTTCCCTATCGAAAATATCACTTGCTAATTCTGGCGGAGTTATTTCTAGTACTTTCTTTATGCCATCTACTATTTGGTCAATTTGTTTTTTTATGGCATCTTTTACTTCTCCAACAGGTATATAGACTTTGCTTGGAAGTCCATTTGTCATGTCTCTACCCTTTATTTCAATAGAATCATCAATATTTAATGTGCCTGCTATTTCTTTGATTTTTTCTGCACTTTGATCTCCTATGAGTAGGCCATAACGGCTTCTGATATAATCTTTTATAGCATTATCAAAGCTTAGCCCTGCAACATCTACAGAGGAGCTTGCTATGATTTCTCCCCTAGAGATGACTGCTATATCGGTTGTTCCACCACCGACATCTACTACCATAGAGCCTTTTGGATCTGTTATATCTACACCAGCACCTAGGGCTGCTGCTAGGGGCTCTTCTATGAGAAATGTCCTATGGGCTCCAGCATTTTCTGCCGCCTGAAGGACTGCTCTTTTTTCTACCTGGGTAGATCTAGCTGGCACACATATCAAAAGATCTGGTTTGATGATTGGCTTTTTGACAGTTTTTTCTAGAAAATATTCTAGCATTTTTTCTGTCGACTTAAAATCTGATATGACTCCCTTTTGCATAGGCATTATGCATGATACATTGCCAGGGGCTCTGCCTATAAGTTTTTTAGCGTTATTACCTACAGCCAGTATCTTTCCATTTAGGACGTCCATTGCTATAACAGATGGCTCATTCAAAACTATTCCCTTGCCGTTAAGATAAACCAAGACACTTGCTGTTCCCAAGTCTATTGCGACAGATTTTCTAAATTTTGCCATGTATATTCCTTTTCTTTTATTATGGATTTTCTACAAGCCAAAGATAAACTATGACTCTATTTATACTATATTACTTTTTGTGAAAAATTAAACTTTACAAATATGTTTTTAATTTCTCAACCTTGTCTGTTTTCTCCCATGTGAAGTCTTCGTCATCCCTACCAAAATGACCATAGGCTGCAGTTTTTTTGTAGATTGGTCTTAGGAGATCTAGGTTTTCTATGATGGCTTGTGGTCTAAAATCAAAGTTTTCTTTGACTATTTCAAGAAGTTTTTCATCATCAAATTTGCCTGTACCAAAGGAGTCTACATAGATAGAAAGTGGTTTTGCAACCCCTATTGCATAGGCTATGCCTATTTCCAATTTTTTTGCAAGGCCAGCTGCCACCATGTTTTTGGCTGCATATCTTGCCATATAGGCTGCTGAACGGTCTACCTTTGTTGGATCTTTTCCTGAGAATGCTCCACCACCTGATTTTGAATATCCACCATAGGAATCTACTATTATCTTTCTACCTGTAAGGCCTGCATCTCCCTTTGGTCCACCGATAACAAATTTGCCTGTTGGGTTTACATATATTTTTGTATCTTCATCGATTAGGTCTTGGTCTACTACTTTGTTGATTACTTCATTTATGACATCTTTTCTAATTTGTTCAAGGCTAACTGAGTCCTTGTGTTGGGTTGAAATGACTATGGCTTCTATTCTTTTTAGCTTATCATCATCATATTCTACAGTCACTTGGCTTTTGCCATCTGGTCTTAGATAGTCAATTATGCCCTCTTTGCGGACCGTAGCAAGTCTTTTAGCTAGTTTTTGAGCAAGAACTACTGATACAGGTAGGTATTCTTCGGTTTCATCATCTGCATAACCAAAAATCATACCTTGATCACCTGCTCCTATTCTGTCATACCTATCATTAGTACTTTCAAATTCACTTGCCTTGTTTACACCTTGGGCTATATCTGCTGATTGTTCTATGATTGATGATAGGACTGCAACATTTTCTGAATCAAAACCTGTGTTTGGATCGGTATAGCCGATTTCTTTTATAGTCGATCTAGCAATATCTTCTATTGGCACATAGGCTTCTGTTGAGATCTCTCCAACAACAAAAACCAGGCCTGTTGTAGTAATAGTTTCTGCTGCTACTCTTGAATTTGTATCTTGTCTTAGGCATTCATCTAAGATGGCATCTGATATTTGGTCACAGACCTTATCAGGATGTCCTTCTGTAACTGATTCGCTTGTAATAAATTTTTTCATTTTTCCTCCTCTAAATATACTATGGCCCTGGCTTCTATTCCCTCACTCCTACCAGTAAATCCTAAATTTTCGCTGGTAGAGGCTTTTACAGATACATTTTCTATATCTGTATCAAGGTGTTTTGCCAGAAGTCTAATGATTTGTTCTCTATATGGACTTATTTTTGGACTTTGGCAGATGACAACCGAGTCTATATTGCCAATTTTATAGCCTCTTTTTTTCATTTCGAGAACCACCTTATCCAATAGGTCTATAGAATATATATCCTTGTAGGCTGGGTCGGTATCTGGAAACAAATTGCCTATATCAGGCAAGGCCAAGGCACCAAGAATAGCATCCATGATGGCATGTGTCAGTACATCAGCATCAGAATGACCCAAAAGTCCAAGGGGATAGTCGAATTTGACCCCGCCTATAACCATATCTCTGCCTTCTACTATCTGGTGCACATCATAGCCAATTCCTACTCTCATAGCTCGTCCTTTCTCATATAAGCATTTGCAAAAATTATGTCCTCTTTGGTTGTAATTTTTATATTTGAATATTCTCCATCCACAATTTTGACCTTTGTAGACCTATCGAAAAACTCAAAAAGCTGACTATCATCTGTAATTTTCGCCTCACTTTTCATATATGTCTTGTATAGCTCTTTTAGAGTTTTGGTATCAAAGGCCTGTGGGGTTTGAATATTATAAACAAAATCTCTATTAGGTGTGAAGTCCACCTCGCCTTTTTCATTGGCAATTTTTATTGTATCCTTAGTCTTGGTAGCGCTTATGGCTGCCTTATAATTTTTTAGCATGGAAAGAATCCTATAAAATAATTCTTTGCTTGCAAAAGGCCTAACCCCATCGTGGGTTAGGACAAATTGACTTTTACCTGAGAGGGCCAGAAGGCCATTGTAGGTTGATTCTTCCCTGCTGGCTCCACCTTCTATTATTTTTATTCTAGGATCAGAAAGCTTTTTTGTTATTAGTTCTGCCATTGGTAGATCTTTTTTCCTAATAACTAGAATTATTTCATCAAACTCTCTTATTGATGTCACTGTTTCTAGGCTAAGCTCTAGGATTTTTTTGCCAGCTATTTCTATATAGGGCTTGTTTGTAGTAAGTCCCATCCTAAGTCCTGACCCTGCCGCTACAACTACAGCTGATAAGTGTTTTCCATCAAGCATCTTCTGCCCTTACAAATATCATTCTACCGGCTGATGTTTGAAGTACTGATGTGACCTTGGCTCTTATGGTCTGATCTATTAGGTCTACACCATCTTCTACTACAACCATAGTACCATCGTCTAGGTAGCCAACTCCTTGGTTTTTGCCCTTACCCTCTTTTATGACTTCTATTTGCATAGTCTCTCCAGGGATAACAACTGGTTTTAGGGCATTGGCCAAGTCATTTATATTTAGGATTGGTATGCCCTGGACATCTGCTACCTTATTTAGGTTATAATCATTGGTAAAAACTTTGGCCTTTAGGTCGACTGCAAGCTTTAATAGTTTGGCATCAACTTCTTTTATATCCTTGTAGTCAGTATCTATTACCCTTAGTTTTATCTTTGTATTTTCTTTGATCTGTTTTATGACCTCTAAGCCCCTACGGCCCCTTTCTCTTTTTAGGTCATCTGGGCTATCTGCTATATGCTGGAGCTCTTCTAGGACAAATTCTGTTACTATGAGCTCTCCTTCTAGGAAATCTGTATTTATTATATCAAGGATCCTCCCGTCAATTATTACAGAAGTATCCAAAATTTTGGCACTTGCCTTTTTGTTTGACCTATCAAACTTTGACTCTACAGCTTTTTTCTCTTTTTTATCATCTTTTGATCTTGTCATAAAGGATAAAAGGTCATCTGCATTTTTTATAGCCAGTCTCCATCCCAAATAACCAAACCCAATATATAATAAAATAGATAATAGCACAAAAATAGAATTCCCTACTATAGGTAGAGATAGTTTGGTAAGTGGTGTAGATGCTAAGGCTGCCACCAAAAATCCTAATATAATTCCAAGAACTCCAATGACCAAATTAGCCGCTGGTAGTTTGCTGATACGGTTTTCTAGATTTGCAAAACCAAGCCCCAATTTTCTTGAAATCGGTGCTGCTGCAAAATAAAAAATAATTGCAAATAAAGCTGATGCTATGACATTACCGCCTATAAATAATTTGCCGCTTGCTGGCATAAAGCCAACAGCGGCATTTATTAATCCAAAAACGATCACGCCAAGAACAGCTCCGATTAGTGTAAAAACCAACCTGACTATTCTTTTCATAAATCCTCCTATAGACCTATAGATTCATCTATCATTTTTTCGGCCTCTTCTTTATCGAGAGATCCTGCCATTACCAACTCGCTAGCTAGGATTCTTCTTGCCCTATTTAGGAGTTTTTTTTCTGTTGTAGATAGACCCTTGTCAGAGTCTAGCAAGGATAGGTTTCTGACCATCTTGGCTATTTCAAAAACATCCCCAGTTTTTAAAATCTCCTGATTGTCCCTATATCTTTTTGTCCAATTAGAGTTCATTTCAGTAGGTTTATCATCTAAAATCTCTAGGACTTGCCTGCCTTCTTCAACACTTATGATCTCTCTTATGTTCATTTCACCCATTTTGTCAGAAGGTATGGATATATCCATATCGCCAATCGGCATTTTTAATATGTAATATTCCTTCTCCTCACCCATGAAGTCTATTTTTTCTATGGCATCTATTATGCCTGCTCCATGCATAGGGTAAACTATCTTATCGCCTACTTTAAACATTTTAACCTCCTAGCTCCTCTGTATACATTATACCACATTTTGGAGATTTCGTTTAAAGTAAGCAATCAGTATATCACAATAATTTATTTTTATCAATACCTAAGACCAGTTTTTATATTTATCCTTTTGTTTATGACCTCAATTTTGCAATCTGTAGTCTTTCCTCCAAACTCACCATCTAGGGACCAGGATACTTCTTTTTTTGTCTTAACCTTTATTTTTGATGCCTGTCTTTGGATCAATAGGTCTGATTCTTCGTTGTTGGTTAGGGCTTGGATAATCTTATTGACATCTGCTAGGCTTTCTGGTTTTTTTACAATAGTCACCTCAAAAAGCCCATCATCAAGGCCCACATCTTCACCAAGGATTTTTGTAAAACCACCTACCGATATAGAATTAGAAACCATAAAATGGATAAATTCTCCGCTTATGACCTCCCCATCCAAGCTGATCTCAGCCTCATATGAGTCCATAGCCTGGATAGGCAAGAGTTTTTTGATCCCCTCAACTATATAGGCAGACCTGCCAATTATATTTTTCATATCCTGGTCGGTAGAAAAACTGACATCAGATAGGGCACCAAAGGCAGCCACATAAACAAAATACTTATCCTCAATCTTGCCTACATCTATCCTTTTGACACTTCCCCTGAGGGCAGTTTTGGTTGCCTTTTCTATTTCTGATGATATATTTACAGACTTTGAAAAATCATTTGTAGACCCTGTTGGTATATAAGAAAAAACAGGATCTATACCAGCCTTTAGGGCACCAGAAACAGCCTCATCCAAGGTCCCATCTCCACCAGATATCAAAATATTTTCATAATTTTTGCCATATTCTTCTATGATTTTCCTGCAATCTCCCGGACTTTGGCTAGCATAAACAGTAGTAAAAATCCCCTTGCTAGATAAAAAATCAATTATCCAGCCAAGCTTGTTTTGCAATAATTTTTGCCCAGAATTTGGATTGTAAACAAATAATAAGTCTTTCATAAGATACTCTTTCTATAATAATATATTATAATAATTTTACTTTGATATGGGTTAATTTAAAGTTAAGATTGTAAATAAAAAGCCTAAACTCAAGCACGGGATTGGTTTAGGCTTTTAAAAAACTATAGATATTTTTCTCTAGCTTAGAAGATGAAAACTTCGGTTTTATTTCACAAGTATTTTATAAACTTCTTCAAGAAAAATTGGTTGAGACTTTTCTTTTTCTATATTTTTGATTTCTCCTCCAAAATAAATCTCAACGCTTTTTATAAGTTAAGTTCACTAAGTGGGTGTTTAGTATCTTCTGCAACTGATTTTATAACAACTTTTCCGTCATAGGTGTTGACAGCTGATTTTAATTCTGGGAATTTTTCTATAGCTGCCTTTAGACCGTGCTTACCAATAGCCTTTGCATATAAGGTTGTTGCATTTGACAAGGCGTAGGTTGAAGTCATAGCTACTGCCCCTGGTATGTTTGCTACTGCATAAAATGTCACACCGTACTCATGGAAAACTGGGTCTGTGTGACTTGTTGGACGACCCTTTGTTATATCTGTAGATCCGCCTTGGTCAATAGCCACATCTACAACTACAGATCCTTCTTTCATTTTTTTGACAGTGTCAACTTTGACTAGCTGTGGGGCACGTCTACCTGGGATCAAGACTGTTGAAATAACCAAGTCCGCCCCGCTTACTGCCTCGTCTATATTTAGTGGGTTAGAATATAGGGTTTCAACTTTGTCTGGAAAAAGTTCGTGAAGCTTTGTAAGGGCTTCTACGTTTACATCCAAAACTGTAACCCTAGCTCCCATACCTACTGCTATCCTAGTAGCTGCTGTACCAACTGTACCTGCTCCTACTATGACTACATTTGCAGGTCTGACCCCTGGTACACCTTGGAGGAGTATGCCCCTACCGCCCTCTGGTTTTGTTAGGTATCTTGCTCCTTCTTGGACAGCCATCCTACCAGCTATTTCTGACATAGGTCTAAGTAGTGGTAGCTTGCCATCTTTTTCGAGGGTTTCATATCCTAAGGCTGTGACCTTATTTTTTATAAGCTCATCGACTAATTCTTCGTTGCTTGCTAGGTGCAAATAAGTATAAATTATAAGCCCTTCCCTTAGGTATTTGTATTCTTCCTTGAGGGGTTCTTTGACCTTGTAGATTATATCTGATTTTTCCCAAAGGTCTTTGGCATCATCTATTATTTCTGCCCCGGCTTCTTTGTAGTCCTCATCGCTAATGCCTGATCCAAGACCTGCACCACTTTCTACTAAAACTTCTATATTATTTCTGACCAAGTCTGCTACAGCACCTGGTACAGCTGCAACTCTTGCTTCTTGGTCCTTTATTTCTTTAGGTATTCCTATTATCATAAAATTTCCTTTCTTTATTCTCAATTATCTACTCTCATTTTCATTATACTAGAAAATTTTATTATATATAATCAGCTAATAATCTTGAACCTCGGTATCAAGGACAAACTGCCTTGTTTCTTGGTCATAATAGTAGATTTCTGTACCTTCTGCTCGATAGCTACCATTGTCTGTGTCCTCTAAATAGGTGAAAGAGTGTACAAAATGATCATCTTCTGGATAAAAAGTGTCGACTTGACCTGAGATATCTGGAGAATATGGCTTATTATCCTTGGCACCTAGGATATAGGTCTTAGACCCAGGACCATAAGAATTTAATCTTATAAATAAGTACCACTCATCACCAGCATCATTTAGACTGACATCAAAAACTGGATAATCTAGTTTTTCTGGAAGATATTTCCCATTTAGCAAGTATATATCCTTATCAGTATTTATATAATACATCTCGATATCTGGGTGGTCAGTAGTTCCTAGATTTTTCGCGACAAAAAATTCGAAATTATTATCGCCATCAAAGTCTTCAAGCCAATAGCAGCTATTTCTTTCATTAATCCCCAAATCAGCTTCTGCAAGTTCTAAATACGCTTCTATATGATTTGCCCCATCTTTGGCAAGTTTTTTTGCAAGGCCTGATTTTTTAGACAGTTTATTATCACTATCAAATCTTATCCTCTCATTTTTTATGGATTCTACAATTTCTTTGTCATTGGTCCTATCAGCTTTGCTTGCTATTTCAGCACCCTTATTTTTTCTATAGATGAAAAATCCTCCAACCAAAAAAACGACCAAAGTTATTATAGCCAAAATTATTTTTTCCTGCCTATTCATGACTTCTCCTTTATTTATCTTCTCAAAATTATTATAAAATAGAAAAATTGCATTGTCAATTTATAAATATATCCAATTAAATATAGAAAGTCCTGATGTATTTTAAAAGAATTTGATAATAAAATATTTATTTTTGTAATTAATAAAAATACGGATAAAATAATAAAATAACATTTAAGGCGGTATTTATGATTAAGTTTTTACAAGCATTTAACGAGTTTTTGTGGGGAGCCCCCCTTATAATTGCCATAATTGGTACGGGTATTATTATCAGCATTTCCACAAAAGCTATACAATTTAGGAAGTTTTCTTTTGCTCTAAAAAACACTTTGGGCAAGGTTTTTGACAAAAGTCACAAGGATGCAGATGGGGATATTTCGCCATTTCAGGCCCTAGCTACTGCCCTAGCAGGTACAGTTGGCACTGGCAATATAGTTGGTGTTTCTCTTGCCATCATGCTAGGCGGCCCTGGTGCTATTTTCTGGATGTGGATGGCAGCTATCCTAGGTATGGCTACAAAATATGCCGAGGTCACACTGGCTGTTGCCTTTAGAGAAAAGAAAAATAATAATTTCATAGGTGGTCCTATGTACTACATAGAAAAAGGACTTGGCAATAAAAAACTTGCAAATGCTTTTGCTTTTTTTGCTGGTATTGCTGTATTTGGCATAGGAAATTCCACCCAGTCCAACGCCATTGCTGGAGTTTTGAAAACAAACTTTTCTATAAGCCCATTTGTGACAGGTATTGTTTTATCTATCATAGCAGGCTTTGTCATAATGGGAGGTATAAAAACCATTACCAGGGTCACATCTAGACTTGTCCCTTTGATGTCGCTTATTTATATCATAGGTTGTCTGATGATTTTATTTATAAATAAAGACGCTATTATTCCAAGTTTTTCTGCCATATTTGTAGGTGCCTTTAGTCCAAAAAGTCTAGGCGGATCTATGATCGCCCTTTCCTTTAAGGATGCCATAAGCGCTGGCGTTGCTAGGGGTGTTTTTACAAACGAAGCTGGTCTTGGATCATCACCTATAGCCCACGCTTCTGCATCAACTGACCACCCAGTCCGCCAAGGCCTATGGGGTATAGCTGAGGTTTTTGTAGATACCATCATAATCTGTACAATGACTGCCCTTGTCATACTTACTACTGGGGTTTATAAAATCCCAGCAGTAGATGCCAGCAGTCTTGTAGCCCACGCCTTTTCTACAGGATCTAGTTTTGGCCCCTATGTAGTAAGCATAGGCCAAACACTTTTTGCCCTTTCTACAATTCTTGGTTGGGCCTACTATGGTGAGCAGTCTGTTTCTTATATTTTTGGGGAAAATATAATAAAATATTATAGGATTATCTATATAATGTTTGTATTTATTGGAGCAAATATGGATTTGGGCCTAGCTTGGGTCATTGCTAATATCCTAAACGGCTTTATGGCTGTACCAAATCTCTATGCGGTCATCAGACTTAGCCCGGTGGTTGTAGCCCTTACTAAGGATTTCTTTAAAGATCCAGAAAAAATCAGAAAATCAACAGAAGAATACCAATCTTGTCTAAAACTATAGTATAATAGAACCATGATTAAGTTAATAACTATAGATGTGGATGGGACCTTGGTCAGTCCACTAAAAAGATTAAGCAGAAAAAATATAATAGCAATAGATAAAGCTCGAGATATGGGCGTCCACATAGCCCTTGCCAGCGGCAGACCCTTCCACTCAATGGAGACCTACCTAGAAAAACTTGGACTACTAAAGGAGGGCCATTTTACAGTTTGCCAAAACGGGTCCTATATAGTGGATAATGCCAGCAAAAAGCCCATAGCCGGTAATTTCCAACATCCCAAAGATCTCATAGACCTAGACCAGATAATGAGTGATTTTGATGTAGAAATATCTGCCATGGACCATGATAGCTTTTATACTAGACATAAAAATCCAAGTATGTACACAAAAGCAGATGCCTTTATAAATAGGCTAAAGCTTGAAATTATAAACTACGAGGACTTGCCAGAAGATAAAACTTTTGGTAGGTTTTTGATTTTAGGTTCAAAATCCGCAATAAAAGAGGTTCTCGCAAACAAGCCAAAAGAGCTAACAGAAAATTTCTACGCTGTCCAAACAGCTCCCTTTCTCATAGAGGTCATGAACAAAAAAGCCAACAAGGGCTACGCAGTCAAGGCCATGGCAGAAAAACTAGGCATAGTCCCTGATGAGATCATGTCTATAGGCAATGAGAAAAACGACATACCAATGCTAGAGCAAACAGGATTTCCTGTAGCTATGGCCAATGCAGTAGACGAACTAAAAGTCCACGCCAAATTCATAACCAAATCCAACCTCCAATCTGGAGTGGGATATGCCATAGATAAGCTCATAGAAAATGATTTGAAAATATACTAAAAAAACTCTTAGGATTTCCTAAGAGTTTTTCTTGTGTTATTTTTCAATTTTTTAGCATCTATCTCTTACTTATTTTTCTTTCTGCTTGCGACAATTCCTGCCATGGAGATGGCTAGTGTACCTGCTACTGATGAAATGCCAGCAATACCTGTTTTTGGGTTGTTAGATTTAGCTTTTGCAGGTTTGTTCATAGCTGGTTTTCCGTTTTCCTTCTTGATTTCAGGAGCCTTTTCTTCTTTCTTTTCTGGCTCTTTTTCTTCTTTTGTCTCAACTTCTTCTTTCTTGTCAGCTTCTTTCTCAAATTCTTTTTCAGGTTCTTTTTCAGGTTCTTTTTTATTTTCAGATTCTTCTTCTGTTTTTTCTAAGTCCTCATCATCACCTATGAAAAAGTAGTCGTAATAATCTCTATCTGAGTCTGGATCCTTGTTTGGTTCTGGATCTGGATTTGGTTTTGGATTTGGATTTGGATTTGGATCTGGGTTGCTTGGACACTTGCTCTCTAATTCAGCTACTTGTTGTCTAAGATCTGCGATTTTTTCATCATAATCTTTTTTTTCGTTAATTAGTTTTTTGATTTCTTGATCTAGATCTTCATTTTTCTTTTTAGCAGCATCTAATGCTTTTTTCTTTTCCCTTACTCCTGCAAATATCCTGTTAGCTTCTTCAAGAAAATCTTTATGCTCTGCTTGTTTTTGTAGGTTTTTTGCTTTAGCATCCATGTATATAGCATTTTGTGCTTGATATTCAGCATTTTTCGCATTATATTTATTTTCTTTTTCTTTATTTTCTTTGTCATTTTGCCATTCGTTATAAAGAGCTTGAGATTCATTGAACAAAGCCATAGCTTTATCATATTCCTCTCTTTCCTTATTATGTGCTGCATCTATTTCATCTGTCACATTTTTTTTGGAATTGAGGTAAGCTTTGTAAGCCTCATTTGCATCGACAAAATCATCGAGAAGTTGATTGACATCTTCAGCTGGTACTTTTTCATTTTCTTTTTCTTTAATTTGGGTATCGATATTTTTAATTTTTTCTTCAAGAGTTTTTATCTGATTTTTTAATGCATCAATTTCCTCTTGGTTGCATTGGGCTTCCTCTGCATAGGCTATATTACTTGGTTCTACAAGGACTACCCCCCCAAATATGAAGCTTGCTGACATTGCTAGTGCTAATATTCTAGATTTTTTCATAATTCCTCCTCTAGCACCATGTCATATTTTTCCACTTTATCTTGTTGAAATTATTATACAGCCATGGAAAAGGATTTCAATAGAATTTTTGCATATTTTACTAAAAAATTCAATATTGTTTAAATTTTTTTTAGAAAACTCTGACAGTATTTCCTAGCCCAGACCTATGTATGACATATAGTTTTTATAAGCATAAAATGTTGAGTGATTCTATGAATTCATTATTCATATTTTTTCACTTTGCTTATCAGCAATAACTTTTTTTATAATTTTAACTTAATAAGGGGTTATATTTTCCCAAAGAAAAAATACCAGAGCTTTTTAGATCTAAGTCTGGTATTAGGTAAAATTTTATAGGATTAGCTTAGGAGATCCTAAGTTTTTTATTTATAACCCAAGAGCTCTTTTTGATTTTTTAGGTCGTAGGCCATTCTTTTTCTAGAAGCTAGGAGTCTTTTGATGACTACATCTAGGTTTCTAAGGCTCTTTGCCACGTCAAATTGCCTAAAACGCATATCAGTCCTTAGGCTGATGTCAGATAGTTTGCCTTCGACCCTGCCATAGCCTTGCATTTTGGCTGGTAGTTTTAGGACAGACGCTAGGTCCTTATCAAAAATAAGTAGGTCTGCCTCAAATTTTAAAAGGGCATCTTGGACCTTGCCTATATTGTTATTTATACTTTTGACCCTAGAATTTCTCATAAAGTCACCGAAAATATTGCCCCTCAAAAGCTTGCTTGTTGAGTAGGTATATTTATCATCTAAGTTTTTATAACAATTTATAATAAGACTTCTGACCCTATTTGCTTTTTGAATCATCTTGTCAGTTTTTAATATTTGTTTTTCTAAATCGATAATTTTTTCTTCCATAATCGCCTCCCAAGGTCTTTCTTATAATATACCCATTTTTTGATATTTGAACAAAAAATGATAATTAGTATAGTTTATATATAAAAAAGGAGATAAAATGGCAGAAATATTATTTTACAACCCACATTTGACAAAAGACTACCAAAAATTCACAGAGATCTGTGATGACAATGGGGTTAATATTATAGAAGTAGATGAGAAAAAAGTAGACCACTATGTTGGCTATCTTTTGGGCATAGATGGTTTTTCTGATGAAAAAAAGGAGAGTATAGACCAAGAAGCAAATATCGATTTTGATTTTATACTTTTTTCAAACTTTGATAACCAAACCATGTTTAGAGTCATAGACCAGCTTAGGGATAGCGGGGCCAATGTCCAACACAAGGCAGGGGTCACAGAAAATAATGTAAAATGGACCCTAAGGGAGCTTTTGATAGAAAACGACAGAGAAGCTAGGACTATGGGACTTGTAAACAAGATAAATATCCAACTAGAAAAAGCATCTGACCTAAAGGAAAAATACGGCGAAGACCAGGTCACAAAAGATTTAATCGAGGAAATCAAGGAGTTTTTCCAGGACGCCTCTATCTTTTCTATAGAAAAAGCAAAGAAATATTACCTAAGACTCATGGATGAAAACATCAGAGTCGAAAAAGAAAACCAATAATAAAAACCTCTTAGTCAGGCTCTTGCTTGACCTAAGAGGTTTTTTTCTTTGTAAAATTTATTGGACAGATATTTTCTTTTTGTGGAAATAATTTATCATTCCAAAGTACAATAAATTGAAAATGACCAAAACCAAAAGGACTATCAAAAAGGATCCTAGGGTGAAATCAAAAGCACTTATACCAACTTGGGCACTTTCTTGGATAACTTCTGTAGTTTTTATCAGTTTGCTATCTAACAAAATACCAAATACTTTTAGGTATAGGTAGCCCTGGCCTATAAATAGGATAATAAATATTATCGAATTTGCAATTTTGCCTAGTTTGTTGAAAGGGTTTGATGCTGCTAGAGTGTTCATGGCCATTATCATCTGTGCCAAAACAAGACCCACACCTATGGCTATTATTAGAGATTTAACTAGTGCCAGCCACATTTCTGGCTTGATAGATCCAAGAAGCCTTCCAATTTCTCTTATTAATTCTCCAAAAGTAATAGCTTCTGATGGGCTTGTTGCTGCTAAGGAAAGGAAATTTCCTATTGAAATCAAAAATATAATTGCTCCCATGATTACAAAATTGATAAGCCTAGCAAGGTTTATTTTTTCTGACCCATAAGGCAGACAGGTATAAAAGGAAGCCCCGTCTTTATAAAATCTCTTGTTGTCATTGTTTGCCAAAAATACTATAGAAACAAGTGGACCAAATACCATGGCCGTAGCTGCTATAGCTACTATTGCAAAAAGTGCTTCAAGGCCTGTCGCAGCATATAGGGCCATACCAGCTATACCCAAGATTAGTGGCATGAGCATACACGCCAAAACTGTTTTTATATCTTCTTTAAATAATTGACCGATAAGCTTTCCCATTATAGTACCTCCGTAAAATAGTCTTCAACGCTCATATGGTTTTCTTCTCTGATTTCATCTACACTTTTATCTAGGATAATCTTGCCATCAGCAATTGCAATGACTTGGTCTAGTATCCTTTCGATCTCGCTTATCAGATGGGTGGAAATTATCAAAATCCCTTCATAATCAAAATTATCTATAATCGTCTCTAGCATTGTACGCCTAGCCTTTGGGTCTATACCTGTCATAGGCTCATCTAAAAGGTAGATTTTTGCTTTTCTAGAAAGAGTCGCCCCGATTTGGACCTTGTCCTTCATACCCTTTGAGCATTCTTTGACTTTTAGGTTCTTGTCTATGCCAAAAGATCCCATGAGTTTATAAAATTTGTTTATATCAAAGTCAGAATAAAATTTATTGTATAAAGCTCCAATTTGGCTGACTTTCATAGATGGATAAAAAGGCAAGTGGTCTGGCTGGTAGGATATAAAACCATTGGTCACTCCTCCTGGATTTTTCCCATCAATATCTACCTCTCCCTTGTAGTTTTTCTCAAGACCTGCTAGGACTCGCAAAAGAGTTGATTTACCTGATCCATTTTCGCCAACAAGGCCTACAATCCTCCCATCCTCTAAAGATAAATTCAAATTGTCCAAAACATTTCTGCCCCCATAGGAGACTGTCAAATCCTTAATCTCTATCATAATTCCTCCCAATACTCATCAAGGTTTTTTATCGCTTCTTCTTTGTCAATATTTAAAGATTTCATGCCAGAAATAAAATCATCAGCAAACTTATTAAAGGCCTTGCCCGATAATTTTTCTACCAGTTTCTTATCTCCTGTTACAAACCTGCCTGCCGTTCTTTTTGATTCGCAAAGCCCATCTCTTTCTAGCTCTGCCAGAGCCCTTTGGACAGTATTTGGATTGACCTGGTAGGTACTAGCTAGGTTTCTAACCGAATCAATCTTATCTCCTGGCATCCATTCTCCATTTGAAATTTTTATCTTGAAATCTTCGACAAGCTGTACATAAATTGGTCTACTCTCATCAAAATCCATAAATTCACCTCACAACATTTATCTCCTTTTGTATGACTGTATTATTATCTTAATACAAATATACTTTCGCTTTTTATCTTTGCAAGTAGTTTTTAAAAAAAATATTTTCTTATAGTATAATAACTAACAAATAACTAAGGAGATTATATGAAATTAATAATAGAAAACCTGTCAAAGGCTTTTGACGATAAAAAAGTCCTAGAAGACACATCCTTTGTTTTTGACCAAGGGATAATCTACGCCCTCCTCGGCCGCAACGGATCAGGCAAGACAACTTTTTTTAGGCTGATAACAGATGGTCTAAAAAAAGATGATGGGCAAGTTTATATAGAAGAAGCTGGCAACAAAAGAAAATTAGAATTTTCTGACGTATTTTTTATGGTAGCTGAGCCAGAATTACCAAAATTTTTGACTGGCTATGAATTTATAAAGTTTTTTATAGAAGCTAACGAAGAAAATATAAAAGATTTAAAATCAATCGAAGAATACCTAGAAATGGTAGATTTTGACCCAGAAGATATGCATAGGCTCATGCAGGACTACTCAACAGGTATGAAAAATAAAATCCAAATGGTCATGTTTCTTATCCTAAGACCTAGGATAATCCTCATGGATGAGCCACTGACAAGCCTTGATGTCCTTGTCCAACTGGAGATGAAAAAGATTATTAGAAAGATCCACGCTGACCATATAATAATTTTTTCTACCCATATCTTGCAACTAGCCAAGGATATTTGTGATAAGATAGTCCTCTTGTCTGATAGAAAACTGCAAAAAGTAGAAGAAGGCCTCATGGACAATCCTGATTTTGAGGATAAGATCATTGCCCTACTTTCTGGTCAAAAAGAAAGTCTAAAAATAGAAAAAGAAATGGAGCAAATCGATGGATAAGGCCTTTTCTATCTTTGTACTAAAACAAAAAATAGAATTATCAGAGATGGTCAATGGGACAGTTTGGGCCTTTAGAAAAATCCCCCTTTTGGGTAAAATTTTGGGGTCTAAATACAGATTTTCTACGCTCAAATACATAATCCATACCTTCTATCCTATATTTGCTATTATCAAAGAAATCATAAAATCGGCCTTGGCCTTTGGTGTGGTTATTTTATTTATTAATGGCATTTTTAGCATTGCCTACAATATTTTTGGGCAAAGTATAACTTATGCAGCTGATAAGGCAGAATTTTTTGAGACTGTATATAGGTATTTTGTGCCCCTATATCTCTACTGGCTCTTTGCCCTGCTTAGAAATCTCATAGAAGATTCTATGAATGATCTAAAAAAATACTACCAAAATTTCCGCCTAAATCCAGAGGAAATTGTAAAGGCCAATCTCTATATCAGGCCTATGATGAGGTTTTTTGCAAGGTCTGTAGTCCTTATAACAGGATTTTATTTATTTGCCAAAGTAAATCCAATACTTACCCTAGGATTTTCTTTTATTTTACTCTTAGCAGAAATTGGGGCATCAGTTTTTTGGATGAATGTGGGCCTAAAAAATAAAAAATCTATTATAGATAATGGACTTTTGCAGGTTTTGCTTGTGTTTATATTGTTTTTGATCCTAAGCCACCTAGTTTTATTTGTGGCCTTGTCTTATAAAATTGTCATCGGTGGGATTTTTATATTATCCCTAGGATCCTTTTTATGGGCCAAGCTTTACCTAAAAAACTTTGATAATTATGGACAAATTGTAGAAAAATCTCTTAAAGTCTATGAAAATGCTGTTGCAGATGTAGATACAAGCATAGGGGCAAACGTCAAACTAAAAGAAAAAGATCTGGACAAGAAAAAAATATCAGGTACCGGCTTTGCCTACCTAAACAGATTGTTTTTTAGGAGGCACAGGAGGATTCTCCTAAAGCCAATCCTTATAAAATCGGCGATTTTCGCCTGCCTTTTGACAGCCCTTATTATATTTTTCCCGATTTTGATGGAAAAAAACCTAATAGAAGATATAAAGCTCTTGCCTGATATGATAATAAGATTGGTACCCCTCATTAGCTATATGACCCTAAAACAGGAAAATATACTCTCAGCATTTTTTATAAACTGCGACCAGGGCCTAGTCCACTACGGTTTTTATAGGAAGCCAAAAAATCTCCTTGCCATGTACAAGGCAAGGCTGATCTCCCTCCTACAAATAAACCTAGTCCCTGCCTTGGTATATGTTCTTGCCTTTTTTGCCCTAAACCTAAGGATGGGAGCCAATGATAAGAGCCTAGCCATAGAAGGAGTCATATATATATTCCTTGTAGCTATATTCTTCACATCCCTACCTCTTGCCCAATACTACCTCCTCCAACCCTTTAACGCTGAGGGAGTCAGAGTTGGCAAGATATCTGGACTTGTAGATATGATTTTATATATATTTTGTCTTAACGCTATAAGGATAACAGGTGATATAGATCTGAAAGTGCTTATCCTAAGCTCGTCAATATTTATAATTGTATTTACTATAATAACAAGCCTACTGATACTTAAAATAGGACCTAAGACTTTTAGGATAAAAAATTAAGAAAAAAATAAGAGTATAATATATATGTTGCTAACTCCATTTCTAGCAATAGAAAGGAGGTGCTTTCGTGGAAGATATTATTACGTTTATAATTGCTATCATGGCAAATATAATTAGTCACTATATTTGCAAGCGGTTAGATAGCAAGAAAAATAGCAACTAACCCAAATAAAAAAGACAGCTTGGGCCCAAGCTGTCTTTTTTGTACTTTCGTATGATATATTACGTTTAGTCATAATCATTATACATTGTTAGTTTTAAATTTCAAACTAAATAGTTTTTCCTATAGTTTTGCTATGTCTTTTGTTATGAAGTTTTTAAGCAAGAATATTATTACTATTGTCATAACAAATTCTACGCCCAAAAATGTGCCGTTGTAGATTGCTGAGTATGCCCAAGGATTTTGTCCTTCTGGTGCATATGATGCAAAAAACACTACTCCTGTTATGACGTGGCAGATGAATCTAGCAAAAACTCCCAAGAATGTTCCTTGGATGACTGGTAGGATTTCTTTTTTGTCCATAAAAGATTTTGAAAAGAAACCAACAAGACCCAATGAAGCAAAAGCCAAAGGATAATCAAGTAAGGCTTGGAATGGATGAGCTATATAGCCACCAAGTAGCATATCTATAAATCCATAGACTGCTCCAACAACGATACCAGGACCTGCTCCATACCTAATAGCAAATATAATTAGGGGAATCATTTGTCCTGCTGTTACAGATCCACCTTGTGGCATCTCAAAAAGTTTTATCTTGCCCAAAATAAAGGCTAGGGCAATCATAACTCCTGCTTCTGTGAGAATTTTTACTGACCATTTATTTTTATTCATAAAAAAACCTCCTTTGCACAATACTTGCGAAGAAGGTCTCACTTACCTCCGCCAGTATTACCTGGATCAGGTTAAGGGTATGATCTCAGCCTCAAGGCACCCCTAGTGTCGTTATTCATATTATACTTAATTTTATACATTTTTCATGCAAATTAATGAAAAAACAAATGTTCTATCAAAATTTTAGTCCCCAAGCTTATCAATATGATCCCACCAACAAGTTCTGCCATTTGTTTTGATTTTAATCCTAGCTTAGATCCTATTTTAAAACCTATTATAGAAAGCAAAGCGGTTATTATACCTATAGTAGATGCTGATTTTATAATATCAATCTGCAAAAAAGCAAGACCAACACCCACTGCAAGGGCATCTATAGATGTAGCTATTCCCATTTTAGCCAATGATAAAAAATCAAAACCTTGGTTGAGCTCACAGTAGGCCTCCCTTGATTCTTTTATCATCTGAATGCCTAAAATAAGGAGCAAGAAAAATGCTATCCAATGGTCAATAGCCCTGATCTCTTCTGCAAAGCCCCTACCGAGGAAAAATCCCAAAACTGGCATCAAAGCCTGAAAAAGACCAAAGCAAAGTCCAACTGACAAAGAATTTTTAATTGAATGAGTTTTCTCTGATAGACCCTTGCAAATGCCGGCTGCAAAAGCATCCATGGCAAGGCCAACAGATAAAACCAAAAGTGATATTGTATCCAAAATTCCCCCTAACTATCATTTCCAATCGCCTATATATTTAACCAGAAATATAGATTTTTACAAGAAAAAAGCGACTAAAATAGCCGCTTTATAAACTCTTTAATTTATCTTTTTTGATATAAAAATTTTGCCCCAAAAAATTTACATATACAAAACCCTTATCTTCTGATAAAATAACCCTAACTATAGATCCTTTCTCTAGGATGTCAAAGGCTGTTTTGTCATCCATATCTGCATAGATTTCAGTATCTTCTAAGACCTGGCAGTCCATATTTATTGGTACTTCTTCTTTTATAGTCATTTTTGAACTTGGTCTTATTTTTATATCTTGTTTTTTATAAGTTTCATCTTTTGCACAGCCGACTAAAAGTATAGATAAAAATACTATCAATAATTTATTTATGATAAACCACCCCACAATAGCTGGTGCCAGCTTCGCTTAGATCTCTGATCGCTTTATCCAGGTCGGATTTTTTGCACGAATCATCTACCAGTATGATTTTCATATCACAAAGCCTAGCTGTAAGAAAAGGCTCCTGACTTCTTAGGCTCTTTTCGTCAATCATTATATAATTGTAGGAGTTTTCCCTATTGGCAAGCTCAGCAAAAAACTCATCAGAATCTAGGATCTCTCTAGAGTTTTTTCCGCTAAGGCCAATATAGTCTATATTTTCTTTTCTGATTATTTTGAAAGATTCTTTTTGACTTAGGTATTTTTTATCGATCTCCGACCTATTTTTGCTATCTACAAAAAGGATCCCATTGTTTGTAGAAAAGGCTTTGGCTAACTTCTCACTAAAAGCAAAAGAATCTATATTTCCTATACTGCTTATGCCGATTATCCCATCATCAAGCCTATTTGTAATTTTGGCTTTGATCTTGAAATACTCATCATCCCTTGCCAAAACATCATAGCCAAGCTCTTTTAGGTCATCCATTGATGCGATCTTATCTGACAAAAGAGTTTTTATGATTATGATTACAAGGCCCAAAGCTAGTCCTGCAATACCTGCTACTAAGGAAAAGATCAAAAGTTTTATCATAGATGGCTTTTCTACCATAACCTGGTTTAGATAAGATAAATTATCTGCCCCCAAATAGTCTTTTACCATTAGCCTAAAATTTTCACAAAGAAGCTTTAGGCCATCTCTCGCCTCGTCCTCATTTTCATCCTTGTAGGTAAAGGAGATAAGGCCTGCTTGGGGATTGACCTCGAAGTTTGATTTTTTCATCACTTCTTTATAATTATCTCCTGATCCACCCGCCTCAAGGCCCTTGGCTACATTTTTATAAAGGTCAGGTGTCTTTAGGACCTCGCTGTAGATGTTGGCTAATTTTTCATTTAGCATTAGTCTGTTATAGGATATCTCCTCCCCTTCTTCTACAGAGGCAATCAAAACTGCCTTGGCTTCATAAATGTCAGCATAATTAGAGTATCCGTGGCCAAAAACTATGGCAAAGGCTATAGCTGCTGGTAACAATAGGGGTGTGAGATTTTCCTTTATCCCCTCTATTATCTGATAAGTTGTAACTTTTCTCATAAAATTCTCCTAAAAAATTATCTAAGTGATGTTATTGCTTGCAAATTGGTAAAGAAAAAATCATAGGCTGGGGCATCTATCATTATGTAGATAGCATAAGGTAGGATAAAAACCCCAATTGATAAGATCAAAAGGAAGCAAGCAAGACTATCCTTATATTTTATCTCCTTTATAACAAGGGGGATAAAAAATATCTGCATCAAATTGAAAAACGCCGAAAACCTAAAGGCAATAGCTGTCGATGACCTAAAGATGAGCATGACTACAAGTCCAAAAAATATGGCCTTGATAGAAGCTGACTCCATC
Organism: Anaerococcus mediterraneensis; assembly: GCF_900128415.1. Lineage (NCBI taxonomy): Bacteria > Bacillati > Bacillota > Tissierellia > Tissierellales > Peptoniphilaceae > Anaerococcus > Anaerococcus mediterraneensis. The sequence continues at coordinate 284,985 of NZ_LT635772.1, forward strand.
GAGTGCTTGTCAAATGATTTTTTGTCAAAATACATGATAGACATTATAAATAACAAGAGTCCAAAAATGATTCTTGGATCATAAAGCTTCATGGCGTAGGCAAATTTCCCCTCAAAGGTGTAGGATATAACCTTTGTTGCCATCCTAGCCATGCCTCCTACTTGCAGGATTTTTGCTATGATTTTAAATAAAAGTTTTGAAAAAACAGACAAGACAAAGCTTGCCAAGACCAAAAATATCTTGGTGAAATTTGAAATATCAATTTCCAAATAAAGCAAAAAAGGCAATAAAATCAGAGCCGACCTGTGAAAGCTAATTGCCAAAAGCAAAAAGATAAGGGATTTTATTCTTTTTCTTTCTGTCTGCATGAAAATTGCCATAAGTCCTAGGCCCATAGCTGTGGCTGTCCTTGATGTTTGCATATCAAATTGCAAAAATATTGGCAAAAAAATCAGGGCTGACAAAAATGGATTGGCCGATTTTTTCAAAGTCACATAGGCTACAGGGCCTATGGATAAAAAATTCATAAGGACTATGACCCACTGGCGGCTGGCTCCTATCAGGTTTATAAAATAAGAAAAGAACCTAAAAGAAAACTCTACCGGGTAGGAAAAATTCATGACCTTTGAAAAATCTGTCCCTATATCCTTGGCAAACCACAGATAATTATAATAATCTCCATCTCCTGATCCTCTTATAGCTGCAAAGACAAACATGAGTCCAAACATGAGGAGAGCTCCTAGGTTTTTTTGATATTTATTTTTAAAATCTATAAGGCTAAGACCTGAAAACAAGAAGATTTCCAGGCTAAAAAACAAGGCAAAACCCACTAGCCCCTCCTTTTATTATTCTAATTCTATCATACTCTTAAAATCACCTATGACCGCATTCTATAAGGATAAATACTCTTTGGAGAGGAGATCTTTTAGGTCTATTTCTTCTGAAAAAGGTGAAAGTCTTGCACTAGTCCTTATATTTTTTTCTAAAAGCAAGTTGAAAACCTCAATATCGAAGGCATCTACCCCTATATATTCTGTCAAAAGCTCTTTTCCTATAGATAAATGCATGATACCAATATTTACATTTTCTATATCTAGTCCCTGGTCAAGAAGTCTTTTCAAGTCATGACTAGAATCGACTAAAAGAAAATATTCTCCACCATGAGTCTCTAAAAAATCTCTAACCTGGTCTACATTTAGGTAGGTCCTAGCTATATTTTTTTCTATGGTTAGGTCCATTACTTCTCTAGCAAAGGCATCTTCCATCATCCTATCATTTGCTATGATCAGATTTTCTAGGCCATATTTTTCGCACCACCTTTTGACAGTCTCCCCATGAGAAAGTCTAGAATCTATCCTTAAAAGCTTTATTTTGCCCATCATGCCCTTCTTATTTCCATTTCTCTTGGATGGTCAATAATAAGGTCTGGGTTTTCCGCCTCAAGAATAGATTTTGGCCTAAAACCCCAGGCACAGCCTACAGTAAATACTCCTGCGTTTTTGCCACATTTCATATCTACTTCGCTGTCGCCAAAATAAATAATATCAGAATTATTCACTCCGAATTTATCTTTTAAGATCATAATCCCCTCTGGTGATGGCTTTCTCTCATAGTCCTCCCTGTAGCCTAGGATGAAATCAAAGTAGCCCTGACCAAAAACTGCTGGGATAACCTTGTTGCAGGTTGGGTCTGGCTTATTTGAAAAACAAACCAAAGGCGCTCCAGTTTTCTTTAGTTTATCCAAAACCTCTACTATACCATCATAGGGTTTTGTTAGATGTGATGGGTTATCATCATAAGCCTGGTTGTAAAAATCTAAAAAATTTTTCCTAAATTCTTTCTCCTTGCTAGCGCCTACATAGTCTAAAACCTTTTGACACAAAACTACAGGGCCATTGCCTACAAATTCTTCTACCTTTTTTGTAAGGATGGATCCTAGAGAAAATTCTTTTAGGCTATAATTTATAAAGTAAGAGATAGTCTCTACTGTGTCAAGCAAAGTACCATCTATATCAAAAATATACATATTTCCTCCTATTTACCTATATATTTTACTATAAATCAATTATTTTTCTTTGCTAGTGGGAAAGCCTGGTTTTTGGGTATAAATATGGATAAGGATCAATAAAAAAAGAAGGAGCTTATGAATAAAAAAAGAAACTTATCCTTGCTTAGTGATTTTTATGAATTTACTATGGCCAACGGATATTATCAAAAAGGAATGAAGGATACTGAGGCAGTTTTTGATGCCTTTTATAGGAGAAATCCAGATGGAGCTGGTTTTTCTATTTTTGCAGGGCTCAACAATATAATAGATTATATTGATAACCTACATTTTTCTAGCGATGACATAGATTATCTGAGAAAAAATGGCAATTTCTCCGAGGATTTCTTATCCTACTTAGCCGATTTTAAGTTTACCGGTGATGTTTGGGCATTCCCTGAAGGATCTGTTATGTTTCCAGGTGAGCCAATTGTCACAGTCAAGGCGCCTATCATAGAATGTTCTATTATAGAAACATTTTTGCTTTTGTCAATGAATTTCAATTCTTTGATAGCGACAAAGACTAACAGGATAGTAAGTTCTGCTGGTGGCAGAGCGGTGATGGAGTTTGGTGCAAGGCGCGCCCAAGGAGCTGACGCCTCTATCTGGGGAGCAAGAGCCGCCTACATTGGAGGAGCACCTATAACATCAAATACCTATTCTGCAAAAAAATATAATTTCAAGGCAGTAGGTACCATGGCCCACTCTTGGGTCCAAGCTTTTGACAGCGAATATGAGGCCTTTAAAACCTATGCAGAAATCTATCCAGAAAATTGTATCTTGCTTATAGATACCTACGACACCCTAGAGTCAGGGCTAGTAAATGCTATGAAAGTCTTCAATGAAGTCCTTGTGCCAAAGGGCCTAAAGGGTGGAGTCAGGATAGATTCTGGAGACCTTGCCTACCTATCAAAAGAAGTCAGAAAAAGACTAGATGAAAATGGCTTTGAGGACTTCTCCATAGTGGCATCCAACTCCCTAGATGAATTTAAAATCGAATCCCTACTTGCCCAAGGAGCCAAAATAGACTCTTTTGGTATAGGTGAAAGACTGATAACTGCCAAGTCTGACCCGGTTTTTGGAGGGGTTTATAAACTTGTTGCTATAGAAAATGATGGCAAGCTACAACCAAAGATCAAGGTATCAGAAAACGTTGAAAAGATCACAACACCGGCCTCCAAAAAAGTCTATAGACTCTATGACAAGGCAACTGGCAAGGCCGAAGCTGACTATATAACCCTAGCAGACGAGAAAATCGACGAAAGCCAACCACTAGTTATCTTTGACCCACTTTTCACATGGAAGATGAAAAAAATGAAAAACTTCGAGGCTAGGTGCATGCAAGTGCCAATCTTTGAAAAAGGCAAACTTGTCTATAAAGAGCCAAGCCTAGAAGAAATCAGCGAGTACAGAAAAAAAGAGGTCGAATCCATCTGGGAAGAGGTCAAAAGATACGACACACCTCACAACTACTATGTAGACTTATCCCAAGAACTCTGGAACCTAAAACAAAAACTGATCATAGAAGCAAAATCAAAATAAGAAAAATAAAACACCAGTTTTTAAATACTGGTGTTTTTCTTTATGCTTATCAAATTGTTTTGGCTTGTAAATCTATCTATTTATCAAATCCTTATAAATTTGATCTATAACCCTACTTGTCTTCACATTTTTTTCCTGATACTTTCCATCAAAAACCTCAATCTCTATAGATTTTGATTGTTTATAAAACTCTTCTGCCTGGTCAATTTTTTTATCCAAGATAGATAAAACCGCCCTTGTCAAATGATCTAAACTTTCTAAAAAGTTTTTGATCTCATCAAAAAGCTCTTTGTTTGTGTGATTTTTTTGATAATTTTCTATGGCTCCTATCTTTTTTTCTAATAGTAATCTGAGATTATTAAAATCTCCTAAATCGTAGGCCTTTTTGATCTTCATATCCTCTAGAAAAACCGTATTTGGGGTCCTTTCATAGACCAAGGACCCATAAAAACTTGGGGCGATTACTATTAAATCTTCATAAGCTTTGGGCTCTATATATTTGACAGCATCCATAAAGGCAAGGTCTGCCTCATAGTTTCCCGGATTTTTCAAAAACTCATTTGCCTGGTAGATAGCAATTTTTGAAAGCTCTGCCTGGTTCATTGGGTTTAGGTAAAAGCCATCAAAGTTTAGATCTTTTGAGTCAAAAAACTCAAAAACTTCGATGAAAATTTGGTCGTTTTTGTAATCATTGACTGGCCAATTAAACCAAATATAGGGTTTTTTGCCAGTCCTTTTAGCAAAATCCTCATAGGACTTGTGAGAAATTGGTGAAACGACCTGGCTTCCAGTCCACATGATGTTGATATTTTTTATATCCTTCAAAAGAGATTCGTATTCATCACCCTTTTCATCAATCCAGTCATCATTGTACCAAGGGTGGACAAAGTAAAGATTTGACCCACTTCTCTTTTCTACAAAATCAGCCAAATCTTTTATCAATTTCATATGGTCGATCCTTTTTTCGAAGGCTATATCCCTATCTATATCATCCATACAAAGGCCAAAAGATTTGACACCGATAGATTTTAGCTGCCTATACTTATCAAAAATCTTTTGGATCTCTTCTTCATAATTATCAAAATCAAAAGGATTTTGGCCAGGATGGATAGCCCAAGTGAAGACTATATTTTTATTTTTGCTAAATTCTGCCAGTTTTTTTATTTTCTCTAGGTCTTTTTTTGGATAAGGCTCTCGCCATTTTTTATTGTGGTAGGGATCATCTTTGGGTGCATAAATATATTGGTCCATGCCAATTTGCCATAGGAAATCTATCATAGACATCCTCTCTTCAAAGCTCCATGCTATCCCATAAAATCCCTCTATAACTCCTTTTTTCATGTCTCTCCTATACTGGATTTGACTCAACCATGGTCAAATCACCCTTGATTATATAATTTTTGGCCTTGTTTGTTATTATAAAAAAGTCACCTTTTTTTAGTGGGTAGGTCTTAAGTCCAATTTCTATCTGACCACTGCCATCAACTACAGCTTCTAATAAATAATCTTTGGTCCTTTCAAATTTTGCCTCATCTTTTATTTTTATCTCTCTAACCTCAAAAAACTCATTTTCTGTAAGGATTTTTAGGTCATAGCCTTCTTTTTTAAGAGATTTTATTTGGTCTTCGTCCTTATATATTTTTATAGCTTCTTTGGATTTTTCTAAATGGAGATCACGAAGATTGCCGTCTGCATCTTTCCTATCATAGTCATAAAGCCTATAGGTGATATCTGATGCTTGTTGGATTTCCAAAATCAATGACCCTTTTTTTATAGCGTGGACCCTGCCTGCCCTTACAAAAAAGAAATCTCCCTTTTGGCTTGGGACTTCTCTTAGGAGCTCATTCCATTTTCTCTCATTGATCAATTTTATAGCCTCTTCTTTATTATCGACATTGAGGCCAAAAATAATAGAAGATGGATTTTTATTTAAGATATACCAACATTCGGTCTTGCCCTTTGACTTTTCAAGGCGGGAAGCCATATGATCATCTGGGTGAACCTGGATTGACAAATCATCTTTCGCATCTATGATCTTGACTAAAAGTGGAAATTCATCATCTTTTGGATCGGCAAAAAGCTCTGGCTGATTTTTATAAAGATCTTTTAGACTAGATCCTTGGTATTTACCATTTTTTATTATAGAACTTGCCCCGTCCATTGCAGATATAGCCCAATACTCTCCGGTTTTTTCACTAGGGATTTCAAGATCATATTCTGTTTTTAGCCTTGATCCTCCCCAGATTTTTTCTGAAAATTTGCCTTCTAAAAATAATATTTCAGTCATAATTCTCCTATCTGATATTTTCTAAAATCCTAAGTGTCTCTACTATGTGATCATCTCCAAGATTGTCTATATCATCATAGTCTACACCCATAACTACAACTATATATTCCTTGCCATTTTTTTCTGCAAGGGTCGCCCAGCAAAGCCCAGCATCATCAGTTGTCCCAGATTTGCCGCCGATGATTTCAAAACCATCTTGCTTGTAATTTTTTAGGTGGCTAAAAATCGTACTTTCTATATACAAACCATCTGGATGGTCAGCTGTAGGTGTTGACTTAAAATCTTTTTTTGTAAAAATCGCCCTAAAGTTCCCATCATTTAAGCTATCTTTTATAAGCATAGCCACGTCCTTAGCCGACTGATAATTTTTGGGATCATCCATCCCATCAACATTTCCATAAGAAGTATTTTTTAGACCTAATTTATGAGCCTCATCATTCATCAAAGATACAAATTCATCAATAGAGCCTGCCACATTTATAGCCAGGCTATCAGCTGCTTCTCCAGCGGAAGCAAGCATAGTTGCATATAGCAAGTCCCTAAAAGTAGTCGTCTCTCCTGCCACAAAACCTGCCATAGAGGCATTCATGTCTACAGCCCTGTGGTAGGCATCAGAATCTATTGGCGCAACAAATCCTAGGTCTCTTATATACTCTAGGGCGACTCTGACTGTCATTATCTTTGTAAGAGATGCCATAGCCAGCCTCTCATCTTCATTTTTGGCCAAGACTTCCTTGTCATCTGTCAAATTATAAACATAGACAGCCTTTGATGCATACTCGTCTTCATAATTTTTAATATCATCACTGATATTATTTGATTTTTTTAATAATTTATAACCCAGAAAAAGCCCCACGAGCAAAAGAGCAAAAAGGATTGGCATAAATAATTTCTTCATAAGTCTATTTTACATTAATGTCAGACTTTAACCATTACAATTTTTGTAATTTTTATTGTCACAAAAAAAGAGCCCAGATCGGGCTCTAAAAATTTATTTTGAAATATATTCTTCAGCGCGTTTTGCTGCATTTCTACCAAATACTACTATATCTGTTACAGCATTGCCGCCTAGTCTGTTGGCTCCGTGGATACCTCCTGTGACCTCGCCTGCTGCGTATAGGCCAGGGATTGGTTTTCCATCTTTGTCTAGGACTTCAGAGTTTGTATTTACTTCTACCCCTCCCATTGTGTGGTGGATACCTGGGGAGATTAAAACTGCATAGTAAGGAGCAACTGATAGGTCAGATCTTGTTTGATCCATGCCTTCTCTGCCAAATTCAGTATCTTTGTTATTTTTAACTATTTCAATCCAGTTTTCAATTGTCTCTTTGATAGTTTCTTCATCTGTACCGATTAAGTCTGCAAGAGCCTTATAATCATCACATTTTGTTAGAAGACCCTTGTCAAAATATTTGGCAATTGTAGCTGATTGGTCAAACATAGATTGGTCAACTATTAGCCATGCTGATGGGTCTTTTTGTGATAGGATTTCTTTTGATACAAAATCTCTTGTTTGAAGTTCATTTACAAATCTCTTTCCGTCTTGGTTTACAAGGATTGCCCCTTCTCCCCTAAGACCTTCCGAGATTAGTGATCCGTCTTTTTGTACTACAGTTGGGTGGATTTGGATTTGATCCATGTCTATAAAGTTTGCCCCAACTTCTTCTAAAAATCCTACTGCATCTCCTTCGATTGATTTGGCATTTGTTGATACATAGCCTTTTAGATCTGGGTTGTATTTTTCAACCATCTCTTGGTTTGAACCAAAACCGCCTGTTGCAACTATGACTGCACCAGCATTTACAGTAAGCTTTTCGCCATCTTTATAAGCTGCTTGCACACCTACTGCTTTGCCATCTTCCATAAGGATTTTTTCGCATCTTGCATCATAAACTATATTTACACCAAGCTCTTTTGCCTTTGCAGTAAGCTTTTGTACTAGGTAATTACCTACAGGTATTGATTTGCCTTCGTCGTTGATTGGTGCGTGAGTTCTCATTTCTGTTTGTCCACCAGAGAATTTTAGCTGTTTTAGTGGTGCACCCAATTCTTCTAGCCAGTCAACAGCTTCTGATGATTCTGCTGCCATTTTCTCAACTAGTTCTTTATTATTTTTATCATGGCCACCCTTCATAGTATCTGCCACGAATGTTTCTACAGTATCAGGGATGCCTTCTTCTTTTTGAAGTTTGGTCTCTGCTGCGTTCATGCCACCAGATGCTAGAGATGAGTTACCACCAGTGATACCAGCTTTTTCTACTATTGTAACTTTTTTACCGTCTTGGGCCATTTGGATAGCTGCAGAAAGACCTGCACCACCTGCACCAACTATTACTGTATCAGTTGTTATTTCAGTTTGTCTTTCATCTTTAGACTCTTTTGCTACTAGGTCTTCTGGATCTGCTCCAACTTCTTTTATAGCATTTTTTACTGCAGATAAAAATGCAGCTGATGATATAGTTGCACCTGAAATATTATCTAGGTCTGTTGTATTTTTGGCAATTACTTCTTCTTTTATTCTTTCAATGCCTGCCCCACCAACAGCACCAGTTTCTTTTTGATCTACATCAATAGCTGTGATTACACCATTTTCCATAGTCACTTTTACATTGATATCTCCACCATATCCTTTTGCGGATCCCTCAAATTCTCCAGAAAGTGATCCAAGGTCAGTTGTGTTTTCTGTTTCTTTTGTATTTTCCTCAGACTTTTCTTCTTGTTTTACTTCTTCTTTTGGCTGGTCTTTGGTATTTGTCGCTGTGTTTCCACAAGCTGAAAGAGCCATTGCCATAGCAAGAGCCATCGCTAGTGACTTATATTTTTTCATATGTACTCCTTTTTCTCGTTTTAGTTTTTAAAAGAAAAATATAAAGCTATCCTTAGATAGCCTTATATATTAAAAACTAATTATTTTGCTGATTCCATTGCCTCTTTAAGAGCTGCTTTGAAAGCTTCACTTGTGACTGTAGCACCTGATACATTGTCAATGTCAGCGCTGTTTGCTTCTTTAGCTGCTTCTACTAATTTTGGAAGAGCATCTGCACCGATTCCTTCGGTTTCACCGTGTTCATCAACAACTATGTCTTTGATCTTATCGCCTTCCATTGTTACAGTAAGTTTGATATCTCCACCATAACCAGGAGCAGTAGCTGTTGCAGTTTTTTCTGCTGTTTCTGCTGGAGCTTCGGCATTTTCTGCTGGTTTTTCAGCTGAGTTGCCACAAGCTGCAAGTGTAAGTGCTAGAGCACCAACTAAAAATATATTTTTTTTCATCTTATTCTCCTTCTATATTAAGTGATTGACACGGTTTATCATACCATAAATCGTAAAAAATTCAAATATAGTCTATATCTTTTACCTAACTAAAGATATCTTTTATTACTTCTTTTATGTTGGCAAAATCCCTAATGTCAATAGCAGAAAATTCCTTCTTATCTATACTATTTCTAGCTATATAGACCCTCTCATATCCAAGTCTTTCTAGCTCTTTAACCCTATTTTTGATCTGAGGAACTTTTTTTAGCTCCCCTGTAAGACCAACTTCCGCTATAAAAACAAATTTATCAGAAATAGGTTTTTTTAGCAAAGAAGAAGCTATGGACATGATTATAGCCAAGTTTACTGCAGGCTCTGATAATTTTAGGCCACCAGTTGTCTTTATAATTACGTTCATATCATAAAGATTAAGTCCTGCTCTTTCTTGGAGGATAGAAATAAGAGTGTTTAGGTCATCACGTCTTAGGGAGTCTCCTATCCTTTGAGGGTAGGGCATAAAGGATTTGGAAACTAGGGATTCTATTTCTACTTCCAAGAGTCTAGATCCTTCTTTGCTGACACCGATCGCAGCTCCTTCTACCCATTCGCTTCTTTGGCTGATAAAGTATTCGCTTGGATTTTCTATTTCTACCAAGCCTTCTTCATCCATAGAAAAAAGACCAATCTCTCCAGTCCTGCCAAACCTATTTTTAGATGAAGTTAAAACTCTTAGGTCCTCATCTGGACTTCCATCTAGGATCAAAACTGTATCGACTAAATGCTCTAGGGTACGAAGTCCTGCCATTTCCCCGCTTTTGGTCATGTGGCCTACCATTATAAAGGCTCTTTTCTTTTCAGGATTTTTTGCAATCTCTACTGCCCTGCCTGCCACTTCTATGGTTTGGGTTGGGCTTCCCTGCTTGTTATCAAACTCTTGTAGGGCAAAGGTCTGGATAGAATCAAGGATTATAATATCTGCATCCTTATTTTCAATTTCTCTTATGGCAAGGTCCATAGAATTGGTTGATAAGATCCAAAGATTATTTGGCTCAGTATCCATTATCCTTTTAGCTCTGGATTTTATTTGACTCTGGCTTTCCTCACCAGATATATAGAGGACTTTTAGACCCCTATCTGCATAGGACTTTGATAATTGCAGAAGTAGGGTAGATTTGCCTGCTCCTGGCCTTGCGGTAAGAATAGATACTGAGTCTCTGACAAGTCCTCCTCCCAAGGCCCTATCAAACTCCTTGTAAGTTGATTTTATCCTTTCTGCCTGGTTGATTTCTATATCTTTTAGTCTCTTGGCCTCATTTTCATCAAAGATTACTTTTTGGCTAGACTTAGTCTCTTTGACGGTTGTTTCTATGAGACTACCCCATTTTTTGCACGACGGACATTGACCTGCCCATACACTTTGGCTGTGGCCGCAGTTTTTGCACTGGTAGACTTTTTTGACCTTAGCCATCAATCTCTCCCAAAACCTTGTTTACAGAAAATACATATACTGCTTTTTTTGGGTCTTCCTTGTAGATTCTTTCGAAAATATCTCTTGGGACAAAGCCAAAAGAAAGTAGGCTTTCTAGCTCATCAAGGTAAGAATTTTCTAGCTTATCCAAAACTGGCCTTATAATTTTTATAATATCTAAGACCCACTTATAGATTTCTCTTTCCTTATATTTTGCATGGACACCTAGTACTGTAGCATCTTCTTTTAGTTTTTGTGCATCCTCATAGGTCATGTCTTCAAATATTTTATAGATCTGATCGAAAATATCTTTTCTAAAAAATATACCCTTTATCAAGGACAAGGCTCCTATATTATAGGGATATACAACATTATCCGGCATCCTGATTTCTATATATTTTTTGACCCTCACATCAGGAAAAACAATAGAAAGCCCATGGTCGATCATCTCTTTATAGTTTTTCTCATCCATAAGGTCATCCAATGTTTTTTTGCCAACATAGGATTCCACACCGTCTATATTTGCAAAAATCATCGGAGTATCAAGGATTCTCTCTGCATATTTTCTGTAGGATAAGTCTGGATCAAAGGCAAAATCGTATAGGCCTGTCCTATCCCTATCGGTATTTTCCCAGATAGTCTGCCTTAGATTTCTCTTTTTGTAGACCTGACCCTCGAAAATATAGGCATTATCAAATGTGCTGTACAAAAAAGGTGAAAGAGCTGAGGCCAAAAAATATTTTTTCCTAAAGTCTTCTTCATTTTCATAATCGACAGCAAACTGCAAGGACCCTGTCCCCTTCATCATATTGTGGGCAAAAACTCCACCATAGTCTTTGAAATATTTATACATAAAGTCATAACGCTTTTTGGGTATTATCTTTATATCGTCAATCTTTGTCTTTGGATGGTAGCCCAGACAGACTAGGAGCTGGTTTTTCCTATCAAAAACAGGCACGATTTTTTCTGCAGCCTCATTATATATTCTTAATAAATCATCAACCTTATCTGATGCCTTTATAGCTAGCTCAAACTGGCTGGCTGGTTCTATAGAAATATCTATCCCCTCGCTTGTAAGCCCAATTAGCCTATCGCCATCATAAACTTTTTCAAAACCCATTTTGCTAATCTCTTCTAGACTATCTCCTATACCGTCCTTGCCATAGTAGGAAACAGTCTCTAGGCTGTCTTTGTCAACAACAAAATGTTCTATCTCAAAACCAAGTTTGAAAACATCTACAGATTTCTCACCTGATCTTATATATTCTATTATTTTTTCTAATTTTTCTTCTCTTTTCATAAAAACCTCTTATATACTACCTTACCTTTTAAGTCAAGATTAACTATATAAATCTAACCTGTCCCATACTTTTACAAAGAAAGTATAATATCTTTATGATGAAAAATGCTTATTACAAAACAAAAATCGGAGTTATAAAGATTGGCTATGATGAAAAAATTAGAGAAATTGCCTTAGTTGATGATTTTGGACCTGACAATGAAAAATCTGACTTATCAGATTTTTTCGCCAGTCAAATCGACAAATATTTAGAGGGAAAACTCACAAAATTTGATAGGCTGGATCTTTTAGATCCTAATGGAAGAAACTTTCAAAAAGCAGTCTGGAAGGCCCTTTTAGAAATCCCCTACGGTAAAACTCTCTCCTATAAGGAGATTGGAGAAAAAATTGAAAATCCCAAAGCCTACCAAGCCATAGGTAGTGCTGTCGGCAAAAACCCAATCTTGGTCATAATCCCCTGCCACAGGGTCATAAAATCTGACGGATCTTTGGGAGGCTTTGCCTATGGTTCTGACCTAAAAAAGAAACTTTTAGAAATCGAGGGGATTTTTTTCTAAATCACTCATATATATTTTTATAACTTTATAAAAATTTAGCATACTTTATGCTAATATTAAAAAATAAATCTTTTTATAAAAGGAAATAAAAAACGAGGTAGAAAAATGAAAAGAAATAAAATTTTGCTTGGTCTTTTGCTTATACTTTTAGGTCTTTTGGCCTATAGTTTTTTCATGAAAAATTCTAAAAAAATCCAAAAAGATAATAATAAAAACCAGGCAAGCACAGGTATAGAAAAATCCGAAAATAATATAAAAAATAAAAAAGACATATATTTAGCAGGTGGTTGTTTTTGGGGAGTTGAGGGTTATTTCAAAAAAATCCCTGGAGTAGTTGATACAGAAGCTGGTTATGCCAATGGCAAGACAGATACAACCTCCTACGAGGATTTAAAGAAAACAGACCACAGCGAAACGGTCAAGGTAACCTATGATGAGGACAAGCTCTCCCTCCAGGATATTTTAGAGTATTATTTTAGGATAATAGATCCAACCTCTATCGACCAGCAGGGCAATGACAAGGGCCGCCAATATAGGACAGGCATCTACTATACAGATACAAATGACAAGCTAGTAATAGATGAAATTATCAGACAAGTCCAAGAAAAATACGATAAAAAAATAGCAGTAGAAGTTGCCCCACTAAAGAATTTTGTTCTGGCAGAAAACTACCACCAGGATTATCTAGATAAAAACCCAAATGGCTATTGCCATATAAATATTTCACTTGCCAACGAACCTTTAGAAAAATACAAAAATAAAATCGATAAAAACAAAGAAAATCTAAAAGAAAAACTAACAGATGACCAGTATAAAGTCACCCAAGAAAACAAAACCGAGAGAGCCTTTAGCTCAAAATATGATGATTTTGATAAGCCAGGCATCTATGTCGATGTAGTTAGCGGTGAGCCTTTATTTTCATCCAGGGATAAGTATGATGCTGGATGTGGTTGGCCATCATTTACAAAACCAATTGATAAAAATATAAATTATAAAAATGATAAGTCTCACAAGATGAATAGGGTCGAAGTTAGAAGCAAAAATGCAGATTCCCACCTAGGCCATGTCTTTGATGATGGTCCAAAAGACAAAGGCGGTGTTCGCTACTGTATAAACGGTGCAGCCCTCAGATTTATCCCCCTAGAAAAGATGGAAGAAGAAGGCTACGGGGACTATATTGATAAGGTGAAATAATTTTAAGATCATAAAAGCCTATACAAAATAAACTTAGTTTAATTGACACTTTAAAATTTCCAACCACTACCCATCCATAAAAAACATGTGAAATCAACTATTGATCAGTGAAAACTCAATCTTTATCACTTATCTAAAATACACAAGATTTGAATTAATGAAAAAATCTAAAATATCAAATATAAAAGAGTCGGATGTCCGACTCTTTTTTAGTTTATCCTATTTGTAGTTTCTCCATCAAAGAAATGAAGAGCGTCTGGATCTAGGGAGAAGGTATGAGTTTCTCCTATCCTATATTCGAAGTGGCCTGGTTGGCTTGTGACAAGCTCTGTACCATCTGCCATCTTTGAGTAGATGATTTGTTCCTTGCCTAGCATTTCTATAACGTCTATGGTAGATGTTACAGAGTTTACTTCGCTTTCTCCAGCTATAAATCTTTCAGACCTGATACCTAGGTATACTTCCTTGCCTTCGTAGTTTTTAAGAATTGCACTATCTTTGTCATTGGCTCTTATTTTCATAAGTCCAGATTTGTTGACAAATAGGCCATTTTCTATCTTGCCTTCTATGATATTCATAGTTGGAGATCCTATAAAGCCAGCTACAAAAAGATTTTCTGGTCTTTGGTAGAACTCATTTGGAGCTCCTACCTGTTGGATCTTACCTTGGTCAAGCAAGATAATCTTTGTGGCCATGGTCATAGCCTCTGTCTGGTCGTGGGTTACATAGCAGCTTGTTGTATCTAGCTGTTTGTGGATCCTAACGATCTCAACTCTCATGTGCTCACGAAGTTTTGCATCAAGGTTTGAAAGTGGCTCGTCCATCAAAAATACTGATGGTTTTCTAACTATAGCACGTCCTAGGGCTACCCTTTGTCTTTGACCGCCTGATATGTCTGATGGTCTAGAATATAAGTAGTCTCTAAGCTGCAAAATATCAGCAGCCTCTTGGACTCTTTGGTCTATGACTTCTTTTCTCTCGTTTTTCATCTTTAGAGAAAAGGCCATATTATCATAAACTGTCATATGTGGGTAGAGGGCGTAGGATTGGAATACCATTGCTATATCCCTATCCTTTGGCTCTACTGTATTCATTATTTTGTCGTTAAAATATAGGGTTCCCTCTGTTATAGAGTTAAGACCTGCTATCATTCTAACTAGTGTGGATTTACCACAACCAGAAGGACCTAAGATGGCACAGAAATCATTGTCTTTTATATCAAGATTTATATTTCTGATAGTAAACTTGTCCCTGCCTTCGTATTTTTTTCCTATATTATCTAATCTAACTCTCATTGTATTATCCTTTCACTGCACCTGCTGACAATCCTCCAACTAGCTCATCTTGTAGGAACAAGAATAAAAGCATAACAGGAATGGCTGATAAAAATCCACCTGCTGCAAAGGCTGGTTGGTTCATATTTCTCATATCTGATATTAGAGTAAATAGACCTGTTGCCAAGGTATAGTCTGCTGGATTGGTCAAAAGTATTTTTGGCATCATGTAGTCTAAAAATGGTCCTATAAAGCATTGAAGGGCTATTATAGCAAGCATTGGTCTTGCAAGAGGCATAATTATAAGCCTATAAACTTGGAAGTTTGAACAACCATCTATCCTTGCAGCCTCATCAAGCTCAGGAGATATAGAATCAAGATAACCCTTTAATATAAAGGTATTACCAGCTATAGCCCCACCAGAGTAGATCAAAATCAGCATCATTGAACGAGTAAACACTGGAACTACTCCTGATATAATTGTATGAATTGCATAGTAGGCAGTGATCCCCGCAAAGGCTGGGATGATCTGAACTAGCATTATTGTTATAAGACTAGCTTTCTTGCCCTTAAATCTAAATCTTGAGTAGGCATAGCCTGTAAAAGATACAAATATAAGGGTAAGGATTGTAGTAGCTGTCGCAATTTTAAGTGTATTTACTACCCATCTTAGAAACTGAGTTTTTTCAAATAAATATTTAAAATTATCTAAAGAAAATACAAACTTACCAGTCATTGATATATATTGGCCTTGGTTGCCATTAAATGATGATACAACCATGATTCCAAGAGGTACAAGTATAATAGCCGCCCATACTATCAAAAGCACATAAGATATGGTCAAAGCTACTTTGCCTGCAGCTGAAAGTGGCTGTAGGTCTGATAAGTAGAGATCTTTATTTTTCTTTTTCTTAAACATACTAATACTCCTTGAAGGCTGATGACTTCATGTATCCGAAATAGGAGATTATTATAAGTATTATAGATATAAATACTGTAATAGCTGCACCTATAGCCTGATATTGACTGTTCATAGTCAAATTGTAGATGTATGAAATCAAAATATCACTAGATCCCGCCAAGTTACCATAGACTTGTGGATTGAAAGGTCCACCGCCGTTAAATAGATAAATTATCGAGAAGTTGTTAAAGTTAAATGTATATTGGTTTATAAGCATAGGAGATATTTGGAAAAGTACCAATGGAACTGTTATTTTTAGTGTCCT
Source organism: Anaerococcus mediterraneensis (assembly GCF_900128415.1). Taxonomy (NCBI): domain Bacteria; kingdom Bacillati; phylum Bacillota; class Tissierellia; order Tissierellales; family Peptoniphilaceae; genus Anaerococcus; species Anaerococcus mediterraneensis. The sequence goes on from NZ_LT635772.1 coordinate 301,132, forward strand.
TTGGAATCCTGTAGCTCCATCTATGCTTGCTGCTTCGTACAAGTCCTTTGGTATAGCTTGCAAAACACCTGTGGTTAGCAAGAATATATAAGAATGTCCGAGCCAACCTTGCAAGAGTATTAGGGCCGCCCTCGTCTGGACAGTGTTATTTTTTATATCTAATGAAGTCTTAAATATACTATTTACCGCCTCTGTTATAACACCACCACGACTTGTCATGATTGAAAAGAACATGATTGTGATAAAGGCAGGTATTGCCCATGGCAATAGGTAGACTGTTCTAAAGAATTTTTTACCCTTTACTCTTTCATTATTTACCATAAGGGCAAAGATAAATCCTAAAACTATAGCAAGTGTAGATGCTAGTATAGTCCACATGATTGTCCAGCCAAATATATGCCAGAAAGCCTTGCCTGCTATACCTTGTCCCTTTGCTATAGAAACATAGTTATTTAGTCCAACCCAAGAAAACTTGTTTTGGTGTTGTGGGTCCATATTTGTAAATGAAATCAAAATAGCTGTTACAATTGGTACTATAACTATAAAGATTATAACAAGTAAGGCTGGTGTTGTGATCAAATATGGGAATCCATCAGTTCTTAAAAACTTCCTAGTTTCTACAAAGGAGTTTGGTCTGATACCTTTGATCTCATTTTTTTCTGTCCTATAGGCATCTAAAAATGATCCCACATAGATACAAACAGATATTAGGATAAAGGCTATGGCCAAAATACCCTCGATCATAAATATGATAGACCTATCTAGTCTTTTGCCACCTTGGGCTAGGCTTATAAGGCCTGCCACACCCTCACCTTGGTAGTTACCAAAGCCTAGAGCATAAGGAATGGCAACAAAATATATAAATAAGGTTCCGATCAAAAGCATCAGAGCCTTTTGCCACTGACCATTTAAAAGTTGGCCCAAACCTGGTATTGGGGCTGTGATTATTGATTTGAACGGTCTTTGTTTGTCTATTTCGACAGGTGTCCTTCTTCTGGTATCAGATCTTTCTTCTTCTAGGATCTTTAGGGCATGTTTGAAATCTTCTTTGATCTTGTAGTTTAGAGAGTCAATCTCCTCTTTTATAGATCTTTCCGGATTTCTATAATCTATTTTTAGATTTTGGTCTTTAAATTTTTGTTTTAGTTGCTCTTTTGTTGCCTTGTAGGCTTTTTTAGAGATTCTTTCTTCTTTGAAAGCTTCTTCTACATCAGCCAGGTCGTGTTCATATTTTTCTTTTAGGACCTTCCTATCAGCTTCTATGAACTTACTTTTTTCAGCAACCATCTCTGCTGTCAAGTTTTTTTGACGCAACTTTGCATCTTCTAGGCTATCTTTCAAAAACTTGTCATGGTCGAGAATTTTTGGTATCTCGATAATATCAAGCTCATTTAGCCTATAATCAAGCAGACTATCATAAGATAAGTCTTTATTTTCTTCATAAAAAGATCTCATCTTTTCTGCAATGATTTTTTCTTTATATATATCCTTTAGCTTTTCATCGCTTGGTATATTAGGGTCTAAATTAGCCTCGCTTTTGGCTTTTTCCAAAAGCTTGGATTTTTTATCCATATATTCTTTTACTTTGATGTTATATGGATGGTTTTCTTTAGAGTATTTAGGGCTGGTAGCCTTTTCCTTAGACTCAATTTGATCTATTATATATTGGTTTTTTCTAGGAAAAGTTTGGCCCCTCCTATCTATAAGACTATTTTCATAAGCCATAATTCTTACCTTTCTTGCCTTGATATTACTACTAGTAAAAACAAATTCAATATTATTCCAAAATAATAAAATATGGAAGTCAGACTAAATGTAAATAATAAATTTACTATGGATATCAGGGTCATAGCCCCAAAAAATAGCTTGTAAGTGAAGTTTACTCCATATTTTTTTATAGTAATAAAGGTATATAGGGATATAGTTATTGGATTTAAAACCCTTATAAATAAATTAAAAATAATTGAATTTAGGTAGTCTCCATAACTAAGCCCAGGTTTTATTTTTGATATATTTGCAAAAATACTAGGATCTTTGGCCATCATCATAGCTTCTAGGCTAAAATTTAGGATCAGGCCAGCAGAAATCAAAAGTACCTTTAGCAAAAATTTTTCACTTTGTTTATTTTTATCCATAATTTTAAGATAAGGGGCAATCCATATGGATACGCCCCTTATGATTTTTAATGGTTAAAGTTTGCCATCATTGAATCAAATGATGCTTTTAATTCTGCATAAGCAGCTTTTTCGTCAGCTGGTTTTACAGAGTTCCAAGAAAGTATTGCGTTTTTGTAGGTATCCCAAACATCGCCCCACTCTTTAAATAGTGGTCTTGCTGGAGCTTCTTTATAAGATTCTATTGTAGCAGCTATGATTTTCTTATCAGTTTCTGGAAGGTCCATTCCTTGATAAGTTTCAGCGCTTACATTTTCTAGTACCTTACCTGTAGCTTTGTATAGGTCGGCAGCAAATTCTGGGTTTACAATTTCTTTGATCATTGCTTCTGCTAGAGCAACTTTATCAGCATCTTCTTCGATTCTAGCATTCATTGCAAGTCCCCATCCACCTTGCCAGTGAGTTAGGGCTTTGCCTGCTAAGGTTAGTTGGTTAATTGGATAGATTTCAAGGTTGCCTTCGCCAGCTTGTTCTGAAATTGGTGCAGCATCCCATGGTCCACCAAGTCTAGCAACACCGCCATTGCCTGGTTTGAATGTTTCGTCGATATATCCCCAACCAGCGTCAGCATCAAATAATTGTGTACCAGCTTCGTTGTGTTTTTTCCAGTATTCGTAAAGAGCTTTAACTGTTGCTTGTTTTTCTGGTTCTAGCTCATCCCATTCTTTTGTGAAGTCTGAGAAAAGTGTACCATCATCTTTTTTGCCAAGAAGTTCGATTGCAGAAGAGTTTGTTGCTGCAACACCGTACCAAGCATCAAAGATTGGTAGTAAAACTGTTGATTCATCAGCTACATCGTTAACTTCGATTGGTTTTGATAGGTCTATACCTTTTTCTTCAGCATTTTTCTTGTTTACATAGGTAATAAGTGTTTCTATATTGTATGGGAAGGCAAAATATTCGCCATCTATATTGAAGTTTCCACCGATTCCCTTATCAAAGTCATCCCAACCGCCGATTTCATCAGCTAATTTCTTAGAGTCAATACCTGCTAGAATATCGTTTCCATGTAGGCCATATAGTCTATCAGCTGGGATAGCAAATAGGTCAGCAACGTCTTCGTTTGAAGCATCTGTAGCATCAAGTATATCTAGGTGATCAAATGCTCCTACTGTCTTTAATTCTATCTCTGCGTTAGGGAATTTTTCCTTAACTCTTTCAACAGCTTTTTCGTAGTGTGGAAGCCATGCTTCTTCTACTTGTACGCTTAATTTTGCGCTAGCTTCAGTATTGGCTGCTTCTTTACTAGTATCAGCAGCTTCTTTTCCGCCATCTTTGGCTCCACCACAAGCTGTCATTAAGAAAGCTAGTGAAAGGGCCATTATCGATTTGAATCCTTTATTCATCTTTCCCTCCATTAATTAAGTGAATCATTTATCGTACCTTAATTATAACTTTAATTAAATAAAAAGTCAAAAGTTTCTAGATATTTTTTTAACATATGCAAGATATTAATATTTCATACTTGAAGAGACTTTTTTTCTCTATTATAATAAGATTAAACCAAAATTTATAATTCTTTATTAGAATTATTATAAGTATAAAAAGGAGAATATATGTCAAAAAATTTAGGACAAATCCATTACATGATGTATGAAAAAATAAAATTCCAAGACCAAATAACAGCCTATCTATTAGATGGCAAAAACGACTTGCTTGACCTAGATCCAGTTTCAACTGATCCCCTAGATAAAATAATAGATCAAGATAATATCCACGGATTTTTGCAAAAAAAAATAGATATAGTTGAACAAAGATTGGCCAAGGCTATTAGCCTTGTAGAAGATGTCGATGAAAAGCTTTATGAATTTGGCAGAAAAATAGGAAGGGATAAGGATTTTTCGTCTTTCGAAAATATTTTTTCCGATCTAAATATGTACTTGTTGGATGGGATGCCTTGTGATAATGGCTTATCAGCTGTAGTTTCCGGAGACTCTCTCCTCCTTATCACAAATAACAATCTCCATTCCAAATATGAAGAAAAAATCGACTTAGAAAAATCTAGGCTTGCAAGCTGTGATGGAGACCATGACCACGACCACCACGACTCTTTTGAAATAAAAAACGCTGGGGAAATAGAACTACAAAAAGAGTATTCTCCTTATCACAAACACAGGCTTGCCTTTTTAAAAGGATATTTTGCTGATAGTCCCTATGATGTAGACCTAGTAGAGGGGATTAACTATAGGATTTATAAAAAATTATAATATTTGTAGAATTTAGATATTTAAATATTTCTACAAGATTTACTTTTCTTAAAAAACACAAAATAAAACTCCTAGAAAACCTGGGAGTTCAGAACGTAGACAAAGTAAATAATCCAAAGTCATCCCGACAGAGAAGCCGTAGGCTTCGACGAGGAATCCAATGAATCGGAGATTTGTTTGTTGGTTATTCATATTTTATTTTTTAAACCGAATATTTTTGTTGCTTTGTCAACAGGCTGAACTCCTAGAAAATCTAGGAGTTTTTGATTTCAAAAATATTTGTTTATACTAATCAATAAGTTTATTCTGGTGCATTTAATTTTAGATTTTCTTCAAAACCTGATGGGTCACCATTTTTGGCCTGGTCTAGGTATTTTGCGAAAGCTTCTCTTGTGGCATCGTCACATTTTGCTTCCGACATATAGGTCATATCTTTTGCTTTTTCTAGCTCTTCTAGGGCTTTTTTCGCCCTTTCAGGATCAGTTTTATAGGTGTCTAGCCATTCTTTTTCCCAGGCTGCCTCCCAATACATACTTGCCCTTGTATCTCCAAAACCCTTTTGATAATCTACATCATCTTCTTTGTAGTCTATTTCTTCTGGCACCTTGTATCCTTCTGGCCAATTTAGGCTTTTTGTTGTTTGAACAAACTCTTCTTGAATTTCTTTTTGAGATACAAAGCCTGTTGACTTATCATCTGCATTTGATTTTCCACAAGCAGCTATGCCCAAAGCTAGACCAGCTACTAGGATTACTGACATAAATTTACTTTTCATATTTCTTTTCATTTTTTTCTCCTTAAATTATATTAGATATATCTATGGTCTTATTATAACGAGTCTATAAAATTTTTGAATTACAAAATTTGTAAGAAAAAAGCACCCTATTATTAAGAGTGCTTTCATTTTTAGATTTTCTTTTTATTTTGTATTTACAGGATCTTTTTTCATATCCTTGGCTAGTTTGCTATCGCTGATATTTCTAAATACTAGCTTGTCATTTTGGATGTAGATTCTTATGACCATGTCCTTATCTAGCTTGTTATCCAAGATATCTTCTGCTAGCCTATCATCTATTACTTTTCTTATCTGACGCTCTAGAGGTCTTGCCCCATATTCGCTGTCAAAACCTTCTTTGGCTAGGTGTTTTACAACCTTTTGGTCATAGACTATATCAATACCTATCTCATTTAATCTGGCCCTGGTTTTTTCTAACATGAGACCTGATATTTCTTCTATAGCCTTTTCGTCAAGAGATTTAAACATTATAACTTGGTCTAACCTGTTTAGAAACTCTGGTGCAAAGGAGTCTTTGATAGCCTTGTTTATTATTTCTTCATTTTTCTCTTGGTCTGCTTTGTCTTGGTCATCAGCTGTTGCAAAACCAATATTTTTAGCTTGGCTTAGGCTTGATACACCAACATTTGAGGTCATGATTATAATTGTATTTTTAAAATCAACTGTCCTACCCTGGCCATCTGTCAACCTACCATCATCTAGGATTTGAAGAAGTAGATTAAAAACATCTGGGTGAGCTTTTTCTATTTCATCAAATAGGATGACTGAATAGGGATTGGACCTCACAGCTTCTGTGAGTTGTCCGCCTTCTTCATAACCAACATAGCCTGGAGGAGATCCTACTAGACGGCTTACGGCAAATTTCTCCATGTATTCACTCATATCCATCCTGATTAGCTTATCTTCTGATCCAAATAGGTCCTTGGCCAAAGATTTGGCTAGGTAGGTCTTGCCCACACCTGTAGGTCCTACAAAGATGAAAGATCCTATCGGTTTTTTTGGATCTTTTAGGCCGACCCTTGCCCTTTTTATGGATCGAGCAACTGTTCTTATAGCTTCTTCTTGGCCAATAACTGTGCCCTCTAGGTTTTTATCAAGGTTGGCATATTTTTCTTTCTCATCTTCTGTGAGTTTTTCTACTGGGACTTTAGACCAAGATGCAACTATATTTGCTATATCTTCATAGTAGATAGCAAGTTTATTATCTTCTTTATTTTCTTTTTCTGCTTCTAGGTCAAATTTCTTTTGGTTTATGATATCACGAAGCTTGGCTGCCTTCTCAAAATCCTGGTCTTTAACTGCAGCGTCTTTTTCAAGTCTTAGTTTTTCTATTATATCTTCTACAGTCTCTCCCTCAGAATTATTTTCATAAGATTTAATCCTAACCTTGGAGCTTGCCTCATCTATGAGGTCTATAGCCTTATCTGGCAAGTACCTATCGCTTATATACCTGTCTGATAGGTCGACAGCCGCATCTAGGGCTTCTTTTGTGATTGTAACATGGTGGTGGTCTTCGTATTTATCCTTTAGGCCCTCTATGATTTTTTTTGCATCTTCTAAGCTTGGCTCATCAACGTGGACTTGTTGCATACGACGGCTAAGGGCCGAATCTTTTTCTACGTGCTTTCTATATTCTTCTGTTGTAGTAGCACCAATTATCTGTATATCGCCCTTGGCTAGGATTGGCTTTAAAATATTGGCCGCATCCATTGATCCTTCGGCTGCACCTGCTCCCAAAACCATGTGAAACTCATCTATAAAGAGGACTACATCATCTCTTTCTGATGCCTCTTCGAAAAGCTTTTTGAGTCTTTCCTCAAAATCTCCCCTATATTTAGTCCCTGCAATCATGCTTGCCAAATCAAGGGCCATAATAGTTTTGCCCTTCATTATGGCTGGCACATCGCCGCTTACAATTTTAGCTGCGAGGCCTTCGGCTATTGCAGTTTTACCTACACCTGGCTCTCCAATTAGGATTGGATTATTCTTTTTTCTCCTCATTAGGATTTGAATAATCCTATTTATCTCTTCTTCTCTGCCTATAACTGGGTCTATCTTTCCATTTTCTGCCATCTGGTTGAGGTTGGTGCAAAACTTGCTAATGTTTTCACTAAAATCAGAGGCCTTTTGCCCTTCATTTTGGGCTGCAGAGCTAAGATTTCTAAGTTGTTTTTTTATGTCTTCCTTATCAACACCTGATAAAAGAAACATTATATTTGTAAATGAGTCCTCATCATTTAATATAGCCATCAAAACATCTTCTTCGCTGCTGGATATAGCCTTTCTCTGGTTAGCATAAAACCTAGCAGTCTCAAAAGTTTTCCTGACTTTTTTGCTATATTCTGTAGCAGGTCTTATGGCAGATCCTTTTCCAATATTGTTTATAACAATGGATCTTAAAAGCTCATAGTTTGCCCCCGCAGCTTCCAAGGCCTTGTTGGCAATAGATCCTGTTTTCATAAGAGCTAGGAGAAGATGCTCTGTGCCAATATAGTCATGGTTTAGAGAGTAGGACTCACGCCTGGCTTGCTGGGTAAGTCTGTTAAGTCTATTATTTTCCATTCTTATCTCCTATATATTCTTCTAAGAATTTCAACCTGTCCTGGTTGAAATTACCTTTGTAGTCTGTGCTTTCTATCTTTTTTATCAAAAAATCAAGATCATCCATAGAAAACTTGGATTCATAACCTAAAATCAGGTATTTTTTTAAGTCATAAAGGGCCTTTACCATTTTTTCTAGGCTGGTAGTAAGGCCAGCTTCAAGGTTATTTTCTATGATCTTGATATCCTCTTGTATTTCTCTATCGTCTGTATCGTTTAATATCTTGTAGTCTCTTCTAAATTTGATCTCGTTTTTTACTATAGTTTCCATATTTTTTGCGATCTCATCTAGGTAGATATAAATATCGTCCCTATAGTTGCCATAATTTTTTATTATATAAATATCATCAGCATATGATTTTAATCCCTTTGGCACAAATCTTTTGACATACATACCTGCATATATCAAAGCCTGTTTGAAACCATAATAGGTTTTTGGATCATCTATGAGGCCAAAAAGAAAAGTCTTGTAGTTTATCTCTAAGCCCGCCCCGGTATTTCTACCATGGCTTGTAAGATATCCTAGCTCCGGAGAAAAGGCAAAATCAATCCTCTCATCCATGACTTTTTCTATTTCATTTGCCCTCATGTAGGCTGACTCTAGGTTTTCTCCAAAGTCTGATATATTTATAGACAAGTGGTCCCTATCGTTTATAACAAGGGTTGTATCTCCCTCAAAAACCAGACCGATCTGGCCTAGCTTTTCCCTACAATCAGGGCTTAGAACCATTTTTTCTATAAGCCTATCTATAGTAGAATCATCTAGGTCAGAGATGAGTACTAGCCTATCTTCAAAAATATTTTTAAAAATATCAATAATAACTAGGCTCTCATCATAGGTCATTGTTGTTGGAAAATCATAGCCCTTGATATTGCGTCTTATGGCTAGATTTGACTCTAAGATAATATCTTTATTATAATCCATCAATTTTTCACCTGGGTATTTAACCTATCAATCTCTTCTTTTAGATTTTGAGCAAGCTCATAGTCTTCTGTGGCTACAGATTCGTTGAGCCTTTGGGATAGGTCTTTGATTTTTTCTGCCACAGCTTTAAATTTCCTCTCAGCCTTAGGGAATTTCCCCTTGTATTCATCAAGGTTGTTGTAAGTCTTTAAAACCCTAGCTGTCAAAGACTTATCCAAATTATAACAATGTGGACAACCAAAAACTCCATTTTTTATAGATGATTCTAGGTTGCCACAATATGGGCATGACCTCTGGTCTATATTTAGGATATAGGCCTTGTCTTCATTGTTTTTGTTATACTTATATTCATAATAGCCACCTATAACATCATCTAAACTTGGGACAAATTTTTTGATCAAACCCTCTAGGTCTTTTGGGTTGAAAGATATATTTTCATTTGATATCTCTTTTGGATCTATATCTTCTGGTAGGTCGCTGTATTTTTTTAGACAATCTTGGCAGAGGTGGACATTGTGACTATTTCCATTAAATATTATTTTTAGGCTAACACTAGCTTCTTTTCCGCACTTATCACATTTCATATTAACTCCTTGCCATTATACTTAGCAAGATACTCCTTACGATAGAGCTCCTTACCTTGTTTTTGCCACTGGCTTCTATATCAGATAAGGTCTTATCGCTTGCAGCGTATTTTGCCATCAGATACTCGTTTTCAGTCAAATACTCCTTTTCATAAAGGTCCCTAAAAAGGTTGTTTGCATTTGACTGACTAATTTCTTTATTCAAATTCTTAATCAGATAAGAAATATAATCATCTTCTTCGACGATGGTTATGATTTTTATAAAACCATTGCCACCACGTTTACTTTCTATAAGATACCCATTAAATGGGGTAAATCTCGTTGATAGGACATAATTTATCTGACTAGGCGAACAGTCAAACCTGCTTGCCAAATCATTTCTACCAATCTCTAAAGCCCCATCTGCCGAATCTTCTAGCATAAGTTTTAGAAATCTCTCTATTTGATTTGTTAATCCAGCCATATTTATCATCCTTCTAAATATTCCAGAGATACTGACTATCTCTGACCATTGTTTGTAAAACTAAGGAAGCCAAAGCTTCCCTCGTCTAAACTATACTATATTACTATGGATTGTAAAGGTCTAATCTCTCCTGTTATTCCTATTACCAAAGAGCAAGAATAGTCTTAAAAATTGGAGAGCTGTTGCTAAGGTTGCTGCCACATAGGTTAGGGCTGCAGATTTTAGCATAGACCTTGCCCCATCTAGCTCCATATCGGTAAGTATGTGTTCACTTTCTAATACCCTTATTGCCCTTCTTGATGCATCAAACTCTACAGGTAGGGTCACAATTTGAAATAAAAGTGTAAGCGAAAACAAGATAAGCCCTACAGATATCAAATTCTGCCTAGATAAAATCACCCCGGCCATCAAGATTGGAAATGATAATTTAGAGCCGAAATTGACCGCTGGCACTATATAGGATTTTATCCTAAGTGGCACGTAGCCTTCCTTGAATTGGATCACATGGCCAATCTCATGTAAAGCTACAGCTAGTGAAGCTATGGAGCTATCAGTAAAGGACTCATCGGATAGGGCAACTTCTCCTGTCATAGGATTAAAATAGTCCGAAAGTGATCCCCTTACCCTCTTTATTTTTATATCATTGTAATTATTCCTATCAAGAACCATCTGAGCCGCATTTGCTCCAGTGATCCCTCTTTTTGTCTGTATTTTTTTGTATTTATTAAATTTTGACTGGATATTGGACTGGGCCAGCATAGATATAAGAAGGCCTATCAGTACCAAAAAATATGTTTTGTCAAAATAAAATCCATATGGATACATAGTATGTCCTTTCTAGTTTTTATTTACTTTTTAATATTTACCCAATTTATATAATCTTATATAAATTTTTTTATATTATATCTTAAATAATCAAATTTTCATCTTTTTATATCTTGAAGTCTAGAAATTTATATATTTTAAAATCTCCAAGTAAATAGGGTCTTCTATAATAATTTTATCAGACCCATAGGTCCCAACATTTTTTATAAACCTTATAGAATCTTGACCGTATTTATTTTCTATAAATTTTGCAAAGTCACTCTGATCATAGGTATTTTTTCTTAAGCTCTCTAAAAAATCTATCTCTATTTTTTCTAGGTCTTCCTCTATATTTTTATCGACCTCATAAAGGCCAATATCAAAATCAGCACTTAATAATATATAGGCCTTTTTTGTCTTTGGATATTTTATATAGGCATCAAAGCTATTGGATAAGTCTAGATTAAAAAAATCCAGCATCAAGACAGCTAATGGGTCGGTATTGTCTGCCTCAAAGAAAATTTCATCAAAAGAATCAAACATATAGGTCAAAAGATCATTTAAAAATACATAAGCCTCTTTCTCATAAAATCCAGATAAATAGGCAATTTCATTTTCCTCTATAAAGGCAGCAAAGATAATTTCAGATTCCTTTTTATAAAAAAGTGCGTTTTTGGGTAAAACTTGACAAAATTCATCAAAGCCTACCGCCAAAGGATTTACGGACTCGTGGGTCATTTTATAATAATCATACAAAAGCCTAGCTGACTTATTGTAAAACTCAGAACCAATCTCTACAATTTCTAGGTTGATAGAAGGATCTTCTAGAGGTTTTTTTAGGTCAGAGGCACTTACCTTGCACTCATAAGTGGATCTCTTTTTTATAAAACCAGACTTTTTTAAAAGATCCACTAGATGAGACCTATCAGAATAAATCCCAATCTGGATTGGTTTTAGATATTTTTTTGAAACTTCCTCAAAATCACCAGGACTTATTTTTTCTGGATCTGATATTTTTATATAAATATTGTTTTTGTGAAATTTTTTTGTATATACTTCCATTTATCCCCTAATCTTCTTTGTCTACTCCCAAATAAAGATCCATATCGACAAATATTTTTTGACCATTTTTTATTTCAAAGACTCTTTGGTCAACATCCTCATTGTACATATTCAAATCTGTAGTAAAAAATACTTCGTAATCAGGATTTTCTTCTAATAATTCTCTTATAACCTCATATACTTCATCCATGTGGTCATCATCTTCACAAACTAGCATCAGACTAGGCCTGCTTGAAAAATATATTTCTTTTTCTCTAGAATATAGGTACTTATTATCTTCAAACAATTTTATCAGCCTATATATCTTTGATTTTATATCCTCATCATTAATCTTTTTTATCTTTGGATCAACTCTTCTAATAGGCTCAGCTATCATATGCCTATCGTTAATATTTATATAGGCATAAATCCTAGCCGCAAGTGAATTTTCAGATTTCTTTGATATTACCCAGTCAGTTTTATACTCACTTATATTTTCATCTTTATAATCGCACAACCAAAATATCAGCCATTGGCTCGCAGCAAGTTTAGCCCTTATAGTGTTTGGATCCTGCAATAAATCCATTCCATCATTGTAGTAATAAAAACCTGTGATGTTATTTAAAATCTGTATCCCATAATAATCAAGAGTCAAAATTTTAAAAGATGATTCTCCTATAGCATTTCCATCCTCATCGACACTTGTTAAGTAGGAACCTAATATTAGTCCGCCATCTTCCATGTAGTTTATTTGTTTACCCAGTCTCCTTTTAAAATTAGAATCTCCCCAATTTGAATTAGAATCTATATAAGAGTTTTCAACTAAACGTATAATCATATTTGTATTTAGATATTTAAACCTAGCAATAAGTTTTAAGATACTTAACTTGATTTGTTCAATTTTTCCCTTCAAAACCCTATTTCTGTAATAAGATACTGCCTTATCTCTAGATATCTCTTTAACTCTTATCTTAGTATTAGGATAATATACTAAAGGACTTTTTTCAGTCTGCACCACTCTTTTGTATTCATTAACAGGCTTATACTCTTCCTCGTCATAATCTACACTCTCTTTTATTTCCCTTTCTTCTAAAGTTAGACAACCACCACCAATGTTTTCATTCAAATGATTTTTATAATTATGTAAAAACAAGTCAAAATCATGTAACAAAAATCCAACAAACTTATCCCATGTAAAATTAGGATGGGTCCAATTGCCAACACCATAAGGATTTACAAACCTAATATCTGGGTAATGAATCTTGCTTATCATTGATATTCTTCGTATAAAATCCCGTCTTTTATTCAATTTTTTATCTATATAAGATTTTAGAATAAAGCCCATCTCAGTAAAGTCAAGTGATATATCCTCAGTTAAATCTTTGCTTTCTGGATAATTGTAAAGAATTATTTTCTTTATACTATCCCAGTCTTCATCTTTTATACTCGGATATTGTTTCTTATAAGAATCGCTTATATTTATATCAATTTTGTGATTAATAACATTTTCTAAGATAGGAATATTTAACTCATGCTGATCACCCGTATAAAATCTACACGACACTAGCTTTATGTAGTAGCTATTATAAAAAGAAACCACTATTAGATCTTCATAGCTATAGCCTTTAAATAAAGCAAAGTTTCTAGAAATCTCCTCTATAATTTTATTAATTCCAAGCCCTTCTATACTTAAAATACTTTGAACATTAGATGGAAATATAGTTTTTGTCCAGGCTGGTAAATATATAATTATTCTTTCTTCCTCATATTCGATAATCCTAAAAGCTCCTAATACATAATCCTTGTCTAAAAAATGAATATTAGATAAATAAGTGCTTTCATCTCTTTGTAAAATTTCAATTTCATAATTCTTATTTTCTTCCATTAAACTAAGCCACCTTTCATTTCTAGTAGTTTCTTATTAGGATCACTTGCCATATCTCCCTTTATATTTTTAAAAGAACATTTATAGATATAAAATCCCCCATAATTCTCATATTCAAGCTTCTCATAATCATTTTCTCTGTCAAAAATCCATAATCTAGGCCCCTTAATATTTACTTTTTCCATCTGTATATCATTATAAAAATCAATAAGTTCATAATATTTACAAATATCAAACATCTGATCATTTTCATAATCATACATTTGATAATTGTCCATTAAATACCTAGATTTTTTACCCTGCTTTTCTATCAATAAGTAAGTTTTTCCTTCTTCTTTGTTTTTTATAAATCCTCTCAAGTTCCCAAATTTACCCCTATGTGAAGTTTGAGTCATTTTATCATCTAGTTTTTTTATACTCTTTTGCAGGTCTTGGATATAGTATGCTTTACTTTCTGGATCTTTTATAACCTTTATTATATTATTTTTTCTATTCATCTTTGATTCTTCTATTTTATATTCTAGCTTATAATCTTTATCATAAACAAAAATATTTGATCCTGATGAGATAATAACCTTATCCCCTACAAATGAAAGAGCCCTTATTGTTGCAAATAAATTTCTTATAGCTATTAGGCTATAATTTTCTGTATCAAATTCATATATCCTATTTCTAGCATCTGCATAAAGCCTAGACCCATCTTTACTATATATAAGATTATAAATTTTAGAAAAAACAATTTTAATAGAATCTTTTTTATAATAAAGTCCATTTTTTATATCATCCTTATTACCCAACAGATAATTACTTTTTAAGCTTTTATGGTCTCTCCACCTGCTTATTTTATCATTAAAAACTTTTACATATATTTCATCATTAATATTTGTATAGGCTATTTCATCTCTAACTGGATTTTTACAAGACTTCACTCCAAAATATGAGGCTCCTCTTTCTACAGGCATACCATCTAGGTCATAAAACATTAAGGGTTCTGTGTCATATGCAATAGCGATTTTTTCTCCAGAATACTTAACCTTGCTAAAAGCCTTGCTAAAATAAATATTTTCATAAACTATTGTTTTTTTATCTGGGCTAAATGGGTATATCAAATGTAGACTTGACGGGAATAAAACAGCAAGTTCATCTAAATTAGCCAAATAAGCCAAGTCACAGATTTTTTCATCTGAAACTTTTATAAACTTGATCCACTTTCTCTCTGCCAGATCATAAAAACCTACATTGCCTGCTTCATCAGCAGAGGCAAAAACATGGTCATTGATCTCAACTATAGCGTTTATCTTGTCATTGTGGCCTTGATTTATAAAATTTTCCCTGTTTATATAGGCCCCATCAAAATAACTTACAATATATTTATCCCCTAACCATTTAACAAATTTTAGACCATTTAGATTGCATGATCTTAGGTCTAAATTATCAAAATGAATATTTGATAAATCTTTATTTCTCACTATAGATAAAATTTTAACAAAATTTGCTACAGCCTTCTGTGGGCCGGTCCCTGTCTTTTCTCTCCACAAATCCATGATTTTTTCTATTAGGCTGTTATCATAAGTTATTGACATTATATTGCGATTTTTAAATGTTGTTGGCATATCTGGATCTTCTTGGCCACCATCTTCACCTATTATATCAGAGAGCAATTTTAGGATTTCATCATGGTAGATATATTCTTCGATTGCCAAAGTTTTTTGACCATACCTATCTGGATTTTTGTTCAAAGCCATAATTTCATTTCTTAGATAATATCCTATAAAATAATCCCTAAATGCTTGGTGGAAAAACTCATAAGCATCCGCTTTATTTTCTTTATCTGAGTTTGTTAGCCTTATAAATGATAGTGAATTTTCCATGATATCAAATATATTTTCGGTGTCAATATTAGATTTTGATCTAACCTGTCTTCTTAATTCATCCCTATAATACCAATCATAGGATATTTCTTTGTTTTCAATATCATCTATGCTATCCCAGATGTCGTCAGCTTCTATATACATCCTGTCATTTTTATACATTTTATAGGCTATGGAAGGAAGCAAATATTCTAAAATAACACGATAATATATCCAATCCAAATCTTCGCTCCTAGCCTTGTACATTTGACTTTGGAGGAAGTTGCTTATAATCTTGCCCTGGGTATCAGGATTGTCAAAAAGCTCTATGGTCTTGTCTGTTTTATAGGTCTCCCTAAAATTTTCTACATCTGTATATAGTTTTATGAGCAAAGGAGTTCTAAACAAATCCAAGATTTTTGCACTAAAATTTTCTTCTATACCTCTATTGGAAAAGTAGTTTAGGATGCTTTTTTTACTTAAAGATTTTAGTTTTAATTCTACAAAACTATCTTTGATTATTTCAAGTCCATAATTTTGCATAAATCTTGTCGAAATAACAATTTTAACGCCTTTTCTAGAATTGATAAAATCTTCTTTTATGGTCTGCTTTAGAAAACCTTCTACCATTCCTATTGGCATCTCGTTTAGGCCATCTAAGAATAAAACTAGATTTGGTTTATCATCTATTTTCATACTCATCAGTTTTTTGATTTCTCTTTGAGCCTTTAGGTCCAAACCGCAGATATTATTTTCTATATATTGGCCAAGAGTCCTATTTGGTCTTATTTTGCTTAGGGGTACATAACAAGCAGCTATACCTTGGTCAAGAAGATACTGGCAAGCCTTGAGCATACTTACAGTTTTTCCTATACCTCCATTGCCATATAAAATAATATTATCCTTATAAGAATTTTCTTTTATATACTTAATAAGTGAAGGCTCATCAGAGTCTTGTACAGAAATGATTTTTCCATCTGGTTTTTCTACATCTGTAAAGAGTTCAGGACTGATTTCACTTAGGAAATACTGGCCATTATTGGTGTATTCCTCAGAGAGCTTTTTCCTAAGCAAATCATTTACTAGATCAAATTGATATCCTTGTATTGCCTTGTCAATCTCCTCAGAAAGTGAGTCTATATCCTCATTACTGTCACCTACTCCCTTGCCATATCGCAAAATATTTGTACCGGCAAGAGATGAGAAAATAAAACTACTATTATTATTAATGCTTTCATTTACATCATCTATACACACTGTAATAATTCTTAGATTTTCTGAAAAAGCCTGGTTAAACTCACGCCTACAATAATCTTTGACTATATATGACTTGGACAAAAAGGCTAGAAAAATATCAGACCCATTTATAGCTTCCACAATTTCTTCGTTGAAATATTCCCCTGCTCTGATACCATTCCTATCAATCCAGTAATCATAGCCCAAGCTATTTATTTTTTGAAAAATATTCATAAACTTATCTTCATCATTATGAGAATATGAACAAAAAATCCTATAATTTGACTTATCCATTTTGCCCCCTTATTTTTCTATCTGCTTTTCTTATTTCTATTATAACAAAAATGCCTTAGACATTTTTTACTAAATCCTATTTAATATTATTATTATTATTATTTTATCACATTATTCTTTTAAATTATAGTAAAAAAAGAACTATTCTCCACCTAGTTCCTTCATAATCCTTATATTTTATTTTTGTTAGCCTTATTATAAAAAAACACCTCAAATAAATTAAAAAAAGGCCTAGTTATAACCAAGCCTAATTATTTTTATAATTTTTTGCTATACCAATTCAATATAGGTAATATCCTCAAATTCATCTACAAAGCTGTCAAGAAATTCGATATTGTCAATAAAGCCTTTATAGCCTATTTCATAGACATAGCGGTATTCTTTATCTTTTTCAGTAAAAATATTTTCTTTAGTGTAGTTTGTTATTTTTGCGGTGAAAAAATATTTTACCTCGCAACACCCTGGTTTGTTGTATCTAATATATAGTCTGGCAGGTTTTCTAGGGCATCTTCTAGGGTTTTTATCATGTGTTTTCTATTTCTCATTCGTCTTGAGACTTTGACTAGATTTACCATGTGGCCTGAGGAGTACAAGACATCATCTGGGACATCTAGGTTTTTTAAAAGAATTAGCTGTTCTTCTAGGTTTTCCCTATTTGTTGTCTCGATAAATTCTCCGCTTTCTCTCATGGCAAAAAGTTTTGATCCATATTGGACGTCTGTTGCCATTATAAAGATCCCAAGAGGTGGGTAGGAGTTTAAAAATTTGGCTGTTGCTAGGGCGTTTTCCTCAGACTTGCCAGCTCCCTTTATACCTTGCATAACAATAGCATAATAGTCAATGTCTGCATTTTTCATTTTTTCTATGCCTTCATAATAATCATCCAAATCTGATCCCTTGTCTAGCCAAGCCAAAACTTCTGGATCACCTGTTTCCACCCCAAACCAGAGTTGATTGTAGCCAGCTTCTTTTAGCCTAATCATATCCTCTTGGGACTTGTTTTTTAGGTTATAAAAACTTGCATAGCAGGTGATTGTCTTTACATCTGGTAAATATTTTTTTATAAGATCTGCTATAGCCAGGAGCCTTTCGGTCGATAGGACAAAAGGATCTCCATTTAGCAAATATATTCTCTCAATTGGTTTTGGATAAGTTTTTGATATTTCTATTATATCACTTTCTATGTGTTCTAGTGGAGATATACCAAAAGGTGTTCTATTATACATTGTGCAGAAAGCACAAGAATTGTGTGAACAACCATATGTGACTTCAAGCAGCGGTGTACGAGCCTCTAAAGGCGGCCTATAAACTTGTCCTGTATAATGCATAAAATTTCCTTCCTTTTTCTAAAATTATTATTTCTTGTCTTATAAATCACTTAATATTTTTTCAAATTCTATGATCTTATACCCTTTATGTAGAAATTTCCAACAAAAAAAGGACCCCAATCGGTCCTCTTTTCATAGAAAAGAATAAGTTAGTCCTAGTTTTCTATAGGGAAACTACAAGGAATTAATAATGAAAAACCTAGCTAATTTAATAGCTGATATTATTATAGCATATTTTTTGTTTTATGCAAACTATTTCATAGATTTTTTCCCAGGTTAGTTCTATAACTTTATAGCTAAAGCTTTTCGTTTTCCTATTTTCCCTCTCCTTCTTCTAGTTTTCTCACATCTTCTGCCTCACCTATGACTAATAGAAGATCATTTTCTTTTATTTTTTCATCTGGACTTGGATTCATAATTGTATCTCCTGCTCTCTCGAAGGCAAGAACATTTACATTATATTTATTTCTAATATCCAATTCTTTTAGGCTTTTGCCAACCCAAGATTTTTGGGTCCTGATTTCTGCCAAGGAAAAATTACTAGAAAATTGCACAAATTCCAATAAATTTGATCCAGAAATAAACCTAGCAAGTCTCTCACCTGTTTCAAGCTCAGGAAAAATAACCTTGTCAGCTCCAATTTTCTCCAAAATCCTTGCATGGCTTTCTGTTCTTGATTTGGCTATGACTGTTTTTATGCCTTCGTCTTTGCAGATCAAAGTCGCCTCGATGGATGATTCAAGATTGCCTGCTGTAGCTATTACTGCTATATCAAAATTTGAAATTCCCAAATTTCTTAGGGCCTTTTCATCTGTTATGTCAGCCTGGACTGCATAGCTAACCTGGTCAGAAATCCTCTGGACAATTGTATAGTCCCTATCAACCGCCATTACTTCTACATCTTTCTCATAGAGTTTTTTTGCAAGGGCAGTACCAAACCTGCCCAAGCCCAATACTATTACACTTTTCATATTTTTCCTTCCTTATCCTATACTTATAAAACTTTCTGGATACCTAATTAGTACTTTGTTATCTTTGACTCCAAAGGCATAGGCCATTGTCACCGGTCCCAACCTACCCATATACATACAAAGTATAATAAGGACCTTGCCGATCATAGATAGGTTTTCCGTTATGCCCTTGCTTGCACCTACTGTAGCTAGGGCTGATACTATTTCGTAAAGCATGTCTATAAGAGAAAAACCTTCTGTTATTGTCAGTACAAAGGTGACCAAAAATACTATGCTTATTGATACCAAAAATATAGCTAGGGCCTTTCTGATTGTCTCGTATCCTATATGTCTTTTAAAAACTATTGGCTCCTCATCACCTCTGATGACTGATATGGCTGATAAGACCAAAACACCAAAGGTAGTTGTCTTTATACCACCAGCAGTTGATCCAGGAGAGCCTCCTATAAACATAAGACCCATAAGCAACAAGGCTGTTGAGTCATGGATTTTAGATAAGTCTACTGAATAAAACCCAGCTGTTCTTGCAACTGTAGATTGGAAAAACGACTGCAAAAGTGATGGACCAAATTTTTCTCCTACCAATACACCTCCAGATTTTTCTAGTATAAAAAATCCTATAGTACCCAAGCTTAAAAGTATAGCTGTTATAATCAATACTAATTTGGAGTGAGTTGATATATACCTAAGCCTCCTCTTCCTAAGAAGTTCAAAAGTTACTATAAAACCAAGTCCTCCTATAATAACAAGGGCCGATAGGGTGAGGTTGATAACATAGTCACTATTATAAGGCAAAATCGAATCACCCAATATATCAAAACCTGCATTACAAAAAGCAGATATGGAGTGAAAAATAGAAACCCATATCCCTTGGCCTAGGCCAAAAATAGGTATAAAACGGGTCGATAAGATCGCCGCTCCTATAAATTCTACACCAAAGGTGAAAAACAAGACATATTTAAAAAGAATAATCATCCCATCAAGGCTGTCTACATTTAGCTGTTCTTTTAGGATAATCCTTGACCTAAGACCGATTTTTTTGCCCAATATAAGTGGAATCATAGAAGTCAAACTCATGACCCCCAGACCGCCAATTTGTATCAAAAAAAGCAATATAATATGGCCATATGTATTCCAATGTTCCAAGGTATTTACAGTAGTAAGCCCCGTTACACAAGATGCACTTGCTGCTACAAAAAACGCATCTATAGGCCTAGTAAAGTCACCAGACTTGCTAAAAAATGGCAGGCACAACAAAAGACCACCTATGCTTATCATTATGGCAAAGCCCAAACTTAAAACCAGGGGTGGATTAGATGAGATTTTTTCTGTTAATTTTTTCTTCAGATTTTTTTCCATAAATCCTCCATTCATCATTAAGAAAATAATACATCTAATACTTTTATTGTCAAAGGATTTTGAAAAATATCTAGCATAATTTTACATATTCAAAATACTATTTCGAGTATAATTATTACAAATAAATATATGAAAGGATCCTTATGAAAAAACTAATATTATCCATGATTTTTGCCCTGGCAATGATCTTTTCAAATCCAGCATACGCTGATGAGTTTAAAGACATATCCATAGAGGCAAATATAAATGAAAACGGTATAGGCCATGTCAATGAAACTTGGCGTATAAAAGAAGATGAGACAGACTACACGGAAAGATACAAATACATAGACAATCTCAGAGGCATAAAAATCGAGGATTTTTCTCTGATGGCCTTTGGCAAAGACTTTAAAAAAATAAAACCCTGGGATACAGACCTATCATTTGAGGAAAAATCCTACTCTTTCGGAACAATAGAAGATAAAGACCATATTGAACTATGCTGGGGCATATCCAAATATGAGGATAACTCCTACACCTTATCCTATAAAATAAATCCCCTTGCTATAGGTCTAAATGATGCTGATATGGTGTTTTTCAAATTTGTAGGGGACAATTTTGATCCAAAACCACAAAGAGTGAGGATAAAAATCTCTGCCTACAAGCCCCTCACAGATATAAAATTTTGGGGCTTTGGACTTGAAGGAAATATAGAAAATAAGGACGGAGACATAATTTTAGAGTCAACTGGTGATGTCGACTATGCCACTGTCATGGTCAAATTCCCCAAGGGGACTTTTGCCACATCCTACAGAGAGGATAAAACTTTTGACCAATACGCAGATAAGGCAGCAGTCGGCTCAGATTGGGAAAAAAGGGAAGGGACAGCCTACCAAGAGCCAATGCCTTTTGTCGTAAAAATCATATTGATGATTGGTGGAGCTCTTGCCTTAATCGGAGGATTTTGGGGCATAAGGGCTGCCAAGCTACATTTTGATCCAAAAAAGATTTCAAACTCAAAAGACCTAAAGCCTGTCCACAAAATGAAAAAACACTACTACAAAGACCTAGCCTATGATGGCTACTTGGAAGATCTAGCCTTTATTTTAGAAAAAATCCTATATGTAAAATCATCTGTCTTTGAGGGCCTAATAAACGCCTATCTTGTAAAATGGTCTTTGGATAAAAAAATAGACCACGGCTACGAAACCAAGGGGCTTTTTAATGAAGCTAGAATAAAAATCCTAGATAGACCAGAAAATATGGGACCTATAGAAGAAAAAATATTTGATATTTTATACCAGGCCCAAATAAATTCTAAAAAAGAATATCTTACAAGCAAGGCTTTGGAAAAATATTTTAAGAAAAATGACGACCTAGAAGAACTCATTGACCAGATAGAAGACTACTCTATAGAAAAACTAAAAAACTTAGGCTACCTAAAAACAGTAGATCTAGAAAAATCATTTTTAGGGACTTACAAAACTGGCCAGGAGCTAGAGATCACTGATGATGGTATAAATCTTTACGAAAACCTAGTAGGTCTCAAAAATTACCTAGAAAATTATGGAGACCTTGGAAGCGATGACCCAGAAGAAAGAGAAAAATGGGATGATTTTTTGATCTACTCAGCCCTTTTGGAGGCTGATGAGAAATTCACTGAAAACCTAAGCGTCTATCCATATTATACAAACTACCTATTCTACTACGGAGCACTAAGCAACAATTCAAGAAATTTTTCAAAATCTGTTAGTCAGACCTATGGCGATAGCTTCTCCCAAGCTGGCTTTGGAGGATCTACATCCTTTGGAGGCGGTGGCGGATCCTTCGGAGGCGGAGGTGGCGGTGGTAGATAAGAACCGCATAAAAACAGAAATTAAAAATCCTAAGAAGATCACTCTTCCTAGGATTTTTTAGTTTATCACATTTACTCTTTGTTTTTTTAAGATTTGGATCAATTCTTTTTCATTTCTTAGCTTAAATCTCATATAATCTTCTACATTTGATGACCTAAAATAAACTATGGCCAAAAGCCTGCCCTTAGCCCTAGATAGGGTTACCGATTTTATTTCATCCAAATTTACACTTTTATTTACAAAAGGGTTTAGCTTATTTGAAAAAACCTTATCTTCTGAGAACCCTCTAGCAATAATTGCAGAATAGTTCCAAAATAAAATAGAAAGGCTAATAGTCAGAGCCTTGATATAATCAGCCTTGAAAACATATTGGTAAATAAAAAACATGAGGATTATCATTGCAAAAACAAATAAGTCTACACTGGTAAGGACCACCCTGACTTTGAGTTTTGATGATAAAAATAAATTGTAAAGGCCCAAAAGTGCAAAAATACCCGCTAATATATAAATCATAAAATCTCCTTTGTGGTATAATCTTTCTATGTATTATATGATAAGGACATTTTTTATAAAGGATTTATGATGAAAAAATATTATTTCAAAGAAAAATTTTTCAAACTTACAGACAATTATTGGATCCTAGATGAAAATGGAGATAAATCTTTTTATCTAGACCAGCATCTAAAATTAATAGGCTATAGTGCCGATGTTTACAACGCTGACAATAGCCATCTTTTTAGAATAGAAAAGAAAATCATTTCTTTTTTGCCAAAATTTTTCGTAGATTTTGCTGACGGAGTAAAGATGACCATAAGCAAGGACTTTACCCTACTTAGAAAATCAATAAGGATCGATACAAGTGAGGGTACTATAAGTCTAAAGGGATCTTTTTGGGATTATGATTTTGATATTTTCCTAGAAAATAATCTCATAGGAGAAGTCCACAAAAAATTCTTCTCATTGACTGATTATTACGAACTTGTTGTACATGATGAAAAATACACACCAATTATGCTAGCCCTTGTCATATGCCTAAACAAAATAAAAGATGATGAAGATGCCGCAGCAAACTCCAATAACTCAGCCTCATCATAAGAAAGGAAAAAAATGCAAATAGATACTATTACAAAATATATAGAAAACCTTGTAAACACTCCATCACCAACAGGCTATACCAAGCTTTGCGAAAAATATCTGATGGACGAATTTAAAAGCCTAGGCTACAAGCCTTACCAAAACAAAAAGGGCAATGTCATTGTCCCTATAAATGAAATAGAGGGTGACAACGGACTTTTGTTATCAGCCCATATCGATACCTTGGGTCTTATGGTTAGGTCTATAAAGGCAAATGGGGCTTTGAAGGTCACAACCCTAGGTGGTTTTCCCCTAAATTATGCTGAGTTTGAAAATGTGACAATCCACACCCGCTCAGGCAAAACCTATACTGGCGTTTTTAGGCTAAACAATCCAGCAGTCCACGGTTCTTCTGACCCAAGAGAGGCAAAAAGAACTGACGAAACCATGGAGGTCGTCATAGATGCCATTACCCACTCCAAAGAGGAAACAGAAAAACTTGGCATAGGTAACGGAGATTTTATTTCCCTAGATCCTAGGTTTAGGATAGATAATGGCTTTGTAAAAAGCCGCCACCTAGATGACAAGGCAAGTGCCGGCATACTTTTGGCCTTGGCCAAGGAAATAAAAGAGAAAAATATAAAAATTGACCGTCCACTTTATCTGATGTTTACAATCTACGAAGAAGTCGGACACGGAGCTGCTAGTGGCCACCCTGAGGGGATTTCTGATATGGTCGCTGTTGACATGGGAGTTGTCCATGATGACCTAACCTGTGATGAGCTAAAGGTATCAATCTGTGCCAAAGACTCATCAGGTCCTTATAATTATGATTTGACAAATGAATTGGTAGACCATGCCAAAAAGATCGGTATAGATTTCGGCCTAGATGTTTATCCATTTTATGGGTCTGATGCCTCAGCAGCTATGGCAAGTGACCACGACTACCGCCACGGACTTGTTGGCTGCGGAGTAGCTGCAAGTCACGGCTACGAGAGAACTCACGAAATAGCTATCAAAGCTCTTTTTGATCTATTAGTTTCTTTTATAAGCGAATAATATCTGGAGCAATATATGGAAAATGATAAAAAATTATTAAAAAATATCCTTTCTTGGATCAGGGCAATCATCATATGGCTTTTGATCGGCTTTGCAATCAAATTTTTCCTTGTAGATCTGACCCAGGTAAAAGGCCGTTCTATGGACCATACCCTACATGACGGGGACCTGATGATGGTCAATAGGATCGAAAATTGGATGGGCAAAGATTATAAGAGAGGCGATATAGTTATAGTAGAATCTCCAATTGAAAATAAACTTTATATAAAAAGAGTAATCGGTCTTCCTGGAGAACAAGTGGAGCTAAAAGATGGATATTTTTATATAAATGGAGAAAAACTAGAAGAAGACTACCTAGATCCTGGCATGACAACCCCACAAACAGGAGAGTTTTTCGCTTGGTTTTTGGGTGATGATGACTATTTTCTTGTAGGAGATAATAGGACAAACTCAAATGATTCTAGGAAATTTGGACCAATCAAAAGGAAAAATTTCAAAGGCCAGGCCTTTTTGCGAATCTATCCATTTTCAAAAATGGGTGGGGTCTAGATTCACTTATTATTTTAAAGAAAAACTCCTAAGCTTTTATAAGCCCAGGAGTTTTTTTCTATTTATACATATCAAGTTTTTCTAAAAGTTGGTCGATTTGATCTATGATCTGACCTATAAAGTCAATTGCATCTTCTATTGGTTTTGTTGTAGACATATCTACACCAGCTGCCTTGGCAAGGTCAATTGGTCCACGAGATCCGCCCATTTTTAGGACTTCTAGCCAGGATTTTCTATCTTCGTCAGTGCCATGGACTATTTTTTCTGAAATTGCTGTACCAACTGTAAGCCCTGCTTGGTAGGTGAATGAATAAAGTCCCATATAATAATGAGGTTGTCTCATCCATGTGAGCTCTGCCCCATCATTAAGCTTAACTGCATCGCCCCAGAATTCTTCAAGTTTTTGCCTAAAGATAGAATTAAAATCATCTGCTCCTAGGGATTCGCCTTTTTCTACCCTCCTATAGACTTCTCTTTGGAAGGCCGCTTCTAGGAAGTGGGTTACAAAGTTGTGGTAGTAGGTTTTTCCAATCATTGTTGATAAAACCCAAAGTTTTTCCCTATCATCTTTGGCTTTTTTGAGTAGATATCTTTCCATGGTGATTTCATTGGCTGTAGAAGGAGCTTCTACAAAGTACATAGACATATCAGATGCCAAAATATTTTGGTTGTCATTTGATAAAATCCCCTGACCAGCGTGGCCCAACTCGTGAGCTAGGGTCATAACTTGGCTCATAGAATTGTTGTAGGTTGTCATGATAAATGGATGAGAACCATATGGTGATGAGCAAAAAGCACCAGTCCTCTTGCCTATATTTTGTGAATAATCTATCCACCTATCAGAAAAAGCCTTTTTCATATAGCCAATATATTCTTCTCCAAGTGGAGAAAGCCCGTCAACTATATAGTCCCTAGCCTCATCTATTGATACTTGTGGTTCGTATTCTGGATCTATTGATAACTTCAAATCAGCATAGGTCATCTCTTCTAGGCCGTAGTGTTTTTGGATAATCTTCGCATACTTTCTCATAATTGGAGCTAGTTTTTCCATGATAATATCGATATGGTTTTCATAGATTTCAAAATCTACATCTTGACGGGCTAAAAGATAATGAAAAACTGATTCATAACCACGAAGGTCTGCCATTATTTTTTCATTTTGGATTAGGTTGTTATAAACTGAGGCATCAGCGTTTTCGTAAGCTCTTAGGACTTTGTGGTAATCATCAAAAGCTCTTCTCCTAAGGTCTGTATCAGTTTCACCCTCTAGGTATTCCTCAAAGGTATTGTGGTTTAGGACGACTTCCTCACCATTGTGATTTATATTTTCAAACTTCATATCCCCATATCTCATGTCATTGTAGTTTGTATATGGAGCATCAAAAGTTGGAGCTAGGGCTGCAAGGACCGCCTCTGTTTTTTCGTCAAGTAGGTATTTAGCCCTATCTTTTATCCTCTTTAGATAATATTCATATCCTGGATGATCACTTGCGACCTTGTCTAAAATCTTGCTATCAACTGCCACTAGGGCTGAGTCATAAAATGAAAGTTTGGCAAAAATCTTTGCAGCTTCGCTTCCAAATTTGGCATCTCTTTTTGCCATGGCATCATCTGTGGCATCTGTTTCTTTTGATATACCAGAAAATGTGCCTAATAGGCCAGCAAGCTCAACGATCTCGCAGTAGTCTTCTAGAGAATTATAAACATCCTCGCTTGTTTCTATATTTTGGTATTTTTCCTTAAAATCATCTGCCATTTTGGATAATTTTTCTATGTCAGCATAGAAATCTGCATCTGATTTGTATAAATCTTCTATGGCCCAAGTCTCTTTTGGGTCTACTTCACTTCTTTTTTTCATAGTATTCCTTTCTTATTATAATTATTAACATTTACTATTTATTATTATATCCCTTTGCTAGGATAGTAAAAGAAAATTCAGCTAAAAATCGGAAAGAAAATCGGTATAATAACTTAGAATTTAATTTAGCTCATAAAAATTAAAATTAGCACAATTTTTATAATAATTAGGAGGAATTATGGAAAAAAGAATAGAAAATTTTGCAAAACTTGCTGTCAAACTTGGTGTCAATGTCCAAAAAGGAGAAGATGTACTTATAAACTCCCCAGTGGAATCTCCAGACCTTGCCCGTCTCATAACAAAAGCAGCCTATGAAAATGGGGCTAGAAAAGTATCTGTCAACTGGGTTGATGATACACTTACAAGGCTTGGATATGAATTTGAGTCCCAAGAAACTCTTAATGAAGTCCCAGATTGGGCCATCGAAAAAGCCCGCTACCAAATAGCAGAAAAAAGATCAAATAGGATATCAATTGTATCTGATGATCCAGACCTCCTAAAGGGCCTTGATGAGGCAAAAATCTCTGAGGCTGTCAGATCTCGCTCACTAAAGATGAAGGACTTTGTCAAATACACAATGAATGATATAGTCTCTTGGCTAGTTATATCCGTCCCATCTGTCAAATGGGCAGAAAAAGTATTCCCTGACCTAAAGGGAGAGGCTGCTTGCGACAAACTTTGGGAGGTAATCCTGGATGTTTGTAGGATTTCAGAATCTTGGGATCAAACAGAGAAAAATTGGCAAGATCATATAGAAAATTTGAACCAAAAAGCAGACTTCCTAAACAGCCACCAGTTTGACTACGTTCACTACCAAGCAAATAACGGGACAGACCTAAAGGTAAAACTTCCAAAAAACCATATATGGATGTCAGCTGGATCAAAAAACGCAAAAGGCGATATGTTTATACCAAATATGCCAACAGAAGAAGTCTTCACCGCCCCACAATACGACGGAGTTTGTGGCAGACTTGTAGCCAGCAAACCTCTTGTCTACAACGGAGTAGTTATAAATGATTTTGAATTTACCTTCAAAGACGGCAAGGTAGTAGACTTTGATGCCAAAGAAGGAAGGGACACCCTAGCAAAAATGCTAGATTCTGACAACGGATCTAAAAACCTAGGCGAAATAGCTCTAGTCCCATATGATAGTCCTATTTCAAATTCTAACATCCTATTTTATAACACACTTTTTGACGAAAACGCATCCTGCCACTTTGCCCTAGGCAAGGCTTATCCAACTTGCGTTGAAGGTGGGTCTGACCTAGAAGATGACAAGGTCCATACAGTCGGTCTAAACGATTCTCTAATCCACGAAGATTTTATGGTTGGTACAAGCGATTTATCAATCACAGGCTACAAAGACGGCAAAGAATACAAGATCTTTGAAAATGGTAACTGGGCAATCTAAAAAATATACTAAATCTCCTCTCCTATATGGAGGGGATTTTTTTATAAAGAAAAAATCAAAAATCCCCTATTATTTTCATAAATGCTTAGGTTTTATTTGTAAAAATGAATTATTATAATCTTTATGATAACGATTATCTTTATACCTAATAAAGTTTGCAAATTATTTGTAAAAAAGGATGCAAATGTTTTCAAAATATGATATGATTAGATTAAGAATAAAAAAGAAAGGTGGATTTATGAGTTTTTGTTTAAAAAAAGATCAAGAGAAATTTGATCAATTTGTAAAGTTTTTAGATGATAACAAGGACAAAAAGGGTGCAGTAATGCCTATCTTGCAAAAAGCCCAAGAGATTTTTTCTTATATACCAGAAGAAATAGTTGATTTGATGGCTCTAAGAATGGGTGTTCACTCATCAGAAATCTACGGTGTAGCAAGTTTTTACTCACAATTTTCCTTTATACCAAAGGGTGAGCATGAAATTTGCGTCTGCCTAGGTACAGCCTGCTATGTAAAAGGGTCTGACAAGGTTTTAGAAGCCCTAGGAGAAAAACTAAATATAAAAGTTGGAGAAACAACCGCAGATGGCAAAATCAGTCTGACAGAGGCCAGATGTATAGGTGAATGTGGTAAGGCACCAGTTGTAAGTATCGATTCTGATACAGTTATAGCTAATACCAACCCAGATATGGCCGAAGATCTGATTAAAAAGGCATTGGAGGGATAAGATGAACTCAAGGCTTGAAGCAATAAAAAAAGAAGGTTATAAAAAACTTATAGATAGACTTGACCCAGAAGAATACATAATAAACGGGGAAGAAATAAAACCAAAAGGCGAGTTTTATGAAAACCAAACTAGACTAGTCCTTAGAAACTGCGGCATAATAGATCCTTCTTGTATAGAAGAGTACATAGGCAGGGATGGTTACTTCGCCCTAGAAAAAGCAATCTTTGATATGGACAAAGAAGAAATCATAAATACAGTTATAGATTCTGGTATCAGAGGTCGTGGTGGGGCAGGATTTCCTACAGGTAGAAAATGGCAAGCAGCATTCAAACAAGATACTGACACAAAATACATAATTTGCAATGCCGATGAGGGTGACCCAGGTGCCTTTATGGATAGGTCTGTCCTAGAGCTTGATCCTCACTCAGTTTTAGAAGCTATGGCAATATGCGCCAGAGCGGTAGGATCTAACCAAGGTTTTATCTATGTCAGAGCCGAATATCCAAAGGCAGTAAAGGCCCTTAGGAGAGCTATAGCAGATGCCAAAGAAAAAAATCTCTTAGGTGATAATATCATGGGAAGTGATTTCTCTTTTGATATAGAGCTAAGACTTGGAGCCGGAGCCTTTGTTTGTGGTGAAGGTACAGCCCTAATGGAATCTATAGAGGGCAAACGTGGTATGCCCCGTAACAAGGAGTTTAGGACAACCGTCAAGGGTCTTTGGGGCAAACCAACCATAATAAACAACGTTGAAACCCTATCAAATATTCCACAAATTATCCTAAAAGGTGCAGACTATTTTAGAGCCTATGGTACAGAAAAATCACCAGGTACAAAAGTTTTCGCCCTTGTAGGCAAGATCAAAAATTCAGGACTTGTAGAAGTACCTATGGGTACAAGTATAAATACAATTGTCTATGATATAGGAAAAGGTATTCAGAACGATAAAGAAGCCAAGGCTGTCCAAACTGGTGGCCCATCTGGCGGCTGCATACCAAAATCACTTTTTGATACTGGTTGCGATTTTGAATCACTCAAGGCCATAGGATCTATAATGGGTTCTGGCGGTATGGTTGTAATGGACGAAGATGACTGTATGGTTGATGTTGCAAGATTTTTCCTAGAGTTTTCTGTAGATGAATCTTGTGGTAAATGTACACCTTGTAGGATCGGCAACAAGAGACTTTTAGAGATGCTTGACCTAATTGTATCTGGCAAGGCTGATGAAGAAACCCTATACAAACTAAGAGAATTATCAGAAATAGTATCTGAATCTAGTCTTTGTGGTCTAGGCCAATCTTCACCTAACCCAATACTATCAACAATGCATTATTTCTACGACGAATACCTAGCCCACGTTGGAGAAAACAAAACTTGTCCAGCAAAAAGGTGTAAAGACCTCTTAGAATACAAGATAACCGACAAGTGTATAGGCTGTGGCAAATGCAAGAGAAATTGTCCAGTAGCTGCCATCAGTGGCGAAAAGAAAGAAAAACATCAAATCGACCAAAAAATCTGTATCAAATGTGGTACTTGCAAAGAAGGTTGTCCAGTTGATGCAATAATTTTGGGATAGGAGGAGATATGATAAAACTTACAATTAATGATAAAGAAATAGAAGTAAAAGAAAAAACTACGATCCTATCAGCAGCCAAATCTTTGGGTTTTGATATACCTACTCTTTGCCATATGGACCTATCAGGTATCAGCTTTATAAACAAGCTTGCTTCTTGTAGGGTTTGTTTGGTAGAAGATACGCATAATGGCAAACTCCTACCTTCTTGTGCTACCTATGTCAAAGAAGGCATGAATATTAGGACTGATAGTCAAAGGGTAATCAGGGCCAGAAGAGCAGTTGTAGAGCTAATCCTATCTGACCATCCAACTGATTGTCTAAAATGCGCTAAAAACCTAAATTGCCAGCTACAAAAATTGGCAGCTGACTTAAATATAAGAGAAATCAAATATCCAGGAGAAAAGCGCAACCTACCAATAGATGGGTCATCTTATTCTCTAGTTAGGGACCCAAACAAATGCATCCTTTGCAGACGTTGTGAGACAATGTGTAACGAAGTCCAAACAGTTGGTGCCCTAGCAGAAATTGGACGTGGATTTTATACCCATGTAGGATCTACCTTTAATCGTGAAATGTTTGAAACAACCTGTACTTTCTGTGGCCAATGTCTAGCAGTTTGCCCAACAGGTGCCCTAACAGAAAAATCAAATGTATCTGAAGTTTGGAAACTCCTAAACAGAAAAGATGAAAACAAACATATCATAGTCCAGGTAGCTCCAGCAGTTAGAGTTGCTCTTGGCGAAGAATTTGGTCTAGAGCCAGGCACAGAAGTCACCGGACAAATGGTTACAGCCCTTAGAAACTTAGGGTTTGACAAGGTTTTTGATACAAACTTTGCAGCAGACCTTACAGTTATGGAAGAAGCCCACGAATTTATTCAAAGGCTTGGAGAGGGTAAACCAATCCTTACATCTTGTTGTCCAGGCTGGGTCAACTTCATGGAACACCAATTCTCAGATATGATCGATATACCATCAACTTGCAAATCTCCACACGAAATGTTTGGAGCTATAGCCAAATCATATTATGCAGAAAAAATGGGCATAGATCCTAAAGATATGGTGGTAGTATCTATCATGCCATGTATAGCCAAAAAATATGAAGCAAAAAGAGATGAACTCAATAACGAGGGAGTCTCTGATGTTGATATAGTACTTACAACCAGAGAGCTTGCAGCCATGATCAAAGAAGCTGGTCTTGACCTAGCAAATCTAGAGCCATCTGACTATGATGATCCACTAGGCGAGTCTACCGGTGCTGGTACAATATTCGGAGCAAGCGGCGGCGTTATAGAAGCTACAGTTAGGACCGCCCATGATACAATCACTGGCGAAAGCCTTGATGAGGTCGAATACCACGAACTAAGAGGCCTAAATGGAGTCAAAAAAGCCGTAGTCAATATAAATGGCCAAGACATCCACATAGGCGTAGTAAACGGTTTGGGAAATACCAGAAGACTTCTAGAGAAAATTAGAAATGGCGAGGAAAGATTTGATGCTATAGAAGTCATGGCTTGCCCAGGTGGATGTATAGGCGGAGGCGGACAGCCATTCCACAAGGGCGACCTATCAATACTCAAAAAGAGAACTGATGCAATTTTCGCTATAGATGAAGAAAAAACTTTGAGAAAATCCTATGAAAACCCATCAATCAAAACTCTTTATGCAGAATACCTAGGCGAAGTAGGGTCTGAAAAAGCCCACGAGCTCCTACACACTTCCTACAAGGCTAGGCCAAAATACTAAAATATTTAAAATACCAGAGAAAAATAAAAGCTATTTATAAAGCCAGAGTTTTAAACTCTGGTATTTTTTTGCCAAATTCAAAAAATCTTTCAAAATCCTAAAAACCAACACCTATCCCCTATCATTATGAAAAATTTTCAAATTTAAAATAAAAAGTATTGACAAAGCGCAACTGTTCATATACACTATATACAGATGGAGGATATATGGACATAAAAATAAATTACTCGAGTAAAGATCCGATATATTTACAAATCAAAAACCAAATTAGAGATGCAATTTTAAATGACGAACTTGATCCGGAAAAACCCCTGCCTTCTATTAGGTTTCTAGCAAAGGAGCTTAGAGTCAGTGTTGTCACTACCAAAAGAGCCTACGATGAGCTAGAAAAAGACGGACTTATAAACTCCGTTGCCGGTAAGGGCAATTTTATCAAAAGCCAGGACCCTAGGATTATAAAGGAAAAGCTAATGATAAAAATCGAAGACCATATCAAAGAAGTCATAAAACTTGCAAGTCTGGGAAGTATTTCCAAAGATGAAATACTTAGCCTTTATGATATATTGGAGGATTGTGATGACTGATGCAATAAAAACAGCAAAGTTAGAAAAAAACTACAAGGACTTTGCCCTTGGCCCCCTAGACCTAGAAATAAAAAAGGGAACAATAACAGGTTTTATAGGTGAAAATGGGGCTGGCAAGTCTACTACTATCAAGCTTTTGCTAGACCTTGTCAAAAAAGATAGGGGGCAGATTAAGATTTTCGGCAAAAGCCTAGAGGACCTAAGCGAAGAAGACCGCTACAAGATTGGCTTTGTCTTTGACGATCTGTTTTTGCCAGCTGATATGAATATAAGGGAAATAGAAAATTTTCATAGACTTCTCTACAAGGAAAATTGGGAAAGAGGGACATTTTACGAGCTTATCGACAAATTCTCCCTCCCAACAAACAAAGCCATCAAGACTTTTTCTAGGGGGATGAAGATGAAACTAGGACTAGCCTTAGCCCTAAGCCACAAGGCTCAGATCCTGATCCTAGATGAGCCTACAAGCGGACTTGACCCAGTAGCCAGGGATGATTTTTTGGACATACTCCTTGAATATATCCAGGAGGAAAACCACACAGTTTTGATCTCTTCTCATATACTATCAGACCTAGAAAAAATCGCCGACTACATAGCCTTTATCCACAAGGGCAGGCTAATTTTTAATGAAGAAAAAGACAGACTCATAGAAAAATACGGCCTTGTAAACCTAAATGATGAGGCCTACCAAAGTCTAGACAAAAACTCTATAATAGCTATGAGGGCCCACAAATTTGGCAGAGAGTGCCTGGTCAACAAAGCCCAAATCCCACAAGAACTAGAAACAGAAAAACCATCCATAGAAGACATTATGGTCTATATGATAAAGGAGGCCTACAATGAAAGCCTTGATATATAAAGATTTTATTTCAACTAAAAAATCAATGGGACTTATGGCCATAATCATGGTCGCCATGGGATACTATTTCCATAGAGAAAACCAGCTTACTCTCTTGCCCTTTACCTTTGCTCTGATCCCAACAATTTTTTTGGGGATCCTCTTTGGTATTGATGACATCAGCCATAATGACAAGTATATAATCTCAACCGGTATAAAAAAAGAAAAAATAGTTTTATCAAGATATACTTTTGTCTGGATAATTTCAGCAATAGGCCTTGTAGTGAGCTTTATAGTTGGGATGATAATAAAAAACTCATTTGCTCCAATGGTTTTGCTTTTAAGCCTGGTTGCACTTTTTACAAGCCTAATCTCCATAATCCAACTCCCACTTATGTATAAGTTTGGAGCAGATAAAGCTAGGATCATGTTTGTGATAATGTATTTTATAGTTTTCGCTTCCTTTTCACTTATAGGATCCAATAAAAAAGTCATAATGGATTTTATAAACTTCGGTATAGGTCTAAACAAAAACCTCCTAGGCCTTGGCATATTTGCCCTAACCATAGTTTTGAATATAGTATCTGCCAAACTTGCTATTTGGATCTATAAAAACAAAGAATTTTAAACTCTAAAAAATAAAAACCCAATGTCTAAGTATAAATTGGTCATTGGGTTTTTACTTTACGCTAAATATAAATTACAATTTATTATTGATCTCCTCAATCATTTTTTTCTCATATAGGTAAAAGCCAAGAGCTATTAGAAAATAAATTACCACAAAAAATCCAAGAGAAATCACCATTGTAAAGTCATAGGCAAACCACCTTAGATAAAGGCCTGCAAAAATGAAATAAATAAGAATGGCTAAGAAGTGTATAGTTTGGTTTATATAGACTGACCTGTCCTTATTTTTGAAAATCTCACTAGTAATAAAAGATACTATGCCAAAGCCACCATAGACTAGGCATTGAATTATTTTTGCATATCCGCTTCCAACACTTGCCACAAAAGCTGGCACTCCCACGATATTTTCGCCAATTATTAGGGATATAACTGCCTCTATCAAGCCCCCAATTCCTACACCTGCTAAAAATCCTACTATTATTTTTTTGATATTTTCCATAATATCCTCCTAAATCCCCAATGCCTTTCTAAATTCTTTTAATTTTCTCCTAGAAACATAGGCAATGTCATTATTTATAAGCTCAACTGCAATTGTCCCCGTAAAAGATAGGTCAAGTTTTTTTACAAAATCTAAATTTACTATCTCAGAACGGGATATCCTGATAAACTTGTTTTTATCAAGTCTAGCATCCAATTCATAAATCGTAAGTCTTGATCTAAAAATTCCACTTTTTGTCTTGACAAAAACATTTTTATCCTGGGCATATATCCTTATTATCTCATCATGAGAGATGATAAAAACTTCCTTGTCACGAAACAGTACAAGCTTATCTATAAACCTATCAGTTAAGAGGTCCTTTATTTGATCGATTTCTTTAGAATATTCTTTGGCAAATATTTTTACCATAGTTTCATCGATCGTTTCATCAATTATTATCTCAACCTTCATCTCCACCTCCTGATTTTATTATAAAGCTTGTCAGGTTATTGCGCACCAATTTTCTGATAAAAGGTCAAAAATCTTGGATAAGTGGTTTTAAGATCCATAAAAAGAGTCTGAAGGAAATATTTATAATAAAAAATATCAAACTAAAGCATTATATTTTTTGATTTTCAGAGATTTTTGCATAAATCTATCAATTATTTACCTTGGATGAAAAAGATTAAAAAACTTGTATATTATAATAGTATTTATCATAAGCAAAATCACTTAAAATTATAATAAACAAGGAGGACTTATGTCTAAAGATAAA
Organism: Anaerococcus mediterraneensis; assembly: GCF_900128415.1. Classification (NCBI taxonomy): domain Bacteria; kingdom Bacillati; phylum Bacillota; class Tissierellia; order Tissierellales; family Peptoniphilaceae; genus Anaerococcus; species Anaerococcus mediterraneensis. The sequence goes on from NZ_LT635772.1 coordinate 336,786, forward strand.
AAATCAGGAGGGGTCCTATCGTCGATAGAAAATATAGGCAATGCCCTACCCCATCCTGCTATAATTTTTGTAATAATGATTGCCATATTGGCTGTCATTGCCCAAATCTGCGCATCATCAGGCCTATCTGTTTCCTACTATGACGCAAAGGCAGAAGCAGATGCCACCATCAAGGCTGTCAGCCTTATAAATGCTGACGGGATCCGCTTTATGTTTTCATCTTTGGTTGATAATTTCACATCCTTTGCCCCACTTGGTGTTGTCCTAGTGGCTATGCTTGGTGTTGGTGTGGCAGAAGATGCAGGTTTTTTTGATGCAGGACTAAAAAAGATGCTTTCAAATGTACCACCAATGATCCTAACCAGTGCGGTTGTTTTTGCAGGTATAGTTTCAAATATTGCATCTGATGCTGGCTATGTAGTTGTAATCCCTCTTGGGGCCATGATTTTTGCCGCAGCTGGCAAGCATCCAATAGCAGGTCTTGCTGCAGCTTTTGCAGGAGTTTCTGGCGGATTTTCTGCCAACCTTATTTTTGGACCAACAGATGCCCTTTTAGCTGGTATAACCAACGAGGCCTTGCGTGCTGCAAATATTGATTATACAGTAGATGTAGCTGGCAATTGGTATTTTTTGATAGCCTCTACTTTTATCCTAACTATTGTTGGTGCCTTTGTTACAGAAAAAATTGTCATAGCAAATCTTGGTACCTACAAGGGATCCTATGTCCACGAAGATAAGCCCCTAACCGACCTAGAAAAAAAGGCCCTAAAAAAATCTCTTTGGGTCTTGCTAATATTTTTGGTCGTACTAGGTTTTTTGACCCTACCAAAAAATGCTATTTTAAAAGAACCAAACGCTCTTGGCAAGCTCAGCCTAGAGGCATTTTTGAGCAAGGGACTTATTGGAGCGATTTTTCTGATGTTTTTGATACCTGGCTATGTTTTTGGTAAGACTGTAGGCAAATTTAAAAACTCCAAAGACCTAGTAGGGGCCATGGCTAGATCTATGGAGTCTATGAGCGGATTTTTGGTCCTAGCATTTTTTGCAGCCCAATTCGTATCGTTTTTTGCCTATACAAATCTCGGGACAATCCTATCTGTCAAGGGCGCTGAATTTCTAGAATCAATAGGCCTTAGAGGAATTGGACTAGTGATTTTATTTATAATCCTATCAGCCTTCCTCAACTTATTTATAGGATCAGCTTCGGCCAAATGGGCCATAATGGCACCAATTTTCGTGCCTATGTTTATGGGTATGGGTCTTTCCCCAGAGTTAACCCAAATGGCCTATAGGATAGCAGATTCGTCAACCAATATCATAAGTCCCCTTATGAACTATTTTGCAATGGTTGTAATCTTCATGCAAAAATATGACAAGGACAGGGGGCTTGGCACCCTAATATCAACAATGCTGCCTTATTCCCTAGCATTTTTGATCCTCTGGTCAATCCTACTCATATTTTGGATGCTATTTAAAATCCCACTAGGACCTGGTGCTTATCTATTTGTATAAAAAAGATCAATAAATCCCAATATATAAGTAATATTAAGCTCAAGGATTTTTATTCCTTGGGCTTATTTTTTTAATAGTCAATCCTTATACATTCCTAAAAAATTACAAAATAAAAGTCAATTATGATTATATGATCATTGGTTTTGCAATAGTTTTTAAAACTCTTATAATAAGAATGAATAACTTATATTAGTTAGAATACTGAAGCAAGGAGTTTTTATGAAAGAAATAATAGAAAAACTGAAAAATGATCCCCGAAATAAATCCTACACAGATAAGGGTATAGGTCCAATTTTTCAAATAAATAAAGAATCTAAAATTTTAATAATCGGCCAAGCTCCTGGCAAAAAAGTCGAAGAAACAGGTATTTTATTTAATGATAAGAGCGGAGAAAACTTGGTTGATTGGCTAGGTATTGACATGGATGAACTCCATAGTGAGGATTTTTCAATAATACCTATGGATTTTTATTATCCTGGAAGGGGCAAATCCGGGGACAAGGCCCCAAGAAAATTTATCGCAAAAGAATACCATCCTCTCTTGCTAAAAGAGTTAGATAAAGTTAAACTGACCATTTTGATAGGAGCCTATGCACAGAGATTTTATCTTGGTCAAAGCTTTAAGAAAAACCTAACTGAAACCGTAAGAAATTTCGATCAATATTTGCCAAAATATTTCCCCTTAGTCCATCCTAGCCCCTTAAATAATAGGTGGCTAGCAAAAAATCATTTTTTTGAAAAAGATGTTTTGCCAATGCTAAAGGATATTGTTAAAAACGCTTTATAAATTGTAGCCGGAAAAACAATATGGTATGATATTTGTACAAGTATTATATTACTATATAAGGAGGCTTTATGAAAAAACTCAGTGCAAAGATCTTGGATGGCAAATTTGAACATCTGGTAGATGAGGAAAATATACAAGTAACCCACCTACAAATCAAAAAAGGTGATCAAATACCAGAACATAAATCAGATAAAAATGTAGTGGTTGTAATATACAAAGGAAAAGTAGACTTTATCGGTGAAAATGCGACCGACATCATTGTCCCAGGTGACATAATAACTATGGATCCAAATGAAATCCACGCTCTCAAGGCCATTGAAGATAGCGATTTGATGGTTATAAAGGCAAAAATCTAATACATTATAAATATAGTAAGCAATTTTAAAAATAACTATAAAAAAGACCATAAAAACTCTAAGTTAATCTTAGATATTTTATGGTCTTTCGCTTAATTCTCAACAATAATTCATTTTTTTAAGGGTCTTTGCTATTTTCTACTAAGAAAACCTAGCCCCAAAATAAAAAATATATATATAGCAAAAATAATATAAGTTTTCAAGTCAAATATTATCCCATAAGGTCTAAGCGATAGGATAAGGAAACCTATCAATCCTGCCAAAATAAGGATAGTTCTTGCCAAATAATATATTTTTACTTTCTTTTCTTCATTTTTTATTTTTCTAAATCCTAAAAAGCTCTTATAAGAAAATCCTCCCAAAAGCACTAATAAAGAGCCTATATAAAGACTTTCAAGGTCATAATAGGCGATAAAGCCCCTAAATCCCACATAAAAAAGTCCTGTACCAAAATCCTTTTGACTTATTGGATAAGATATAATCTTTGATAGGAAAAACAAGATGAAGAGGATAAGAATCGGTCCATAAATAAAAATATTTATATAGGATTTTTCCTTAGTTTTTTTCTCAACTGGTATTTGATTTTCTATATCTTTTTCTTTATCAAGGAGAAAATCCACCGAACAAGAAAAAAAGTCTGCAAGCTTTGACAGATTTTCTATATCTGGTAGGGTCCCTGTTTCCCATTTTGAAACTGCTTGTCTTGATACTCCCAGACTTTGTCCTAGTCTTTCTTGGGAGATCCCTTTTTCTTTTCTTAATTTATATATTTTTTCACCTACTCCCATAAACCCTCCTTTTTTTCTTTTATTTTAACACAAGAAAAAAATATTTCCCACCAACTAGACCTTGCAAAGGGGCAAAACTTGCTTGCAATTGTGCAAAGCAAGATGTTTTTTATATTTTCTTTATTTAACGTTTCCAAAAAAAATTTATAAGATAAAAAAATTACAAGAAAACCCCACTATCCAGATTTTGGATTTTGGGGTTTTACCTATTATTTACTTTAAAATTTATCCCTATCCCCTATAGGCCTCCTCATCTACAAATAGATAAGCATTTGGGTGGAGATTTATAAATGATATTGGCAAGTTTGGATCGATCACATCTTCATTTAACATTCTAGAAACAGCCTCATGTTTTCCCTTGCCATTGGCTAGGACTATGAGGGTTTTGGCATTGAAAATTTCTTCCATACCCATGGATATGGCGTATTTTGGCACATCTTCTGCCTTTTCAAAAAATCTAGCATTGGCATCTATGGTTGACTGGCTGAGTTTAACTATGGATGTTTTTTTGCTTAGCTTATCTGCTGGTTCATTGAAGGCTATATGGCCATTTGTACCCACGCCTAGGATTTGTATATCTCTTTGGCCAAAGTCTTCTAATAATTTTATATAGTCCTCTGCATATTTATCATCTGCTTCTAGTGCAGATGGCAAATGGATATTTTCTTCTTTTATATTTACCTGGTCAAAAAGATTTTTGTGCATAAAATATGAGTAGGACTGGTCATCTTGTGGGCTTAGGCCTACATATTCATCTAAGTTTACGCTTTTTGCATATTTAAAAGAAATCTCCCCTTCTTTTTGGGCCTCTACTAGGTTTTTATATAGGCCAAGAGGTGTGGATCCTGTAGCCAAACCAAATTTTATTTGAGGTTTTTCTCTCATATAATTTATCACTAATTCACTGGCTTTCTTACTCATATCGTCATAATCTTTGCAAACTACTAATTTCATTTATCCTCCTTGAACGATCACTTCGTTTTTTGCTCTATAAAAAAATTCTTAGTATAGTTCTACTCCAATTATCCTATTTTTCTATTTTTAGACAAAAAAAATCCAGCCCGAGCTGGATTTCTTGTTCTAATTAATAGTTAAATGCTGCAACTTCGAACCATTCTTGTGGATGGCGGCAAGCTGGACATAGTTTTGGAGCTTTTTTGCCTTCATATAGGAATCCACAGTTTCCACATTTCCAGATAACTGCTTCTTCTTTTTCAAATACTGTGCCGTTTTCTACGTTGTCATGAAGTTTTTGATATCTATCTCTGTGAGCACCTTCTGCTTTTGCAATATTTCTGAATGCTCTAGCGATTTCATCAAAGCCTTCTTCTTCAGCTACGTCTGCGAATGATGGATACATATCTTCACATTCTTCATTTTCACCATCGATAGCGCCTTGTAGGTTTGTAAGTGTATCATGCCAAATTACTGGCCAAGCTGTGTATCCTTCTGTAAGTTCGATTGTTTCAAGTTTATATTCTTCTTTTAAGAATTTATAAAATCTTGCAGCGTGTTCTCTTTCGTTCATAGCTGTTTCTCTAAAGATAGCTGCGATTTGTCTGTAGCCTTCTTTTTCAGCTGTTTTAGCTGCATATGTATATCTCATGTTTGCTTGTGATTCACCAACAAATGATGTGATCAAGTTTTGAGCTGTTTTTGTACCTTTAAGTTCTGCCATATTAATCTCCTTTATTTTTTTATTTTATCTGATATACATACTATATTAGAATTTATACAATTTGTCAAGAATGATTCTAAAGTTTATAATAATTATAATTCATTTTGATAATGAAAATCACTATTGACTTTTTCTATTTAAATGTTTAAAAATAAAGAACTCTAATAGATTTATATTTTTAGCCTATAGGGATTTTGATAAAAACATTACAATTGATAATGATTTTCAATATGAATAATATTCATTTCCATTTATAATCCCCTATCTATTTATTAAGATGCCAATTATTGTGGTATAATATATAATAGTAGAAGAAAAGAATAAAATAGAAAGGATCACTTATGAAAGTAGATTTTACCAATGTAAATTTAGACAATTTATCTGGCTATGAAGAAAAAGCCCTAGATGCTTTTGACACCCTCATGAACAGAAGCGGAGAAGGAAATGATTTTCTAGGATGGATAGACAGACCAGTTGACTATGACAAGGACGAATTTGAAAGAATCAAAAAAGCAGCAAAAAAAATCAGAGAAGAATCTGATGTATTGGTTTCAATAGGTATCGGTGGGTCTTACCTAGGTATCAAGGCAGTCGATGTAGCTTGCGATAACTATTTCGGATCAAAAAGAGATACTGAGGTCATCTATGCAGGCCACCAAATCTCTAGCCAATATATGGTTGAGCTTTTAGACTACCTAAAGGACAAGGACTTTTCTGTCAACGTTATAAGCAAGTCTGGTACAACAACAGAACCTGCTATAGCCTTTAGGTTTTTAAAAGAAGCCCTAGAAGAAAAATATGGCAAAGACAAAGCCAAAAAGAGGATTTATGCTACAACTGACAGACAAAAAGGCGCCCTAAAAGAGCTAGCAGATAGCGAAGGCTATGAGACTTTTGTAGTTCCAGATGATATTGGTGGTAGGTTTTCTGTTATATCAGCGGTAGGACTTTTGCCACTAGCAGTAGCAGGGGTAGACCTTGATGAGTTTATGGCAGGTTTTGCTGATGGTAGAGAAAAATACACAGAAAAATCAATGGAAAATGATGCTATCAAATATGCGGCAGTTAGAAATATGCTTTATGATGATGGCAAGGCTATAGAGGTTTTGGTCAACTACGAACCAAGACTAAAATATATTGCAGAATGGTGGAAACAACTCTACGGTGAGTCTGAGGGCAAGGACGGCAAGGGAATATTCCCAGCAAGCGTCAACAACACTACAGACCTCCACTCAGTTGGACAAATGATCCAAGAGGGAGTTAGAAATCTCTTTGAAACTGTAATAGAAGTAGAAAATGTAGATAAGGATATAGAAATCAAAGCTGATGAGAAAAACCTAGACGGCCTAAACTACCTAGCCGGCAAAAATATGTCCTTTGTTAACAAGCAAGCCATGGAGGGCACAGCTATGGCCCACGTAGAAGGCGGAGTGCCAAATATCAGGATCAAAATCGAAAAAATCAATGAGAGAAAACTAGCAGAGCTTTTCTATTTCTTTGAAATAGCAGTAGGAGTTTCTGGCTACATGCTAGGAGTAAATCCATTTAACCAACCAGGAGTAGAAGCCTACAAAACAGCCATGTTTAAACTTCTAGGTAAACCTGGATATTAAAGAGAATTATAAGTTACAAAAAAGACCTTTTTTCAAGGTCTTTTTTATTTATTAATCTTTATCAAATTTACATCTGGATCTTTGGTAAAGACTTCATCGTGGCTTATAACTATTACAAATTTGCCTTTTTGGGTTAAACTTTTTATAAAATCCAAGACCCTCCCCTTGACTTCCTTATCCAAAAAGTTTGTCGGTTCATCAAAGATGTAAAGTGACTTGTCAGTTTTTGTGGCTTGTTTTACTTGGGAGAGTTTCTTCTGACCTGACGATCCCTTTACTTTATCTTTTAGGCTTCCATACTCACTTATAAGTGGATTTGCAGGGACATAAACCAAATCATCATACAAAATATCAGAGTTTTTGTCGACAAGTTTATTATTTATAAAAATCTCCCCCTCATACCTATTTGTCAGATTCATAAGTGCTTCTACTAGGGTTGTTTTGCCTATACCATTATCCCCCACAATTAGATTAATTTTGCCTTTCTCTAAATTTTCACTAAACGCTTGGTGGAGTTTTTCTCCCTTGCTTCCTAGGCTTGTATAGTTTCTAATTTCTAATGAACTTATTTTTTCCTTATCAAATTTAACTGCTTTCATATTTATAAATTCAAAAAATGAATCCATAGCAGGTTTGCCCGAAACATATTCTCTTCTGGTGTTGAAGGTATCAAGCATAGGATCCCAAAGAGAGCTGATGTAGATTGACACAGCCGCATAAGAACCTGGGGTCATCTTGCCCTTTATGATAAGGATAATAGAAATAATGGTGGTAAGGGTGATAGCCATGTTTAGGGTTCCGTAGACAAAGATATTATAAATCAGGCTTTCGTAACGTACTTTTTTAATGAGATTATTGAAAAATCCCTTAAAGAAATCCCTAATTTCTGGTAGTTGTTTTTCTTCCAAAAATCTTTCTTCCTTGCTCAAATTATTGGAATCAAGCAAATAGCCCTTCATATTTTTCATATCTTCCAAGTGGTTTGAGGAGAAATCTGCAATCTTCTCCTCACTCTTATAGGAAACCACAGCTGCTATTGGGGCAATAATTAGAAATGCTATCAAAAGATAAGGTGAGATGAAAAATACAATTATGCAAATGGCCACAAACTTTAGGGCGTTTAAAAATATCCTCAAGGTATTTTTATAAATGAAGGGCTGGACAATTTCAAAATTTTGTCCGAGTTCCTGGTTTATCCTCGCCTGGTCGATATTATAAACCTTAGAGTCATAGGATTTTAGAGCCAAATCTATCCTTTGAAATTGATTAAGGTAAGCCTTGGCATCATTTTTTCCAAAAAAATAATCTTCTAGAACATAAAAAATATGGATGCCAATATCAAATACAACCATGATTCCAATGTGCTTGATAGTTTGGTCCAAGTCTTTTGCAATAGCAAAGTCAATGGCCTTTGCTGTATTAATTGGAATTAATAAACCAAGTCCTATTACAATAAGCCTAATTATCAAAAGTTTTAAAAATTCTTTCTTATCCGTTAAATAAAAAAATCTAAACTTGGGAAACCTCCTTCAGTTTTGTTATAAATGCAATATACTTAAGCCTAGCAAATTAAAAAGGGACATGGCTGTCCCAATTTTAATTATTTCCTAAAACGTCTCCTATGCCTTGGTTTATTGACTTTAATGCCTCATCTTTTCCAAGATGGCTTGCAAAAATTCTAGATAATTCTATTGAGTTTCTATATTCTTCATCTACCAATTCATGTTGGCACAAAAATTTCAGATAATATAAAAACGCAAACATCTCGCTATGATTAGAATATTTTGCAAAAGAAATTGCTTCGTTAATTTTTTCTAAGCCATTAAGAGAATCCCTCTCCATATCCATGACGTTAACAAGAGAGTAGTAGGCAATTAATTTTATAATACTTTCATCGTTTTTATCTATTATGGATGATAAAATCTCTTTCCTATCAATATTTTTAAAATAAGCTTTATTATTACAAACATTTATAAGAAGTCTTGCTTCTAAAAAGCTCAAATCTCTAGTTAGTATATTATTTTTATTTATCCTAGCGCTCGTGATTTCCTCAAACTCCTCTGTTAAACTAAGTAAAATTGGAGTTTCTAAAAATTTTATAAAAAGCCTTATGAGGGCAATCTCATAGTCTTTTCCCTTGAAACTCGGATCTTTTTCTAAAATATCGACTTTCTTTTCTAATAATAGAATTTCTTCCCTGGATTTAAAGCTAGAAAGGATGTCAAAGCTTGATAGGAGGTCCCTATATATGTAGTGGCTTTCATAATTATCTTTTATGTATAAATCAACTAAGTCGAAATCTAGAGCGGCCGATAATTTTAGGAGGGTATCCATGCTTGGCTCATTAATTTGGCCGTTTTCTATTCTAGAAATAGACCTGCGGCTGATCCCAGATAAAAAGGCCAAGTCTTCCTGGCTAATCCTTTTGTTTTCTCTAATTTTTGTTAGATCATTTCCAAATTTATAAATAGACATAAGCCCTCCTTCTCTTTTATAATTATCATATAATATACCTCTTTAATCTGATAAATATACTCTAAAAAAAAATAGACCCCGCTAGTCGCAAGGTCTATTTTTTATTTTTCTAATCAAAATTAACAAAACTATGATAAAAACTAGGCTTGTAACTATACTTGCCTCTAGGCCAAAGCTGCCCCCTGATACAAGAGAATTGCCCTTTAGTCTTGTATTTAAAATCGTAACAGGGCTTGCAACATCGCCTGAAACTACTATTCCAAAGATATTTGCCATGGCCATATTCCAAAAGGAGTGGGCTCCTGCTGATATGTAGATCGAATCAGTCATATAAAATAATAGTGAAAATATGATCCCAATCAAGGATAAGTTTACAAAGGCTAGAAAGGTAAAGCCCGAATTGCTCAGGTGGAGGATCGAAAATATAAAGGAATTTGCTATTATTGCAAGGCTTATCTTTCCCCTTGATCCAAGCTGGTTCATCAGGATAGATCTTAAGAGAAACTCCTCTTCAAAACCCTGGATCATCCAACCAACTATATAAAAAATAAAAATCTTTTTATCAAAGACCATGTTGTTTTTGCTTATTTCTGCAAAACCAAAAGCCCATAAAATAAGACTTATTAGAATTATGAGTCCGATCCCAAGAAAAACACCTACCCCATAGGACCTTAATTTCCTATCATTAACAAGTCCCAAAGACAAATCT